>NZ_FNPV01000027.1 GCF_900107405.1 Tindallia californiensis | reverse complement strand
AGTGTTGTTAATTATGATGGCTATGTTCGTGCTTATACGACCTATCGACGAGACTACGATTCAGACTTTGACCCGGAGGGGAATACGGATTATCAGCGGGATTATGCTCTCAAGATCTATGACCTGGAAAGACCTGACTATCATCAGGAAAGTGTTACTTTAACGGTTCAAGGCACTTCTACTCATGTAAACAGTGAGGGAGAGGTAGTGCATGGGTTTTCCGAGAAGGCTTCGGCCCCACTGGCCGCTGCTGAACCCCTGGGCCTAATGAGTTTTTCGGATGGTTCTCCTGGTAGTCAGTCTACTAGTACTACCATTAAATCCTTAGATGATTTCCAGAACTATAATCAATTTGAAGCTTTTCTGGATTATGCTGAAAATTTTGAACCTTCCTTTTCTGATGGGACGGCCTCGGTGAAGGTGGTTTATTCTGAATTTGGTGATGATATAGTCGATGGTATTTCCCAAACAGAAACCCTCCATATTCATGAAGATTTTTTCTCAACACCAGGGATAGAGACGAAGGAATTACGGACGGTAGGTAGCGGCGTTTTATATATTGTTGTCATCAATTCAAGACCACCAGGACCCAGGGAGTCAGCCTCTCCTCCAGCTAACTCTATGAGTCTTAACATTAGTATCGTGAGTGAGAGTGTGGAAGCAGAGTCAACCGCCAATGGTTCTGGATACACAACAAGATTGCGTGTTGAGCGGTATTCTTCTTTGTACAAGACACCTTGGCATCTGGAGCCTCATGAAGAAATAGTCTATCCTCCCGTTTTATCTGAACCAAAAGCAATCCAAAGCATTGAGTACCGTTTTCCAGAAAGTATGTACCATCCGGTGTACGGCGGTCCTTCCACAGAGGAATATGTTAAACAATTGGAAGACATGTTTTTGGAAACACCTTCTGATTTACCTTCACAAGACCGATTTACTCGTTTCCTAAGCAAAATGGCAGAACAGCAGGCAAAAAGTTCTCATTATCGGTTTTTACCGCCGATTATCCATTCAAAAACTACTACCGGAAATCTGA
>NZ_FNPV01000025.1 GCF_900107405.1 Tindallia californiensis | reverse complement strand
CGCTCTACTCGCTGCTTAAAAGGGCGAAATTTTCTGGAAACCGGATCATCATTGGAAAGTCCAATAACAGGAGTAACATCAAAAGATTTGTTTTCATGAAGGGAAAACTGTTGAGCGGCTAAGGGATAAGCAGAATAGCCATCTGCCACAAACCGCAGGGCTTTACCTGGGAAGGTCTTGAACTTTGCAAAAGATTGACGCATGGCAAGTATACAAGGTCCTACACCACGATTATCGGATACCTGGTAGCCAAGGATCGAGCGTGAGATAATGTCCATGATAAACCAGACGTAACCGTTAAGACCACGGACCTTAACATAGGTTTCGTCAGCCGCTATCTGCGTGGAGGGTTGATAGTCATACTGATCCACAAAGGGCTTAATAACCACGGAAGCCGTTTGAGCATAATAAGCTACTTGAGTATGGGATATCTGAACATTATGGACCTCTTTAAGGGCCTGGGCGGTTCTTCGAAGAGATAGGCCGAGATTCACATGGTAGGTAAGGGCCAGTCCCATGATATGGGCGCTTTGTTTTCGGAACTTAAAGCTGGAAGCCCGCTTAGGTAGCGAAAGTAAATCCATGGCAAAGAAGTCCAGAGTAAACTCTCGATAAATATAGTGAAGCTTGTATTGATGGCGATCCTTTACAGGAAGATCTTTGGGAAGCTTTTTCAGGTGCTGAAGATAATAGGAACATTTCTTATTTACGCATTTGTGAACTCGAAAGTGTTTACGATCTTTCTTAGGTGTTAAGGTATGGCCACAGTGAGGACAGGCAAGGGTAATGGGTTTTCGAACGTTTTCACCGGTCACAAAAGTCTGCTTGCAAACCTTGCACTGGAACTGTCCGTTACCGCCGTTATTATCGTAAAGATATTGGTGAGGCGCCTGACAACGGGGACAGCAGGTATCGGTAGGAATGTCTTTACCCAGCTGACGCTTCACGGGCTTGAGTTCTTTTTGGTAACGTTCCTGATAATACGCTAGTAAGAAACGGTAATCCTGTTGTTCAAATTTGAGGATCCGTGGAAGTTTATCAATCTTGAGTTTGTGGTACTTAGGAGAGTTCGAATCCTCAAACTGCCACTGCCTGAGTGGAATATTTTTCGAAATAAAGAGTAGCAGAGTAGAAAGTTCTTTTTCAAGATATTGAATATAGACAAGTAAATGAGTTATAATGGAGTTCACAATGACCAACCTTTCTTTATTGAAATTGTTGTTGAGGAACTTCAATTATATCAAGAAATGGGGGGTCATTGTTTTTTATTACAAAAAAACTTTGAAACCTTTGCAATATAAAGCAAGTAAATCTAAAAAGTAGTGTTTAAGTTTACACTACC
>NZ_FNPV01000024.1 GCF_900107405.1 Tindallia californiensis | reverse complement strand
AAGACTTGTGGTGATAAGTCAAGGGGGTAATGCGAAAAAAATTTACTTTTGACGATAATAGATTTGAAAAAAGCGCACACAAACCAGACCCGAATCAAACCAGGAATATTTGTTCGGGCAATAAAGGGCATACGGATCGATCAGTAAAGATCGATAATTACACGCTCCTTTCCGGCGCATAAAGTTGGCGGTTGCGTAGCAGCACATCCACCATCCGCACCAATTTTCTTGCCGTCAGTACAAGGGCACGTTTATGTTGATGCTTCGGCACTTCACGATACTTTTTCAAGTAAAACTCACGGTACACAGGCTCATGGCGCTGAACTGAGTTGGCAGCTTCAACCAGGTAATAACGCAAATAATGATTGCCTGTGCGGGTGAGAGAAGTGCGCGGTGATTCATAGTTACCAGACTGTTTACGCTTCCAGTAAAGCCCGGCATACTTGGCTACCTTCGCCTGATCCTCAAACCGATCAATTTGACCGATTTCAGCCAAAATGCCGGCGGTATACACCTTACCAATACCAGGAATGCTGAGCAAAGACTGACTTTCAGGAATGGCCTCCAGAAGCCTTTCAATGGCCGAATCAAGGGATTTAATCTGTTCTTTGATGGTGCGGATCATCAAGGCATAAGACCCCAACACCACATCAACAGAGTTCTGCATCACCTTACCCAACCGGTAAGAATCACGGGCCGCCTTGTTAATGGCCTTGGCCAGCTTAGTGGGATCAGCAAACCGCCCCCGACCCTTCTGCTGAAGCACCTCAGCCAAATCCTCGATGGGCATGGCCGCAATGTCATCCAGGGATAAAGACTCTGAGAGTAAATCCATCATGGCCGCACCAAAGACCGACGTGTCCACATCCCGGGTTAAGGTATTACACTTGTAGTAAAGGTTCTCCAGAAAATGCTGTTTGCACTCTGTCATCTGTTGAATCAACTGATAGCGGGAACGAGTCAGACGTTGAAGAGCCAGGTACTTTTCCTCTTTGACCAAGGACAAATTAAACCGGTCAAAACGGAGGAAATCAGCAATCCGGTAAGCATCCACTTTATCCGTCTTATCCTCTTCGAAAAGCCCTTTGAACCGGGCGATGGCCTTAGGGTTTTGGACAACCACCTTCACACCCAGCCCTTTGAGATCAGGATCCTCGTTGAGGAAAGCTGCCGGATGGAAACTGTAAACCGAAGTGGATTCCATGCCGACAAGGATTGATTCGTAAGCCACATTCTGATGACATTCCAGAATCAGCTCTTTGATGCTGGAGGCACCATGCAGGTCGTTGGGAAGGGAACACTGCTTTAAAACCTGAAGATCACTGTCAAGAAAGCAGACATCCAACGTTAAAGAACTTACATCAATACCGACAAACAATTTCAT
>NZ_FNPV01000023.1 GCF_900107405.1 Tindallia californiensis | reverse complement strand
CTACCCGCCTAACGGTTCAAGGCACTTCTATTCATGTGAACAGTGAGGGAGAGGTAGTGCATGGGTTTTCCGAGAAGGCTTCGGCCCCACTGGCCGCTGCTGAACTCCAAGGCCTAATGAGTTTTTCGGATGGTTCTCCAAGTGCTTCTAACACCCCGATTCGTATTAAATCTCTGGATGATTTTCAGAATTTTGATCAGTTTCGCGCTTTTCTAAAGGCTCTCGATAGTGGTGGTCTGCATTTTTCTGATGGAATAGCTGCTGTGGAAGTGGTTTATCGCCAAGGAAATTACGAAACCCTCCTTATTCATAAAGAGTTCCTTTTCTCACCAGTCGCTCGCGGAAAAGCACTTCAAACACGAGCACGTGATCGTTTGCGTATCGTTGTTCAGGAAAGAGGCACTTCAGGATGCTATGCTAGAGGTCCCTTAACCGGTGCTGTTTTTACTGTGCTTGAGGATGTGAATTATAGACACTCCGCCCTAGACATTAATCAGAATAAACAGAAATTAAGGGTATCGGAAGTACACCAAATACTCGCACATACTCCAAATCGCTTCACATCGTTTCCCACCACTGGCCTTAATCGTGCGACCTTCAGAAAAAGACATGGTCATGCCGTTAAACGAGTAGAAATGGTGCGTAGCATTGATTATGGTGCTTATGAAGGATATGTTAGCTCTTTAGAGGATATGATCTTGGATACTCCAATAGACAACCAATCGGATCTCTTTGTGGATTTTGTTCAATCGTTGTTTGCAGATCCTTCAGATCCTTCAAATCCAAAAACGACTTATTACCTCCCGCCGGTGATTTACACTAAAATGACCAGCGGTAATGTTACTCCTACTGTCCTCTACTATCTCACAAACTTTGGCTCTGACTGGGTAGGTCTTTTCCCCTACGGACAGTATGCTACGCTCGGATTAAAGGCAATCAATCAAGCGGTGAATCA
This sequence comes from Tindallia californiensis, assembly GCF_900107405.1. NCBI lineage: Bacteria > Bacillati > Bacillota > Clostridia > Peptostreptococcales > Tindalliaceae > Tindallia > Tindallia californiensis. The sequence goes on along the minus strand of NZ_FNPV01000023.1, from coordinate 415 downwards.
AAAATTTAATCTTAATAGTAGTGTTCAATATACTAGTTCCGGGTCTATGGATCCATTCTTCCACTATGGGGAAAGCCTTGTTTCACAAGTGATCAACCGCCATAACAATGTCTTTACGCCAACACCTGATCAGGCAGGGAACATACGCAAGGGATTGGTCCAACAGGTGGGACTTCAGGTAGAGCAAGGTTATCTACAAAGAAGAGGCGATAGAATTTCCGTCGCCTTATCACTTCGTACAATACCAGATGATCTGTCGGAACTCATGGAATACTTTACGGAAGAGCAACAAGCGATGTTACTTGATAAAGACACTGGGCTTAAAATGCTACCGTACACAATCCATACAGATTACTCAATGGTTATTGGCGGCAAAGTTCATTATTTTAATAATACAGACCGCGGTGGTGCTAGC
>NZ_FNPV01000022.1 GCF_900107405.1 Tindallia californiensis | reverse complement strand
CGGGAAGTCTCCTTCCAGGTACCATCAGCGCTGAAGGGCTTAACGGCTGTGTTCGAGATGGAAACAGGTGTTTCCCCTTCGCTTTGGTCACGTCTTCTGTTGTTCCCTCAAAACTACATGAAACGTTTTCGCACTTTTTTTAGGTCAAGTCCTCGTACCATTAGTACCGGTCAGCTCCATACATTACTGCACTTCCACCTCCGGCCTATCTACCAGATCGTCTTTCTGGGGTCTTACCTCCTTACGGAGTGGGAAATCTCATCTTGAGGCGGGCTTCGTGCTTAGATGCCTTCAGCACTTATCCCTGCCATACGTAGCTACCCAGCGATGCTCTTGGCAGAACAACTGGTTCACCAGCGGTATGTCCATCCCGGTCCTCTCGTACTAAGGACAGTTCCTCTCAAATTTCCAACGCCTGCGACGGATAGGGACCGAACTGTCTCACGACGTTCTGAACCCAGCTCGCGTACCACTTTAATGGGCGAACAGCCCAACCCTTGGGACCTACTTCAGCCCCAGGATGTGATGAGCCGACATCGAGGTGCCAAACCTCCCCGTCGATGTGGACTCTTGGGGGAGATAAGCCTGTTATCCCCGGGGTAGCTTTTATCCGTTGAGCGATGGCCCTTCCACGCGGTACCACCGGATCACTAAGTCCGACTTTCGTCCTTGCTCGACTTGTAGGTCTCGCATTCAAGCTCCCTTCTGCCTTTACACTCTTCGCACGATTTCCGACCGTGCTGAGGGAACCTTTGAGCGCCTCCGTTACTCTTTGGGAGGCGACCGCCCCAGTCAAACTGCCCGCCTGACAGTGTCCCAGAACCGGTTTACGGTCCGTGGTTAGAATTCCAGTACGAAAAGAGTGGTATCCCAACGTCGACTCCTCCAAGACTGGCGTCCTGGGTTCTTAGTCTCCCACCTATCCTGTACATTCCGTACCAAAATCCAATGTCAGGCTGCAGTAAAGCTCCACGGGGTCTTTCCGTCCTGTCGCAGGTAACCAGCATCTTCACTGGTATTACAATTTCACCGGGTCTATTGTTGAGACAGTGCCCAAATCGTTACGCCTTTCGTGCGGGTCGGAACTTACCCGACAAGGAATTTCGCTACCTTAGGACCGTTATAGTTACGGCCGCCGTTTACTGGGGCTTAAGTTCCAAGCTTCGGTTACCCTAACTCTTCCCCTTAACCTTCCAGCACCGGGCAGGCGTCAGCCCCTATACTTCGTCTTTCGACTTTGCAGAGACCTGTGTTTTTGCTAAACAGTCGCTTGGGCCTATTCACTGCGGCCGAGCAAGGCTCCTAATGTTCTTTATTCACCTCGCTCGGCACCCCTTCTCCCGAAGTTACGGGGTCATTTTGCCGAGTTCCTTAACAATAGTTCTCCCGTTCGTCTTAGGATTCTCTCCTCACCCACCTGTGTCGGTTTGCGGTACGGGCACCTTGATTCTCGATAGTGGCTTTTCTTGACAGTGTGGATTCAACCGCTTCGCTACTTGTTTTTCGCTCCCCATCACTTCTCAGGATTACTGAACTGGCGGATTTGCCTACCTGTTCTCCCTACCAGCTTGGACGCGCTCGACCAACGGCGCGCTCGGTCTATCCTCCTGTGTCCCCACTTCTCTCATGCGAATCTCGGTGGTACAGGAATCTCCACCTGTTATCCATCGCCTACGCCTTTCGGCCTCGGCTTAGGTCCCGACTTACCCTGAGCGGACGAGCCTTCCTCAGGAACCCTTGGGTTTTCGACGGGCAGGTTTCTCACCTGCCTCTCGTTACTCATGCCAACATTCTCTCTTGTGTGCCGTCCACCAGACTTCACAATCTGACTTCGTCCGGCACGCATTGCTCGCCTACCATGTATTTCTACATCCAAAACTTCGGTGGTATGTTTTAGCCCCGGTTATTTTCGGCGCAAGATCCCTGGACCAGTGAGCTATTACGCACTCTTTAAATGTATGGCTGCTTCTAAGCCAACATCCTGGTTGTCTTTGCAATCTCACATCCTTTTCCACTTAACATACACTTTGGGACCTTAGTTGTTGGTCTGGGCTGTTTCCCTCTCGACTACGGATCTTATCACTCGCAGTCTGACTCCTGGGTATAACGACTGGCATTCGGAGTTTGATAGGTGTTGGTAACCGGTGAAGGCCCCTAGACCATTCAGTGCTCTACCTCCTGTCGTCTCTTCCCAAGGCTAGCCCTAAAGCTATTTCGGCGAGAACCAGCTATTTCCGTGCTCGATTGGAATTTCTCCCCTACCCACAGCTCATCCAATGACTTTTCAACGTCACCTGGTTCGGTCCTCCACGAGATTTTACTCTCGCTTCAACCTGGCCATGGGTAGATCGCACGGTTTCGGGTCTGCAACCGGTAACTGATTCGCCCTATTAAGACTCGCTTTCGCTACGGCTCCGTTCCTGAAGAACTTAACCTTGCTACCAATCGCAACTCGTTGGCCCGTTCTACAAAAAGTACGCGGTCACATTCGT
>NZ_FNPV01000021.1 GCF_900107405.1 Tindallia californiensis | reverse complement strand
TAGAATTAATCCATTCCGCCCGAGCATCCAGATTATCCGTTGAGAATCGGAGCGGGACAAAGGTTCTTCCACCAATAGACACGGGTGCTACGTCCCAAAGCGAAAGAACCAAAGACGGTCTGATGTCCGCAAGGGCCATAGGGTCGTTAAGTGGGATCAGTGAAGCCATTTCTTTACGTCATCGACGCTTTGGTAATCGAATATTTCTATCAGCATTAAATCCAGTGTATCCGTATCCAGTTGTCTGATTCTTTCTTTTATTTCTTCCGGTAAGACATGAAAACGTTTAGTCAATTGTTTGATGAGTGTATTGGCTTTTTCTTCTTGTTTGCCCCTTTGAATGCCTCTCGCTTCACCTCTCGCTTCACCCAATTGAATACCTTCTTCTCTCAATAAATCTGCTGTGGATTTCATTACTTCACTCCCTTTCGCATAAATTCCTTTCAATTGCTCCGCGATTGCTTCCATCTCTTGTCGGTTCATGGGTTTGCCTTCATTATTCAAATAGCGCAAAAGCGTTTCGAAACAGTCCATGGCGTCCTCTTGGTTTTCCATTTGCCTTAGGTGTTCGCCGGCTCTAAGGATCACGTCTCTGGAATCCCGATGTTTTTGTTGACGCCGGAATACGCTCTGAAAAGCGCTGGTCATGATCTGGAACCGGGCACTGCCTTTCATTTCGTCCACGCTGTAATGCGATAAGTCATAAAAAGGGTATTCGTAATCTGGGACGTACTTTTTGATTGTCTCCGGCAGGGCGTGGTAGCCAGCGATCATGTCGCCCAGTCGAGTTTTAGCCTGCCACGTACTGGCCCCGCAGTAAATAACCAGGGGGATAATGACAGGAAGCTCTTTTATGTCTTGCTTCATGTCGGCCCGCCAAATATCGGTCATATAGCTCATGAGCTGAAATAGGGTATCTTTTTCCACATAGCTCTTATGCTCAAATAAAAAGTAAATATATCCATCCTGACCGTTGATTCGGGTGCTGTAAAGCATATCTGAATGACTTTCTTTTAGACTTTTGTTAATAAACCGGTCTTTTTCCGGATTCAGACTGGTAAGGTCAATCTGACTTAACACATCTTCTGGCAGGTAATAAGTTAGAAAACTATGGGCTACGTCCGTCCGAGAGAAGTTTTCCTTAAAAAAAGTATCGTGGGGATTTTTGACAACGTTGTGATCCATCGATCCACTTCCTTTCTTACTAGCCTAATTATATCATTTTTGAAGATGAAAATCTGCTCTTTTTCAGCTGAAAAGCAACCAGGATAAGGTGTTGCTCGATTCTCAGGAGGGTAAGAAGAAAGATGTGTCAGTTAAAGAAGATTTTGGATGGCCCAAAGGGAACCACCTTGGGTTGGTCATAGATCGGGCGGCACAATAACATAATAAACAATGTAAACATACTGCATATAAACATTTACAATAACTGAACAGAAGCATGCCTGATAAGAGTAAGATTTCTTCGAGAACAGATGCAATTATAACCAGATAAAAAGAACAGAGATAGCCATGTGACAATTTTAATACTTTGCACTGAAAAATCAATCCATCTCATTTACAATGTGTTCGATGATCAATGAGCAATCATTTTAAAGAAGTCTATTTGGGATAGCCCTAGAAAAATGAGGGTTTACAACGCTAAGCAATAGGTACTACAAGAAGCACTGATTTTTCATTTTATCACACAAGGAAAAGTTCCTGCCTACTTAGGCTCATCTTTTTCTTTTATTGCTCCTATCATTGTGGCTGCTGAACTATACGGCCTAGACTACGCCAGAGGTGGAATTGTTGTTGCGAGAATTTTATATCTGGTCTTTTCCTGGCTTGTATCAGTCTATGGACCTGAGAAGATTGTTTCTTTTTTCCCACCAGTAGTCACCGGTCCTATTATTATTGTAATTAGTATGACCCTTGCTCCTACAGCCATTAACATGGCCTCTCAGGATTGGTTGCTATCGATGGTAACTTTACTAGTCATCATCAGTGTAGCAATTTTTAGCAAAGGATTTTTAAAAGTCATCCCCGTCATTATCGGATTAGCTGCAGGCTATGTTCTTGCCGCAATACTTGGACGGGTTGATTACGCGCCTATGCTTGAAGCTGCATGGTTTGGTTTGCCCCAATTTGGACTCCCTAAATTTAACATTGGAGCTATTCTTATTGTAGCACCCATTGCATTAACGACCGTTGTAGAGCATATGGGTGATGTGCTCGCTATGAGTGGTGTTATTAAGAAAGATATCGCTAAAGACCCTGGACTCCATAGAACTTTGGCAGGTGACGGCGTTGCAATAACTATTTCAGCTTTTTTTGGTGGTCCTGCTAATACTACCTATTCTCAAAATACCGGCGTCCTTGCTTTAACTAAAGTATTTGATCCAAAAGTAATGAGAATCGCAGCTATAATAACCATCGGTATTGGTCTGATTCCAAAGCTCACAGGGTTTACTGATACGATTCCAAGATCGATTATTGGTGGTGCTGAAATATTCTGTTTGGAATGATTGCATCCATTGGTGCAAGAACACTTGTAGAAAATCGCGTGGACTTCTCCAAAACTAGAAATATGATTATCGCTTCAGTCATTCTTGTTTTCGGTCTAGGCGGTGCTGTCATTCCAATTGAAATCGGCATGATTGAAATTCAGCTAGTTGGCATGGCTCTTGCGGCAATCAACTGATCCAGCTAACCAGCTCGGGGATCGATCATATACCGATGGAATATCTTCGTGAAAAAAACATTAAGCTTTGCAATGCTCGGGGCATTTAT
>NZ_FNPV01000020.1 GCF_900107405.1 Tindallia californiensis | reverse complement strand
TCTCGGGTCCAAAATCAAGAGCAAGTCAAGAGCAGGTCTGGCCTTCGCTGCACTTCAGCCGGAAGATCACCGGCTTCTCGTGGCTCCGGCCAGCCCTAAAGGTCAAGATCAGCGGCACCGTAGGAAAACCACCCACCGGGCCACCAAGGTCAAGAGCATAAGAACGGACGCCAGAGTGCAAAAGACGCACACTGCCGTCCTAAAATAATCAATCAGTTGCCAAGCTTCCTGTGTCAGCTTGCCTGCGTCCTCCGACAGCCAGGGGAATTGTACGCATTCCTCTAGGCTGGTCAAGGCCATCCGGAAAGGCGCCGGCTGCCAGCAAGCTGGTTGCGATGCAAGCCTTGACAAGCCTGATCGTAATGCTTAACTTCTTTTTCCCCCGCCGGAGGTACGCCGGTTAGATCAGAGACAAAATTCATACTAGTGGCTACCCAAAGATCCCAGGCAAAATTGGAGTCTGGCCGGCTTATGTCCCGACATAAAAGAAGCCCCCTCTCAGACTATTTTTTCCCTTTTTCTTTTGCTTTTTTTTTGCGTAATTCAGTCCTGAGTGATACTTGATACGACATTCTGGACTACAAAAACGATCATTTATTTTTCTGTAAAGAAAAGAGATTCTGCATAAATGCCAGTCGCAAACTCTTACGCCTTTGACTTTATGCTCTGTTTTTTTGGGTGATTCTATAACTTCAACTCCTTCGCCTCTTCCATAAATAACGTTCTCAAACTCCTTGTCAATTTGATCGTTTGTTAACTCTTCAAGCAATGTCCCCGCATCAATATATTCCACTTTCTTCTCCCCCTTTCCTTATGTAAACTTTCAGTTACTACCTAGTCTAAAATCCTCTTCCCGACTAAAAATTTTAATATTCATCTTGCCACCTGTTTTATTTTCAACTCTTGACGCTTTTCTTTCAGCTCCTTATTCCTTTGCTGATTTACCAGCCGGATCTCCAGCAGCATTAGAATCAATTTTTTTATCATCCCATTCTTTCAGTTCTCCTTTTTCAGCAGTTCCATCAATTGCTCTCTTTTCGTTTTAGCCACTTCTGCCCGATTAGATTTGCCTCTAACCTGAATAGGTAGGCATATTTCAGCAATTCGATCATAGGTACGATCAATGGCATCTTCGCTTATGAGCTTATCTCTAAGGTTATCCAGAGGCAAATTGGTTGTTAAAATCAGTGGTTTGCCGGAACGATACCGAGCATCTATAATCTGATATAGCATAGCTGTGGACCAGTTGGTTTTCTGCTCGGCTCCTAGGTCATCGAGAATAAGCAGACTGGCCTTTTCCAGTGAGCGGATAATATCAATCTCTGCTTCCTTGTCATTCCGGTTGAAAGTTTCCCGAATCCGAGCCAATAAGCCTATCGTGTTGACAGCCACTACTATGGCTCGGTACTGCTGCATAATCTCGTTTGCAATGGCGAAAGCTGCGTAGGTTTTACCAATGCCAGGATTACCATGGATCAACAACCCAATATTGTTCTCCTTCATTTCCAGCCAGTTTTCAACGTATTTATTAACAGTCTTTTTCAATTTAGGCGAACCAATAGCTTCATCCCAGGAAGTCAGTGTGCTGCCATGAAATTTAGAATCCATTAAGCTGTATCTCTTCAGTTTTTCAATAGCTTTCAACTGTTTCCGACGTTGCTCTTCAGCTTTCTTTGCTTCGTAGTCCATTGTTTCGCATTCACAATTACAACGAACAACTCTTTCTTTTCCAAGTAATACAAGTTTTGTTTTTTTGGGCTTATTGCAAACTTCACACTTCCAGCTGGTCGAGGTCAATTCCGAGGCTCTTATACTGATCACATTCTCCACTATATCTTTCATTCCCTTCGCCCCCTTTTTTATTACCGTAGTTCCCCTCCAATGCTTTAGCCATATTGTCCGATTTCATCAGCCAATCAAAGTTCGCTCGCCATTTTCGTTCATTTTTTCCTTTTAGAAAGTCGGATGATTCAGCAGCGTTAAATAATTGAAAAAAAGGTTTTATTCCTTGGTCGTATTCTTTCCACCTGGCCGCAATGGTTTTCTTTCTCGCATCTGTCAGCTTGATAATCCTAGGAAAAGAAGGACAGGCTGAGTGGAATAATTCGACAACTCGTTGATAAGGAATTTTTTTCGATTCTGCTTCCGTCTCTTCTTTTCCTTTTTTCTTTATTTCTTTCTTCTTCATTTCTTGAATGTCGGCTTTTTTAGAGCTTTCAAAGTCCCCCTTGTCCGGCTTTTGTCCGGCTTTATTTCCTTTTAGGCTTACACTATCAAGGGTTTCAGTCCGGCTTTTGGGGCTCCTTCTGCCCGGCTTCAGCTCGGCTTCTGTCCGGCTCTCTTTCGATCCTTCTCCTTGCCACTTCTCATAGTTTAATATAGTAAAAACAGTAAACCTTTTTGTTGAATCCTTCGATAGCATTCCATCTCTAATTAACAGATTAAAAAAATTCCGGGCTTTCTTTTCTCCCCATCCCCACTTCTTCGCAAGTTTTTCGATACTGCTGAGAAATTGTCCACGCTGTAAAGTAATCAACTGATTACCGTGTGGGAACGTAACTTCTTCATGACTTGCAAGCATCACCATATCCATAAATGCCTGACCTTTTGAAAAAGTATCTTTTCCCCACAGCCAGTGTTCCTGAATGTCCCGATGTAGTTTAACGAAGCCCTTAGCCATACAACCCCACCTCTGTTTCCGGCTCCTTTTTTCTTTTTAATACCACTCGCCCGTATTGGTGACGTGGTACCACTCTCCGTCTGCACAGGTCACTTTCAAAAAAATGCCGTTTTCATCCGCTGCCAACTTGACCTCTTTAGGCTGTTTTTTCTTTCTTGATTTCTCGCCCCAGGCATTCCAGAACCTCACACAGAAAACACGAAATATCTTTTGCGTAGGACATTGTAAATTAGAAAAACCTTTCGCATCGTAAGGATCGTACATAGTTACGCCTCCCATCCAAGCGCTTCACTTATATAATTTTCTAAGTCTATCCCTCTCACTCGGTATTGCCCACGGATCTTTACGCTCGGAAGCTCCCGTGTATGTATCAGAGTATAAACCGTATCTCTTGAAACTTTTAACAGCTCAGCCGCTTCAGCTGGTGTGTGTAATTCGATCATCTTCAATCACTCCTTCGATCAATTTTTCTACTGGTACGTCCAATACTTTACTGATCCTTACCAACTCTTCAATGGTAATCCGCCGCCTGCCATTCATAGCCGCTGAAAAAGTTTTATACGACATCCCTACTTTATTAGCAACGAATCCATGTTTTAATCCTTTTTGTTTTATCTCTTCTTTAATTCTTTTTATCATGTCTCCCCTCCTTTCTTAAATTTCAGTATATACACAGCATAACACAATTTGTGTATATTATCAACAATTTGTAGACATAATTCTACATATATGATATAATTATATTCAAGCACACCAGAAAACGCCGATTTATCAGTGCGTTCATCGGTTTTTCAAGTTTTAATCGTCAACAGTACATGTACACAATTTGTGTATATTCCAAAATCAAGAAAGGTGGTAATGACAATGAAGAAACAAACAGGGATTTTAAGTGTGATTTACTCCAAGAGTTTGGAAGAGGCAATTGTATACGAGTTTATTTGGATGAAGCAGCTGTACCGTTGGAATGATGCCAACTGCGTATATTACAATGAAAGCACAGGTGATGAAAGCTATCTGATGGAGCTTCCGAAAGAACTGGCAGCAGCCTAAATAACAGCTGAAAACTTCGAAGAGATTTTAGAAAACAGAAAGGAGCTTTAAGGATGAAAGCAAACTTTGAAAATAGAGTGTTAGAGGTTGTAAGAGTAGATAATCTCTGGACAATTAGAGAGATAGAAGGAAAAAATGAGCATATTTACAGCTACAAGTTTGATACAAGAAAGGAAGCGATGCATCACTTGACCGATACTCTTTCTCACCTTAGATCGCTCAGAATGATCCTCCCGTAGCTCCCCACTTAGGGGGGCTTTTTTACGCCTTGAAATTCTTAGCTATGCCGAATTATAATACACAGCTAACCTTGGGATGCAAGGGACAAAAGAGGAACAGTTTAGGGACGGCACCAGAAGGATCCGAAAAGAGTTGGAAAAAAGTCGCAAGATTTCTGACCAGCTGGAATAAAAAAATGTCATTTTCAAAAGCTACCCAAGATCATCGGACAGCCAGCAGCCGTATTGTGTCTTGAACTTGCACTTGACCTAACCGGCGTACCTCCGGCGGGGGAAAAAGAAGTTAAGCATTACGATCAGGCTTGTCAAGGCTTGCATCGCAACCAGCTTGCTGGCAGCCGGCGCCTTTCCGGATGGCCTTGACCAGCCTAGAGGAATGCGTACAATTCCCCTGGCTGTCGGAGGACGCAGGCAAGCTGACGCAGGAAGCTTGGCAACTGATTGATTATTTTAGGACGGCAGTGTGCGTCTTTTGCACTCTGGCGTCCGTTCTTATGCTCTTGACCTTGGTGGCCCGGTGGGTGGTTTTCCTACGGTGCCGCTGATCTTGACCTTTAGGGCTGGCCGGAGCCACGAGAAGCCGGTGATCTTCCGGCTGAAGTGCAGCGAAGGCCAGACCTGCTCTTGACTTGCTCTTGATTTTGGACCCGAGA
>NZ_FNPV01000019.1 GCF_900107405.1 Tindallia californiensis | reverse complement strand
GCCAGGGTCAGGATAATAATCCCTATATCTCCCATTCCCTGTGGAAAGTACAGAGCAAAAAACAGTCGATTGTTATATAGCCCGGGGATATGTTCTTGCTTGAACACTGAGCCTCCGGCTAAATGAAGGATGAGTTTCCTCCGTCCCGAACTGGCCCGATGAACTCTTGTCTTTTAATTACGTTAGGTTACTGATGCATTTAGCGTAGTATGTAAACAAAGGTGAATTCCGACAAGAAAATCCAGGAAAAGGATAAGCCGTAAGACCTGCAAAGTTTAAAGAAAATCAAAAACACGACAAAAATTGTGAATAACAATGACAAAAATTGTCCAGACAAGCCATAAAAGATATGTCATACTAAACTTTGAGGGCATCTGCGTTATGCGATTTCTCCACCGCTAACTAGGTTGACCATGTGATTGACAATGATGGGCTTTTGACTTTGCACTCCATAGATCAGGCAGCGAGTGGCTACTTTGTTAATGAGACGAACTACGCCACCGGAATAGGCATAGATGGCATCCAGTGCTCCTTCTGAAAAAAATCCCGGTCTGTCCCGGCTTGTCGGAAACTATCAATGACAATGGCGTTACCTACATCCTTGTATAATGTATTTAGATTGATAAAGGTACCCGATAAACCTTTAAAGCCTGCAAGATCATACGCTTAGGTGTATAATCTACTTATTAGATAGAGGATATCGTTCGCTCCTTGAAGCCCAGACTTCGCACTTGAAAGACTGACCACTTCTGTCTGATAAGCTGATTACGGATCCGTTGTTTATGATAATCTAAAAATACCCCAGAGGGAGTACAATTAACCCTATGAAACTTCATAGAAAAGGTTAAGGGAATGATCCCTTTAGTGCAAAAACAAAAAATTATATTAAAACATTTTAGAGAAGGGAAATCACAGAGGAATATCCACAGGGAAACAGGCATTTCTCGAAAGACGATTCGGAAGTTCGTGATGGGGGTCTTCAGGCAATTTTGACACTGAAGCCGTCGGATGCGTAACACCTTCTCTTGAAGGACTCCGTTGGTCTTGTTGGTCTCACGAATCTTGCGATTTCGGCTTCCAAGGACTTTTCTTGAGTCAATTGGCAGCAGTGACAGATAAATAGCTCCAAACTTCTAAAAGAATACTGGTTTCCAGGGTGTTTATTCAGTTCGTATTCTATTTGAATTATCATAGGAGTTGCGTGAGACGTCCCTGAGACTTGCTAACGGAAGTAGTCTATCGAACAGGGGCATCTTTCTTTTTTCAAAAATTGTTATGGTCATTACATCCGTCAATTCTTGGTCAGGCAAGTTCGTCAGCAAACGGTCATTTTAGGCCGTCATAACCACTTAAAGAAGAAGGGGAGTCATTAATGTTTCGCCCCCTGTGTTAGGATAGTTGTCATAGACCTCCAACTAAAGTATAGTGAGTGCTAAGAAGAGTTGGAGGAGGAAAAACATGGCCCTCTACAGCGAATCATTCAAAATATCCATTATGCAGAAGATGATGCCGCCTAAAAATCAGAAAGTATCCACCACAGCTCAAGAAAGTGGCATGTCAGAAGGCACTTTATATAAATGGAAAAAAGAAGCTAAAGCCATATGTGTGGGTGGTTTGACGCTTACGTTTGACGCTTACGATGTTTAATAAAGAAAAGTGAATCTGTGAATAACAAACTAAAGAAGGATTTTGAATATGTTAAAAGAAATGAGTAAAAATGAAATGAGAGAGATTAATGGAGGGAATGCATTTACTCCCCGATGTGGAGATTAAAGAGATGTACCAGCTGCTGTAGGTCAAGCGATTAAAGGTCTTTACAATACAGCGACAACGAATCGTGATTTTCAGCAAGCATTCGTCGGAACGGGCCAGATGACATATGGGGCGATTAAACGTAATCCAGTAACAGCTGCTAAGGGCTGGGAAAGAATTGAAAAAGCTGCTGGATACTAAAGTTTTCAAGAAACAATGAGGATTGATTATTCATATGTAAACTCAAAAGTATAAATTTATAAATATGGCACCTTATTTTGAAAAATAGGGTGTCATATTAAACCTGATAAATAATGGGGATGGTGGTAAAGTGTTTTTTAAAATCTATTCAATTATTGTGGCATGCATGACGGGGCTGGTATTATATTACACTCGTGATACTATGACGGGTTTATGGTGGCAATCACCTTAAACCCGTGTGTGGGAATGTATTTCTTCAGATATTGGAGGTGATAGCGTGACTAAACATGTATTACTGTACATTTTGTTAGCGGTTTTATTTTTACCGCCACTTCTTTTGTTTATTCCTATAGGATTTTTTATTATGTTACTGCTTGTTCCACTCATTCCATACTTAACTTCGATGGAAGTAATTGAAAAACTGAGAGATCGTTTATTTTCATTTTTTTTCGTCGAAAAGGAGAACAAAGAAGATAATGTTAAAGAAGCAAGTGAAAAATCAGAAGAAAATACAGAAGTGTTGAAATGGTCGTCATGGATAGATCGCTACGGACTAATAGTAGCACTTATCGTGTCGATAGCGATCATAATCCGATGGGATGGATGGGCGATGGCGCTTGGTCAAATCGCTTTTATATTTTTGAGTGGTTTTGGAGTAATTACTCTAAAAAAACCAAAGAAATGAAGAACTTTTAATGGTTGATGGTGGAAGTTGGTTGAGAGATTTTACAATGGGAACAGAAGCTAGCTTAGGTGAAACACAAGGGAAGTATACAGAAAAATAAACAACTCAAAAAATTTACAGTATAACAACGTAATGATAGATCGTTTACCAAGAATGAATACTAGGCAAAATAAATCAGCGAAATCATTAATTGAAGCATATTAGAAACCAATAAACAAAAAACAAAGAGAATCCCAATGTGTATATTTGCAAAATAAGAGGTTAACAAATACTTTTTTACCTGTTAGCCTCCTTATTATTTCCTGTACGCCTAATATATTTATTGCTCGTTTCATAATATAGGCTAAAAAAGCAAAAGAAATCTCCGCTTTTACTGACTGCATACCTTTTGTCAGAAAATACGTTATGCCTAATCCCCTCTTTATCGTTCCAAACGGATGTTTTGCAATTATTTGTCTTTGTTTATAAAGATCTTTATTTTCTGCTGTTCTTTGGTCTACCCTATCTAAAAAGTCTTGATCTATAGGCCTCCTCCCCTTTGTTAGGATAGGTGTCATAGCTGTATATTCTTCTTAAAGAGTACCGTGAATCCGGAATGAATTTTTGTCAGTCAGCTTTAGAAGACCCATACAACTTTTGTAGGCTTGCTGTTCAATACGCTTGGAGGTAAGAATGGCATCAATCGATCGGTAGGTGTTCGCCCCGATTTTTTCAGCCCATTTTCTGAACCGTTCTCCGGTCCATTCCAGATGCTTTTGATGATCAGGCGGCATATGCTCTAAGGTGGTGCTGTACTGGCCTTTTCGGCCATAAAGACGCTGGTGGGATGTGATGCGATTGTGATTGTAGAAAACTTCAATGACCCTGGCTGTTACCCTTACATCAACTTTTCTCTTAATATATTCGTGTGGAACAGAGTATAGCATTCCATCTACGGATATGTGATAATTGAACTGAACAGTGGCTTGTTTCCACAGAGCCAGTTCGTAAGGGGTAGCAGGCAGGGGTGTCAGGAAAGGCAATTCTTCCGCATGGAAGAGACTCCACCTGCTTCCTTCCTTTTTTTGAAAATCTTTTAAGTTAAAATCTTCAAGCTTCTCTTTGATGGCGCTGTTTAATTCAGATAAAGAAAAGAACTGCTCCTTTCGAAGTGCGGCGATGACCAGGTGTAGATGCGACCCACGGCCCCTTCTACATTGGGTTTATCCTTAGGTTTGCGAACCCTTGCTGGGATGACAGCTGTTCCGTAATGTTCAGCCATTTCATCGTAGATGGCGTTGACTTTCTGGTTGTACCACCCCTTGTTGTGATCGACAGCGGTTTTACAGTTGTCAGGCACCAGTATTTTTGCCACACCACCGAAGTATTCATACATGTGTACATGGGCCGTAATCCAGGCTTGCTGTTTTTCATTAACAAAGGCTTCCACATAGGCGTATTGACCGTAGGTCATCACCCCAACAAAGAGATGAGTTTCCGTAACTTCACCTGTATCAGGATCAATGATCTGTGCGGGGGTACCAGCTATATTTGCATCGCTGGATGCATATATATATTATATGCGAAGCGGTATCGTGCACCGAAAATGCGGTATCATTACGCCGGACAGATGGTGCAATTTGCTCCAGAATACTCAATAGCTTTCCAACTAAAGTATAGTAAGTATCAAGAAGAGTTGGAGGATGAAAAATATGCCCCGTTACAGCGAATCATTTAAAATGTCCATCATGCAAAAGATGATGCCGCCTGAAAATCAGAAAGTATCCACCATAGCTCAAGAAACTGGCATGTCAGAAGGCACTTTATATAAATGAAAAAAAGAAGCTAAAGCCATATGTGTGGGTGGTTTGACGCTTGCGATATTTAATAAAGAAAAGTGAATCTGTGAATAACAAACTAAAGGAGCATTCCTGTATAAGGAAAGAAAATGAGATTTGAAAAAACAAGTCCCCACAGTAGAATAGAATTGTTTCCAGCCGGAACACAAAACTAAACTACAGAAGGACTTACAGTATGAATTTGTCACAAAATGACCGCATCAATCAAGTCAAAGAAAGCAGCTTAGTAATTGGAATCGACATTGCCAGTGAAATCCACTACGCCCGAGCCTTTGATTGACGAGGGCTGTAACTGGGAAAAGTCATGCGAATTGAAAACAGCTTAGAAGGCTTTCGAAAGTTGGAAGAATGGGTCAATAGACTACAGCAACAATGGTTATTGTCTTTCGATTACCGAGGGGTACTGCGATTACTTTCAACTCTTAAAAGCATTATCCAGCTATCGGAAACACGATTCTTCTA
>NZ_FNPV01000018.1 GCF_900107405.1 Tindallia californiensis | reverse complement strand
GAAGTGGCTAACATTTTTCCTACTAATAGAAAGCACAAGAAAGCGATGGGAAAACTTCCGTTAATCATACCTTGAATCATAGCCGTTCCAGTTCCTCCAACGTCAGGCAAATAAAAAAGAAGGATTCCTGTTAAAATGCCACCAAGAATAGGATGCGTGCCTTTACGGGGAAGTTTTGTAAATAATTTTTGGATAGAGCCAAAGAAGGTCATAAACAAAAGAGAAACTACTCCAGCCAGTATCCCTGTAAGAATAAACCAGTGGACATTCGTCACATCCGGTGAATAGGAAGGTGCATAGAAAAGCGAAGTGGAATCGGCAAAAACACCATAAATGACAAAACCCATGGTAGAGGACAAAATAGCAGGAAAAAGATCGCCATAATGAAGCGAGGATTTATACAGAACTTCCACCACAAAAATACCCCCACCTAGTGGCGAATGAAAAATGGCACCAATCGCACCAGCTGCTCCACAAATAGTGAGAATTCTTTCATCTTCTTTATGATAAAAACGATTTAAGAGAGGGATGCGGGAAAAAATATCGCCAATGCTGCCACCAATGACCAACATAGGTCCTTCAACTCCTCCGCTTCCTCGAAACCCAAGAGTAACTGCTGTTGATAAGATTTTACTCAGCATGGTTTTTCCAGCCAAATATTTTTTGTCATGATTGACTTCGTAAATATAGTGATCGGTTCCAAAACCAGCGGCAATTGGATCCCAAAGCAGGATAATGGATACCATAATTCCACCAATTACAGGTGCAAGGGCAAGTGGAAGAAATCGGCTGCCAGATTCCATTAAATGAATCGCCCGTTGAAGAGCTACCGCCGATATACCACCGCCAAAGCCCATAAAGGTAGCAACGATGAGCCATTTTGACATATACTTTCCAATGTAAGGAAGTGTTTTTCTCATGATCAGAGCCTCTTTTCCAGATAGTTCTATCCTTCAGAAATCCATAGAAACTAGTTATAAGCTTAGTTTTTTAAGGATTTCAGATGGTTTTAAGCAATTCAGCTCATTATTCTAACATAAAAAAAATGAAAAGGATATACATCAAAAAAGTAAATCAATTTTCAGAATTACCAAACCAAGGAAAAGGCAAAAAATACAAGAAGCTACCGTGGAACGATGGCAGAACCACAGGTGGTTTTTTTGTGTACAAATATAAATTCTAGAAATAGTGAAAAAATAAAGGAAATATTAGGAGAGCATAGAATCTATATATCACGGTCGCTCCCCTTGGGGGAGCGTGGATTGAAACTGCCATCGAGTTCTACAATAATGCTTGCTGTAGGACACACGCGGGGACGGTTCGTGCGCCACGAAGGGTGTGCCATATAGCGGGTGGCTTCCCCGCAAGGCTGCCCAATGCGACAGGGAGTCGGATTACTGCATATTACTGAAGAAGTAGGGTAATGCCTATGGAGGGAAGGTGGTAACACAACATCAACCTTAAGGAGAAACATATGCTCCACACAGAGGGAGGAAACATGCGGAAACGCAACTGGACAGGATAGCAAAAGTAGCAAAGGAAAATCCTAAAGAAAAATTCACGTCATTAATACACCTGATCAACGAGGAAAACCTGATCAAATGCCACAAAAACATGAGCACCGGAAAAGCATCCGGAGTAGACGAAGTGGCGAAAGAACAATACAGCAAAGTTTTAGCCATCGCCTAATATATGATCAATATTCTGGAAAAGTCATTCATATAAAGAAAAAAACAGAAAAAGCAACAGCGGATGAAAAGCAAGTTGTTTTGACAGCCATGATATAATGAGCTTTGGAAATGACTGAAATAAGAGGACTCATTATGGCTAAAAAACGTATTTATGAACTTCATTTTATCCGCAGTATTGCCTGTCTTTGTGTCGTATTTGTACACAGCATGACCAGGGTAGTGGAAATACACGCATCGGAATTAACGGACAATCAGGTTTTATGGCTGATGACATTGCGCCTGTTTTTTACCTTTGGCACGCCTATCTTTATTTTTCTTTCCGAATTCCTTATTTCCTACTCTTACGCAGACGGCATACCTGAGGGGTTTCTGAAAAAGAGAGCTCAGTATATATTACTTCCTTACTTATCCATGAGTGTGGTATATGCTTTTATTATGGTGCATGAATCCAGCGAAACGCTGATTTCCAACGGACTTATAAGCAGCTTCAGTGTATATGTCCTTCAAAATTTACTTTTTGGTTTTTATAATCATGGTTACTTCATTATTGTCATCTTCCAGTTTTATCTGTTACACATTTGGCTGCGTCGGTTTTTGGAACGCCAGCAACCAGGCCTGGTAATTGCTGTATCCCTGGCAATTAACCTGGTATATCTGAGCTATTTTAATATGACTCCTCCGCCGGAGATTCCCTTTGGTGAGTATCTTTGGAGAGGGTTGCACTGGGTTCCTTTTCCGTCCTGGATTTTCTATTTCACATTGGGTTATTATGGCGGCAGGCATTATGATGTCTTAAAAGAGAAGGTTTTGAATCTGGGTGTTAAAATTCATCTCGTACCTGTTTTGGCAGCCATTCCTGTAATTACGTTTTACCTCAGGGGTATTATTGTTGAGGATAGCTCCAGAAGAGTTGATATTTTATTCTTAACAACGGCTATGATTTTTCTCCTTTTCCGGATGTCTTTTAGAATGAAAAAAATACCGGAAATATTTAATGGACTGAATCATTCCTCTTTTGGTATTTATTTGCTGCATATGGTGTTTCTCTATCTCATGACACTGTTATTTGAGACTTACCGGATACTGGCTTATCATCCGCTGCTTACGCTGCTGGTCATGTTTGTGGGAAGTGTCACGCTATCTGTGCTGGCAACGGAATTGATCAGCCGACTTTCTTTTGGCTATGTTATAATTGGAAAAAAGCCCGAGTACCAATGGATGTGGTCTCGGGCGAAGAAAAAATGTCCTATATAGTTGAATGAATCCCTGGAACGGTTTCGGGTGTTTCTTTGGCCTCGCCAGTTTTAGCGTCGAGAATCAGACTGAGCAAATATAAACGCTGGCTGCTGGTTACCCGATTATAAAAGGGAAAAATGCTGTCGTCCGAATTCATTCGATGCACAAAAACAATATTCTTTTCCGGAATAACATCGATGGACTGGCCATACCTTCCTACGGCTGAAAAAAGCCCCAGTTCTTCCCATTCTCCCTGGTGGGCCACCCACCATAAATAGCCATAGCCAAATACATCAAAGCCTTTAGGAATAGCGTGCGCCTGGAGGCTTTCTTCGATCCATTCAGAAGGAACGATCTGATCGCCTTCCCAAGAACCCTGCTGAAGGTATAACTGCCCGAATCGAGCCATATCTCTGGCTGAAACCCGGAAGAGGTAGGAGGGGTGCAGGGATTTGTTGGATTCAAACTGATACCATGTGTTATCAAGCGAAAAATCTTCCATTTCCAGTGGTTTGGCAATAAGATCCTTAAATTCTTTGAATAATTCAGATTCAGTTTGATGGTTAAAAATGCTTCCCAACACATTGAAATCCCAGTTATTATAGTAAAAGTGTGTTCCGGGTAGGTGTGCGTCTCTGGGAGGACGCGTCCGTGACATGGCCCAGGATTCTTCGCCGGCTTCCAGGTAAACACCAGAACTGGATTTCAATAGATCGGCAATGGTTGCCTGCTTTTCCTGGGAGGTTAGTTCTGTCATTTCCAGGAGCTCCAACTCTCCCATGGTCTGATTGAGATCAATCACGCCTTTCTCCCTGTATATGCCATAAAGGGCGTTAAGGAAACTTTTTCGGACAGAATGAGCTCTGGTATTTTTGGTCACATCTCCCCAAGCGAACACTACTTTTCCGTCGTATATGAACAGGGCGGCGGTTGAGTGCAGCTCGCGATAATACTCCTGGGCCTCCTGTAGTTTATCCGAAGACCAGCCGGCTTCTTCGGGTTCTTTATACTGCATCCAAGAAGACTCGTAATGAACTTCCTGAGGAGCCTCTTCCCTGGCGAATAGTATGATTATCAGCAAAGCCAATAATGCGCCAAAGATGAACCGTGCATAACGCAAAAGGAAATTCCTCCCTTCCTATTTATTCTTCGATTTTCTTTCACTTACTTGCATATTTTCAGTATTTCATTTACCTTCAAGAAGCACTTATGGACTCCATCTGGATCAGAGGTTATTTAGGTACTACAAGCGAAGCGTCTTAACTTTGCTTTATTTTGCGGTAATCCCCAGACCTCTTGTGGCAGCAACCTTCCCATGTCTAACAGGGTCTTCCGATGGTAATCGGTGCCCTGAATTTTTTCGTTTTGCCTATCCATAAAGTGGGTGTCATATGTGCTACTTCGCTGAGTTAATGCTCTGGTGGATAATTTCTCTGCCTACCTGCTGCTTGTTTTTATTGGTTTCCTATGCAATCCCAGCAATAGGAGCTGCTGCATTGGAATAAAAACGAACTTATCTTTATCACCCTCTCTTTCTATAGTAACATACTATGCTATTCTCGTTAATGTTTGTCGAATAAGCATGTTAGCAGTGATCAGAATAGCAGGAGTTATTGAGCTATTTCTAAGATTTCATCCCTTCGAAGATCAAGATTTTGCTGGTTGGGAAACATGCTTTCGTCATCCTCTGATGACAGTACTGCCGGATTGTTCAATCAGATATTGCTTATTGAGGTTGTTACGGAAACAAGCTAACTTTTGTTAACGGGTTCACATTTATTCTGACAGAGGAACCGGTTATTCGGAGGACCAATGGGACCAATGGAGACGGGGGCAACTCGTCCTTCGGGTATTGCCTTATGAATCACCACATCCACTTATTAATCAAAGAGGGACGAGAGGAACTGGGTACTGTCTGTCCCAGAATCGGCGCAAAATATGTCTACTGGCATAACCTGGAAATACAGCCGAAGAAGGCATTTATTTATTATCAAAACATCGAGCTCTATCTATGGAGCAGATACAAGGAGTACATAAGTGAAAAAGACATTTGCGAAACAGCGTTTCCCTTAAGTGGTGTATTTGCCGATTCCACTTCGCTTTTCTATGCACCTTCCTATTCACCGGATGTGACGAATGTCCACTGGTTTATTCTTACAGGGATACTGGCTGGAGTAGTTTCTCTTTTGTTTATGTCCTTCTTTGGCTCTATCCAAAAATTATTTACAAAACTTCCCCGTAAAGGCACGCATCCTATTCTTGGTGGCATTTTAACAGGAATCCTTCTTTTTTATTTGCCTGACGTTGGAGGAACTGGAACGGCTATGATTCAAGGTATGATTAACGGAAGTTTTCCCATCGCTTTCTTGTGCTTTCTATTAGTAGGAAAAATGTTAGCCACTTC
>NZ_FNPV01000017.1 GCF_900107405.1 Tindallia californiensis | reverse complement strand
ACCTTTCTCTGCAAATACCCGCTGGGCTTTCACTAATCTTTATTATTTTTCACCATTCTTTATTCTTATTCACCAGTCTTTATTATGATTCGACAGATATAAGAAATAATACTAACTACTATACTCTAATTCTCGTAGTGATAGTTCCCTCTACTCTACTTTTAATTTCATTGTAAATTTTCAAATCTTTATCTTCACTTTCTAGCACGGCTACTACTGCATACTTTTGTGGCTTTTCTGACCAATTCTTTTTTGCGTTAACTACTAGATACAAGTTATCATTATCAAAATTTGTATCTCTAGAAAATTCAAATGTTGATTTCTGAAGTGTTCCATTACTACGAATGGTTGTACTCGGTTCTAAATCACAAACACATCTATTTTCTATTGGTATTGCATCTTCCTTGCCCTTTTGAGTTTCAAAAATCTCTATAACTTCTTCTTTGGTTTTACCTTTAACTAATTTATAATCCATTGAAATACCAATATAATCTAGCCTTGTATTTCTAACCTGCGGATTAAATGCTAAAGAAATTATTACTTTCTTTTTCCCTGATGATTGTCTAAATTCTTTTGGCAATGGAATTTCAAATATATGCATATTATCTGGTTTTATCGCCTCTTCATCCGTATTAATATCTGCCATTAGAACTACTCTATTATCCAGTGAACTTAAACAACTGTATTTATCTGGGTACCCATATCCTGCAGTATAATATAGCAACTTATTATAGTTACTCTTATTTTGGTATAAGAATTCTTTTTGTAACTCTTCTTCGCTATCAATAATCTCTTGTACTTGATTTCGTATGCTTACTGGAATTTTTGCAGAACTCGCTATTATTGCACGCATAAGATTATTTGATGCTTGAGGGTATCTGTTCAAAAAACATCCTAGGATATGTGATATATATGGCGCTGCAAAACTTGTCCCAACATCCCATTCGAACATACCTGCATTATCATTATTAAACAATAGTTTCGATAAACCTAAATTAGGTACAGGTCTATGATTCCCCATAGGGTCAACAAAAACACTACGATCTCCACCATACGCTACAAATTCTGGCTTTACGGCATTCATAACTCCCGGACCAACCCTTGTGATACTTGATAAGTTATCCCTACTAGTAATATTTAACCTTTCTAATCTTTCGGGCACATTATACACTTCGTCAGAAATAGCCATAGACCCAACAGTAATTGATGTTGCTGAGTTTGCAGGCTCGATTACTCTACACTCTGGACTCTGATAAAAATAAAGAGGATATCTGCAAAAAATGTTATTATAGTCATTGTTTGCCTCATACAAGTAATTCCCTGAAGAAATCACAAAAACAATATCATATAGATTTTGTAACTCATCTAAAACACAGGCCCATGCCTTAGGCTTGAGTCCGTCATATATATAATCAATACTTCCTTGTGACAGATTATAAATTCGGCAACCATACCCTTTATAAAAGTATTCAACAATTTCTTTCATTTGATTAGGAATTAACTTTTCATAAAAGGCAGAGTATCTTGAATAAACCATTTTTAAATAAGGTTGTTGTTCTTGTGGAAAATTTGATACCAAATCTTCAAAGGTTATTTCTCCATCTTCGTATGCCATAATTATATCTGTTATCTCCCATGAGAATTCCCCTATTTGTTCAGTAACTTCTCTTTTCCATAATTCAAAAGTATTTGTATATTGACCATCGTGTATCTTGGCATTAAATAGAAATATTTCTGGTGTGAACTCATCTTTTTCCGAAAAATCTCCGTACTCACAAATAGATGCTACTTTAGTTCCATGTCCATCAAAATCATTTGTGGAACTCTGATATTCGTCTGAACAATAAAATGTTTTTGAGTCTCCTATTACACCTCTTAACAATGGATGTTGCATAAAAATTCCACTATCTATAATACATATAGACGATGATTCCTCAGGAAACAATCTGCTAGTATCAAAAGTTATTTGATCGAGGGTTATTTCTTTTGTTGTTTTAATCATGTTATGTAATATATTGAACTTAGGGATGCTTTCTACTTTGTATACTAAAGGATGCTCCAATATCTTATCTAGAACACCCTCACCCAGTTTTACTCTTGATAAGACTACAGAATCTCCAACATATATATCACATACTCGTCCATTATTATTTGCAACAAAGTTTTTAAACTCATTCATCTTTTCATTAGACTTATCAACAGTATCAAACACCCAAAGATAACAATCTATGTAGTCTCCATCTTTTATGCTTGATATGTCCAGCCCTAGCCTATCTTCTCGTGACCATTCTGTGATACTCTTTATAATTGAAAATAAATCTTGATTTTCTATTTTAGTTTTAGCAATTTTTCCTTGTTTATAATTCTCTAGTGCGATTTTGAAGTTTTCTAATCTTAAGTCATCTGTAAATAGTACTTGTAATTCTTTGGTTTCTTTATCAATTATTTTAACTCCAAAATATTCAAGTTTTTCTTCATCACTATCTTGTAATGTGTATCCCGGCTCCAATTCTATTTTCATAACTAGATATGGATGAAACTCAAATCTTTGACTTTTTTCTAATGCCTCTTGAACTTTACTATCTAACGATTCATCTAAAAACGCTGCATGTGTTGTATGATCTTTGCTAGGAGGAGCATCACCAAAGCCTCTCCTTTTTCTTCTCTCCCTATCCTCTAACCTAACCTTACTAAATTCTATATGTTTCATACCTCTCCCCCTCAGGTATCTGTAAACCTATTAAGGTTTTATTGATACTTTTTTCCTCTCTTTTTCCTTTAAAACTGCCTTCTTAAACAAATCATTTGTTATAGAGTTTTCATGTTTTAGTATTGAGTTTTTAGTTGCTTCTAAACAAATTCTCTCTATATCAGCAAATGATAGGCCTACCAAATCATCTAAATGTTTTTCAATGTTTAAGGAATCAAAGTGAAAATTCCTAAGTTTCACTTTGACAGTTTTCTCTATTGATTCTCTATCTGGATTATTAAAAACAACAATTTCATCAAACCTTCTCCATAATGCTTTGTCTATTACGGTTTCATAGTTTGTTGCTGCAATAATAATCTTATCTTTAGGGAAGTTATCCATTAGTTGAAGAAAGCCGTTAACTACTCTCTTTAATTCTCCATGCTCTGAACCTAATGATCTACTCTTCCCTATTGAATCAAACTCATCAAAAAATAGTACCCATTCTCCTTCTTTTGCAAAATCAAAAATCTTTCTCAAGTTAGTAGATGTCTCTCCTAGAAAAGAAGATATCACACTATCAAATCGAGTATACAACAATGGTAATTGTAGTTCATTAGCAATTGCCTCAGCGGTCATTGTTTTACCGCACCCCGGTGGACCACAAAATAATATTTTAGTTTTCGGGTATAATTTATAAGTCTCAAGAATTTCTTTATGCTCAAATTCATTTATTATTTCTTGGATTTTTTCTTTATTACTCAAGGTGAGAATAATATCGTCTAATAATAGTTTAGTAAACTTCATCTCAAGTAATTGAAATCCTGATTCTTTATCTACTGGCAACTGTTTACTATTTAAACTCCTATTTTTCAGTGTACTACTGTAGTTATTATCGAATAATATTTTGTGTAGTTTGTCAGCAAGCAGATAATGATTCTTTTTCTTTTCATCTTCAATTATTTCATGTGCGATTTTTGTAAATTCCACTTGGTTATTCTCCTTAAATGATTTGAATAATTTTATTAAACTATCTCCAGAAGCCATATTCTTTCACCCCTCTCTTTTCATTTAATTATATATACTCCCCTATTAGATTCTGTAATTCCAACTTAATATACGTTTATTTATAATCTAAAGAAACTGTTATATTAACTAATCTCTAATAAATAATGATTTCCATAATATTTAACCTTATATCTTGAATTATACATTACTTTATTAACTTTATCATCTTTTTTATACTTATCTAAAATATATGTTTTTACTATATTTGTAATCTCACTTAAATAAATTCTTCAATCGATTCTTTAAACTTAAATATTTCTAGTATCTCATAGTTTCTATTTGATATATTTATTCCATATTCTGGTTTGCTAGTTTGCCCCGGTTTATCATAATTTCTATCAACAAAAACCTCATTAGGTACTTCCCATGCCGCTGAAGGGAGCAGAAAAATATCAGGGGTCTTTCCATCTTCAAATAATAATAAAGTTACATACAAATTCTTATTACTTATATCAAACTTGCTTTTAGTCATACAAACATAACCTTTGTTCCTTAGGGATTTTACTTGTATTTCACAAAAACGCCCTTTCTTATCCTTCACTATAAAATCTACTCCATGGTCATCTACTTCACACGTGTATACCTCCAGACCATATGATGTAAACTCCATTTTTGCAAAATACTCAGCATAACGACCTAATTGTAAATTATTCAGTTTAGACCAATCAGTATTAGGCATATCCCCTCACCTCTTTATTTGATTTCCATTAGAATTTATACTATTGGTGATTAAAAGTTTTCTCTATTTCCTGCTTAAAAGCCTCATTGAACTTTGGAATAATTTCTATCACTTTACTTAAGGTGTTCTTTTCATTAATGAAAAATACTCCTATCTCAGATTCAAAATTGCCGCTTTTGCTTATCTTCCCACACTCTAGAATTTCTTTGGTATTTGCACCTAAAATCTTTAGTGTTCTATCAAAACATCCTTTTAATCGCTCCAATCGTTCCTTTTTTGCTTCCAACAAACTATTGTATTCCGGCGATTTCTTATCTATTTTCAAATACTGTCTTATTGCAATATAGTAACCTTCCTTCCTGTTATCCACCCTATAAAAAATAGCATCTGGGAGTTCTTTGCAACTATTATAAGGAATAATCCTATATTGAGTCCATGGTGATCCATTAGGA
Organism: Tindallia californiensis; assembly: GCF_900107405.1. Classification (NCBI taxonomy): domain Bacteria; kingdom Bacillati; phylum Bacillota; class Clostridia; order Peptostreptococcales; family Tindalliaceae; genus Tindallia; species Tindallia californiensis. Next base: position 4,302 of record NZ_FNPV01000017.1, on the reverse strand, counting down.
TTTGTACCATTATATAAAACGCCTTCTTCATAATTTCGAAATATTTCCCTCATAAACATCCACTGCCCCTCAGGGGTTCTTAAAAGGTCTGCCGTTTTTTCAGTTTTATTCTCTTGGATTATTGCAGAGAGTTGACTTTCCCAGTCTGCCAACCTAGAAATGTGTTGATAATAATCCTTCAAAATATCACTACCTGCTTGTCCTGTGTATTGTTTCATTAGATCAAGCATCTCTACCTTACCAATAACCTTATAACCTCTTTCTTCAACTTCTTTCATTTCATTATCATAGATAAAGCCAGTTTTATAGTAAATCCCTAAAGGTTTTCTAATCGCTGACTTACCTTCTTGATCTTTTAATATAAATTCATAGTACCTTTTCAGTTGATTACTATGTGTTTTTGTATATGTTTTATCCTCAATTATAATTGGTATTATACTACTTGAAAAATGGAGCAATACTAGAATATCTATATTCTTATATTGTCTTTTAATTTCTACCTTCTCTAGATTATCTAAATCTTGGTCTTCATATTGATGTAGTTCAAGGATTAGTCTAATGAAGTCTTTAGCAAAGTCACTCATGATCTTATTATCAAAATTTGCCCAATCAAGCATCCAGCATAAAACTGCATCCTGTGATAATTCACTAGTAGCGTAGTTAAATATATTTGGTTTCATTTAATCTCCCCCGTTTATATGATATTTCCACTTCGTCCTACTCTCGCTGATTCTGAATTTTTGTTTTCTCAGTTTTCATGTGTTACTTTACAGTACCTAATCAGTTTCAACCCTTATCTTACTAAACTCCCGTAATGAAAATATCCATTTCTATAATTCCAGCCTTGTCCTCATCTTTTCCATGGGAAAAAGGGAAGTAAATAAAATCAATCTTAGTTTTGCCTTTTTCCTCCATTAACTCATTTACATACTCGCCTATTTTAGATAGCCAGAATAATCCCCCATCTTCCTCAGTTCCATACCTTAATGCTACTAATGCTTTACTATTATTTGTAATCTCAGTATTATCAATAAACTCTCTTATATTCTTTAAATATTCATCTTCAGTATTGAACCGAAGGTATTTATGTTTCATATTAGAATGCTTGAGTACATACATTATATGTTCTTCCACCTCTGTGCCTATAGGGTGAAGTGCATCTTCATTTATATACCCACTTAAAATTCTTAAGAGTCCTTGTAATGCTTCTTGATTTGGAAGATAAATCTCACTATCAATAGTTTTTTCTCGGCACACCCCATACTTTATGACATAATTAAAATCCTCTGCTGGGCCAATATGTAGAGGCTTTTCAGTATTAACAATCAAAATATTTAATGAATTCATATCTGCATGGATGAATTTTTGACCTTGCTGTAATCCTTTTACTTCAAATACATGGGAATCCACATATCTTTTTATTTTTGCATCATTGGTATAGATGTAGTTTTTAGACGTTTCCTCTGAGAAGTTTAGCATTGCTCCCCTCCTAAAAAATTATTTCACGGTATATAGCCTTAAAAATTCTTTATGTACTCTATCTATTGCACTCTCTATAAATTTCCAGTGTTCAAGTTCTTCAATCAATTTATTTTCGCCTACATAGTCCGGTCTAAAATAATTATCTATTCTTTTATATGCAATTGCTATTTTTCTATTATCAGGTCGATATGAAATGCCCCTTTCCCGATACTCCCCTTCCATTTTTTCATACTCCTTTTGGAATAATGAAAAGAAGTTCTCCTTCTCTTTTCCTTCAACTTCAATCATATATTCAAAATCTAACCTAGACAAAATATCTTCACTTGAAATCCAAAACTCATGGTGTATAAATAGTCCAGTTCTGTTCCATGTTTTCTTATAGACTTGATGGAAGCCCCTCTCCTGTTTTATATTAAACACCCGTTTATCTCCACCAAAGAAATTCTTCAGTATTCCTTCAAATTCTTCGAACACCATCAGAGAATCTTTCTTATAGTACTCACTTAACTTTTTTATAGTGTCCTGATACTCTAAATATAGTTTAGTTTGGTCTGAGATACTTTTCGATTTTTTATTCATCATATATTCCTCCACATGCAATATAAATTCATCAAATATGATCTTTCTCCTAATATCTCTTCTATAATCAAACTCTACCTGTTTCAGTTGGTTAACTAACTGCTTATAGGAAATAGACTTAAAGTTTTCAGACTGCGCCAACTTACCATTAGGAGTTAAAAATAAAAATAAATATTCGTGATCTGGAAATTCTTCATAGATGCTTTTCTCGTAGACTTCTGTTTGCTTATCAGATTCGCTTGAGAATACTTTGTTTTCAATCGCTATTATCATTGTATCTCTAACATTTATTAAGATGTCAATTCGCTTACCATTAGAAAAAGTATGCTCTCTATTTATTTTTATATTATTTTTTTCTGCTAAAGTAAGGCTTTCTAATATATCCTTAATGGAATGGCAACCCTTTTTTGAACAAAAAAGATAAGGGACATGCCCAATAGTAAAACTTACAATCAAATACTTCAGTTCACTTCCGGCCAACCAGAAAGTGGATTGTAACCGTCCGTCGTCATGGTGTAAAGAGGAAGTGCGCCCTTGACACCACTCCTCAGACAGTTAAAGGGATTCCACTGGTTGGCTCGGGAAGCTGTGTTGGTAAAGATCTCTGTACTCCCAAGGGCTGTTGTAGTCCAATGACGAATGCAATCGTAATCGGTTAAACCAGTTCACATAGTCTGCCAGTTCGCGTCTGAGGTGAGATAAGTCTTCAAACTGGTGCTGGTAGATAAATTCTATCTTGAAGGTTTTGAAGGTGGCTTCTGCTACGGCGTTATCATACGGGCACCCTTTCAGGCTCATAGAGGGCTGAATACCAAAGGTCTTCAGGGCATTGGCCATCAGCTGGTTGTTGAATTCGCTACCCTGGTCTGTATGGAAAAGCTGTACTTGGTTCAGGTTCCCTCTCACTTTGCTCAAGGCTTGTTGGACTAATGTTGCCGTTTTATGAGGGCCGGCACTGTAACCCACGATCTCCCGGTTAAACAGGTCTGCCAATAGACAGACATAATGCCATTTGCCTCCTACTCGGACATAGGTCAGGTCACTAACCATCACGGCGTAGGGAGAGTGGTCATTGAACTGTCGGTTCAATCTATTGGGGATTTTGCTTTCTGGTGCTTTACGGGCATGGGCTTTGTACTGGGCTACGGTATAGTTGGATACCAGGCCGTTTGCCTTCATGATCCGTCGGATTCGCTTTCGTGATAGACGATGGCCTTTCTTTTGAAACGCAGCCTTGATGCGACGGGCACCATAGTTGTTACGGCTTTCCCGGAAAACCTGTATCACGGGCTCTGTAAAAGGTTCTTCCTTTACAACACGCTTAGCGTCGTAGTAGTAGGTGCTTCTTGGAATCTTGAGGACGAGGCACATTGCTGATACTGAGTATTTGTGAGCGTTATTACGGATCACAGTTACTTTCGTCCGATGATCAGCGCTGCCTGCTTTCTTGTGCCCTGCAAGGGTATAGGATGTCGTTCTCCATGCGTAGCTGGTCCAGCTCTTTACGTAATTTGATCAGTTCATTTTCTTCAGGGCTGCGATTGTCTTTTTCTGAGAAGGATCCGCTGTTTTGATGTTGTTTGACCCATCTGTCAAAAGCCGAGGCGGTTAAATCATATTCTTTGACAATTTCTGCCCGAGGTTTGCCGTGTAAATGGAGTTGTACCAGTTGTTCTTTAAACTCTGGGGTGAAACTTCTTCGTGTTCGTTTGGTCATGTTTTTCATCTCCTTGTTTATTAGGTTACATGACCTTAACGTTTCTGTCCAACTAAGTATAACCTATCCAAAATCGATTATATTTATCTTGATTCCAATTTAGTTTTCTTTTCGCCAGTTTAACCACCCCCTTTAGATGACATTCAATTAAGTACTGTATTTGAGTCGATTCTAACGGGCCAACAGTTAAACCGCAAGGCTTTCATCTAACTTTATTATGATTTTCACAGGACTTTATTTTAAACAACCAGACTTTATTATGAGCCCTCAAACTTTATTGTTAATAACAATACTTTATTCTAATTTTGACCAGTCTTTATTAGTAATCACTATGCTTTATTATGATTTTGACAAGACTTTATTCTGATTTTCGGTATTTCGTCGCATTTTAACTAAGTTTTACTTGCTACTTAAATTTCATTCTAACTATGTTAATTCATAATAAAGTTTAGTGAAAAGGAGAGGAAGAGAAAAACGGCTATAATCCCAGTAAACAAAGGGATTATAGCCATAATAATATAATT
>NZ_FNPV01000016.1 GCF_900107405.1 Tindallia californiensis | reverse complement strand
CACCAATAGCCGTAGAAGAAGGACTAAGGTTTGCGATCCGAGAAGGTGGCCGAACCGTAGGGGCTGGCGTTGTTGCTGATATTCACGAGTAAATCCTGGAGAAATGATATGAAAGGCCAGGCAACGCCTGGTCTTTCATTTTGAAAAAACAAAGAACACAAGAGAAGATAATCTGGATTGTTGACAGCAGATGATTAATATGGTATATTCTACCAGTTAAAGGGTTGAATGCCAGAAAAAAGGCATAAGCATAGATAAGTTTTTCAGGACAGGGAAAGCAAGTAGGGAGGTGTGAAAGAATGAGAGTGAAAGTGACATTGGCTTGCACTGAGTGTAAAAGAAGAAATTATCATACGATGAAAAACAAGAAAAATGATCCAGATCGAATGGAACTAAAAAAATACTGTAAATTTGACAGGTGCCACACCTTACACCGAGAAACAAAGTAATACCGGTGTAACCAAGAAATACGAAAAGGATGTGATGTGTGATGGCAACTCAGACAACAGCGACTGAAAAGAAACCACAGTCAATGGGAAAATACTTTAAAAGCTCAAAGGCTGAACTGAAGAAAGTTCATTGGCCGACACGGCCAGAACTCAAAAACCATACGGCCGTTGTAGTAGTTGTATGTGCAATTGCCACTGTCATTCTATGGCTGCTGGACACTGTCTTTGGTTTTGGGCTGAATCTGATTATTTGATTACAGAACAAAAAAACAGCGGTTAAGGGTGAAAAGGAGGGAACAGGTCATCACGTGTGATGCCTGGTATATATGACTGATGAAGCGAGATGGTATGTAGTACACACCTACTCTGGCCATGAGAATAAAGTGAAAGTTAATATTGAAAAGATGGTTGAGAGTCGCAGCATGGAAGATGTAGTTTTGGAAGTGAAGGTTCCCATGGAAGAAAAAGTGGAGATAAAAAATGGGAAAAAGAAAATAAAAGAATCTAAGTTGTATCCGGGATATGTAATCGTCAAGATGGTGATGACGGATGAATCCTGGTATTTAGTGCGCAACACACGAGGCGTAACGGGGTTTGTAGGCCCTAGTTCAAAGCCTGTCCCCTTGACGGAACAAGAAATTAGAAATATGGGTGTCGAAGTAGCGCGGCAGGAAATCAACTTCAAAGAAGGGGATTCGGTTCGTGTTGTTAGTGGACCATTCGAGAGCTTTATAGGCAGTATTGTGAAAATAAATATGGATAAGCAAACTTTCAAAGTTCTTATTAATATGTTTGGTAGGGAAACACCGGTGGAACTTGAGTTTCATCAAGTGGAATCCTTATAAAGTGCCCGTTGAACTAGGGGCAATATTATTTTTGTAAGGAGGTGGAAAAATGGCGAAAAAAGTAGTCGGTCAGATAAAACTTCAAATTCCTGCAGGGAAAGCAACACCAGCACCACCAGTAGGGCCAGCTCTTGGTCAGCATGGTGTTAATATTATGGGGTTCTGTAAAGAATTTAACGCAAAAACAGCTGAGCAGGCTGGGTTGATTATACCGGTTATTATTACGGTTTATGCGGACAGATCCTTTACGTTTATCACAAAAACACCACCAGCAGCTGTATTGATCAAAAAAGCAGTAGGGCTAGATAAAGCCTCTGGTGAACCGAACAAGAACAAAGTTGGCAAAATTAAAAAAGCACAACTTAAGGAAATTGCAGAGCTGAAGATGCCTGACCTAAATGCAGCGGATGTAGAAAGTGCAATGAACATGATTGCTGGCACAGCGAGAAGTATGGGGATTGAAGTAGAAGAATAGTTAAGAAGTGGGAGACTTTGATGTCGCTAAAACCACAAGGAGGTAAAGAATATGCCAAAAAGAGGAAAAAAATATCAAGACGCTATCAAGGCGCTGGATAAAAGTAAGATGTATGACATTAATGAAGCGGTTAGTCTGCTAAAAAGCCTGCCAACAGCAAACTTCGACGAAACAGTTGAGTTGCATGCTAAACTAGGTGTAGACTCAAGACATGCAGATCAACAGGTTCGTGGAGCGGTGGTTTTACCCCATGGTACAGGTAAGACTAAAAAAGTATTGGTGTTTGCAAAAGGTGATAAAGCAACAGAGGCTGAAAAAGCCGGTGCTGATTTTGTAGGTGCTGAAGACATGGTGGAGAAAATCCAAAAAGAAAATTGGTTTGATTTTGATGTTGTGGTTGCCACACCCGACATGATGGGTGTTGTTGGACGCTTGGGCCGTGTGTTAGGGCCAAAAGGCCTCATGCCAAACCCAAAATCTGGCACCGTGACTTTTGAAATAGAAAATGCCGTGGAAGAAATCAAAGCTGGTAAAGTGGAGTATCGTCTGGACAAAACGAATATACTACATGTCCCTGTAGGGAAAAAATCCTTTGATGAAGAAAAGCTTCAGGAAAACCTGAAGGCACTTCTGGATGCAGTAGTAAGAGCGAAACCCTCTGCTTCAAAAGGGCAGTATCTTAAAAGTATTACCCTAACCAGCACGATGAGCCCCGGTATTAGAATAAACCCAACAAAAGTAATGTAAAAGATAAACCTAAAACTGGATATTATGCCGTAGACCGCAGGGACAAAAAATGTTTAAAAAACCTGCCGAGGCTTTTTCGAAATAGAGAAAAAGGCCTTCGTCTGCACTGGATGACAAAGGCTTTTGTTTCGTTAAAGCAGGAATGAATCAAAAAAGGAGGTGTATCTCATGTCGAAAGCAATAGAGAGAAAGAAAGCGGTTGTTGAAGAAATTGCACGAAAGTTAAATGATTCAGCATCTGCAATCCTGTACGATTATCGTGGCCTGACGGTGGAAGAAGTAACGGAATTAAGAAGCAAGTTTCGTGAGGCGGGTATAGACTATAAAGTGTATAAAAATACGCTTGTAAGCCGAGCGGCGGAAATGGCAGGCATGGATGAACTGAAAGAAGTGCTGACAGGACCCAATGCCATAGCATTTAGCTATGAGGATCCGGTAAGTGCTGCGAAAATCGGAAGTGAATTTGCAAAAGAACATAAAAACCTTGAGTTGAAAGCCGGTATTGTAGAAGGTGAATTCTTCAACGAAGAACAAGTGAAAGAATTGGCTTCCATCCCATCAAGAGAAGTTCTTGTTGCGAAACTTCTTGGAAGCATTAAATCGCCGGTGGCTAACTTTGCTTATCTATTACAGGCGATTGCGGACAAACAAGAAGAAGCTAGTTAGAGTAGTGCGAACGAAAAACAAGTATAATAATGAAGAATATATTATGGAGGTGTCGTAAATGACAATTGAGCAAATTATCGAAGCGATTGAAAATATGAAAGTAACTGAATTAAACGAGCTAGTTAAGGCGGCGGAAGAGAAATTTGGAGTTTCTGCAAGTGCGCCGGTAATGGTAGGAGGACCTGCGGCAGCTGGTGGGGCTGCTGAAGAAGAGAAGACAGACTTTGATGTTGTTCTTGAAAGTGCTGGATCTTCAAAAATTGGTGTCATCAAAGTAGTGCGTGAAATTACAGGTCTTGGCCTTAAAGAAGCAAAAGCCCTTGTTGATGAAGCACCGAAACCAATTAAAGAAGGCGTAGAGAAAGAAGAGGCAGAAAGTATTAAAGCTAAGCTGGAAGAAGCTGGAGCAACGATAGAACTTAAATAAAGATGCCTTTGATACACTGACCCAGAAAGCCCCTCTTACCCATAATGGAAATAGAGGGGCTTTTTATACACGATAATTATATTGACAGAAACTACTTGGTTATGATAATATTATACATTGCATAAAACAGTATTTTGAACCAAGAATTACTGAATACCCTATTAAATGATAATTCCGTATACAGCGATAAAGACAACCTGTCTGATGTGTATAAAACGGGATTTTTCATTTCAGATATATATCCATCATGAACTGATAAGGAGTGAATCCCAGCATGCCTCATCCTGTCAAAATTGGCAACAAAGAGCGTATGAGTTATTCAAGAATTGAAGAGGTTCTTGAAGTTCCGAGTTTGATCGAAATTCAAAAGGAATCTTATCGTTGGTTTTTGGACGAAGGTCTTGGAGAAGTATTTGGCGATATTTCCCCTATTGAAGATTACACCGGTAACTTAATCTTAGAGTTTGTTGATTACAAGTTAGAAGAAGAACCTAAATACAGCGTTGCAGAATCAAAAGAAAGAGACATGACTTACTCATCTCCTATAAAGGTGAAAGTTCGACTTATTAATAAAGAGACGGGAGAAGTAAAAGAACAAGAAGTGTTCATGGGTGATTTTCCTCTCATGACAGACACAGGTACCTTTATCATTAATGGTGCTGAAAGAGTTATCGTGAGTCAATTGGTACGCTCTCCGGGCGTTTACTACAACTCGGAATATGACAAATCAGGTAATGAGCTTTTTTCATCAACATTGATACCAAACAGAGGAGCTTGGCTAGAGTATGAAACAGACTCCAACGGTGTTGTATCCGTGCGAATTGATCGTACTAGAAAGCAACCTATTACAATTCTCTTAAGAGCTTTGGGCTATTCGAGAGATCAACAAATCATTGACTTGCTTGGTGAAGATGAACGATTGCTAGCATCTTTGGAAAAAGACAACACAGCCAACCAAGAAGAAGCATTGCTGGAAATCTATAAAAAACTAAGACCGGGTGAACCGCCAACAGTTGAAAGCGCCACCTCTCTTTTGCATTCCTTGTTTTTTGATCCTAAGCGATATGATTTAGCGAAAGTGGGTCGCTATAAGTTTAATAAAAAACTATCTATTTCGAGCCGTATTATGTATCGTAAGGCTGCCGAAAACATCATCGATCCAAAAACGGGTGAAGTCTTGGTAGAGACGGAACAAAAAATCACACGTCGAATGGCAGAAAAAATCCAAAACACTGGGATTAATGAGGTATCTGTTTTTTCGGATGAAAATCAACCAATCAAAGTAATTGGAAATCAGTTTGTGGATATACGCGAGTATGTTAACCCTAAAACTTCAAAACTGAAAGTAAAGAAATTGGCCTACTACCCTGTTTTGAAGGAAATACTAGAAAAACACGATGACGAAAAAGCCATATGTGAGGCAATTAATGAACGATATCGGGAACTGGAACCAAAACATATTCTGGTATCTGATATCATTGCATCTATTAGCTATATTTTCAATATGGCTCATGAAATTGGCCATGTAGATGACATCGACCACTTGGGCAACAGACGTTTAAGATCCGTTGGTGAACTGCTGCAAAACCAGTTTCGAATAGGGTTATCACGTATGGAGAGAGTTGTTAAAGAAAGAATGACCATTCAGGATGTTGATTTAGTAACACCACAAGCGTTGATTAATATTCGACCGGTTGTTGCTTCTATTAAAGAGTTTTTTGGAAGTTCTCAGCTATCTCAGTTTATGGATCAAACAAACCCACTGGCAGAATTAACTCATAAGAGAAGACTTTCCGCTCTTGGGCCTGGAGGACTTTCCAGAGAACGTGCCGGATTTGAAGTGAGAGATGTGCACCACTCACACTACGGTAGAATGTGTCCTATCGAAACTCCTGAGGGACCCAATATTGGTCTTATTAACTCCTTAAGTACCTATGCACGAGTGAATGAATATGGATTTATTGAAGTGCCTTATCGAAAAATAATCCAAGAAGAAGGCAGGGTTACAGAAGATGTCGAGTACCTGACGGCCGACGAAGAGGATTTGGTAACCATAGCTCAAGCGAATGAACCTTTAGATGAAGAAGGTCACTTTATCAACAAGCGAGTTGCCTCTCGGACGCTTGATGGGGCTATTGATGTAGTGCCAAGAGAAGAAGCGGATTATATGGATGTATCGCCAAAACAAATTGTTTCAGTGGCAACGGCGATGATACCTTTCTTGGAAAACGATGACGCTAACCGGGCTCTTATGGGCTCTAACATGCAACGTCAGGCAGTTCCGTTACTACGCGCCGAAGCGCCTATTATTGGGACAGGAATGGAATACAAAGCGGCATTGGATTCAGGCGTTGTTGTGTTAGCGAAAAACGCTGGTGTGGTTGATCGGGTTACGGGAACGGAAATAGTTATTCAAAGAAATGACAATGCTCAGAAGGATCACTATAAATTATTGAAGTTCAAACGATCAAATCAAGGTACTTGTGTTAACCAAAAACCTATTGTGAGCAAAGGGCAGCAAATATCCGCTGGTGAAGTTATTGCTGATGGTCCTTCGACCCATAAAGGGGAAATAGCGCTTGGGAAAAATTGCCTTATTGGGTTTATGGCTTGGGAAGGTTATAACTACGAAGATGCTATCTTGATCAATGAACGACTAGTTAAAGATGATGTGATGACATCGATTCATATCGAAGAGTATGAAGCGGATGCGAGAGATACAAAGCTAGGACCTGAAGAAATAACCAGAGATATTCCTAATGTAGGAGAGGACTCTTTAAAAGACTTGGATGAGCGGGGGATCATTCGAATAGGAGCAGAAGTTCAGTCAGGTGATATTTTAGTAGGAAAAGTGACTCCGAAAGGAGAAACAGAATTAACGGCTGAAGAAAGACTGCTAAGAGCCATTTTTGGAGAAAAAGCTCGAGAAGTGAGAGACACCTCTTTGAAAGTTCCTCACGGTGAATCGGGTATTGTTGTAGATGTGAAAGTGTTTACGAGAGAAAATGGAGATGAACTTTCACCAGGTGTGAATGAACTTGTTCGAGTCTACATTGCTAAGAAACGAAAGATAAACGTTGGAGATAAAGTGGCAGGTAGACATGGAAACAAGGGGGTTATCTCCAGAATACTTCCAGAAGAAGATATGCCATTCTTAGAAGATGGAACGCCATTAGACGTTGTGTTGAACCCTCTGGGCGTGCCTTCCAGAATGAACATTGGGCAGGTGTTGGAAGTTCATCTTGGAATGGCAGCGAAGGCTTTGGGTTGGGAAGTAGCAACACCGGTCTTTGACGGGGCGGACGAACATGATGTTATGGATGCTCTAGGAGAAGCAGGATATCCGAAGTCTGGTAAAATTCAGCTGATTGACGGACGAACTGGCGAACTATTTGACAACCCTGTAACCGTAGGGTATATGTATATGTTAAAACTACATCATTTGGTAGATGATAAAATACATGCGAGAAGTACTGGACCATACTCTTTAGTTACGCAACAACCTTTGGGTGGAAAAGCTCAATTTGGTGGACAGCGTTTTGGAGAAATGGAAGTTTGGGCCCTCGAAGCCTATGGAGCCTCTCATACACTTCAGGAGATATTGACTGTGAAATCAGACGATGTTATTGGAAGGGTAAAGACATATGAGTGTATCGTAAAAGGAGAAACCATTCCGGAACCAGGTGTACCAGAATCCTTCAAGGTTCTGATCAAAGAACTGCAGAGTCTTGCCTTAAACATCCAAGTATTGACAGATGATAATGCAGAAGTCGAGTTGAAAGAAGCAGGAGTAGAGGAGACAATAGAAGCTAATATGGATGAAGTTATTCTTGCTCCGCCGATAGAAGCGGAAAAACATCCTGAAAATACGATGGATCAAGAAATGGAAAATGCAGAGAATCATGATGTATATGACGCAGAGGAGTTGGGAACTTCGATGCTTTCCATTACTTCCGAAGAAAGCGCTCCGGATACAGAGGAGTCAGATGGAAATTTTGTGGATGAAGAAGAAAATTGATGCCTGGCATCAGGAAAAGATTGACCTGTGAAAAACCGGAAAGGGGAGAAGCTCCTTGTTTGAATTAAATAATTTTAAGTCGATCCGAATCTCGCTGGCTGCACCAGACAAAATTCGTCAATGGTCCAGAGGTGAAGTGAAAAAGCCGGAAACCATCAATTACCGTACATTAAAACCTGAAAAAGAAGGATTGTTTTGTGAAAAAATATTCGGACCTACAAAAGACTGGGAATGTCATTGTGGTAAATATAAGCGAGTAAGGTATAAAGGCATTATTTGTGATCGTTGCGGTGTCGAAGTTACAAAGTCGAAGGTTCGTAGGGATCGGATGGGTCATATAGAACTGGCAGCACCTGTTTCTCATATTTGGTACTTCAAAGGAATTCCCAGCAGAATGGGCCTTTTGTTAGATATGTCTCCCAGATCATTGGAAAAGGTTCTGTACTTCGCCGCCTACGTGGTGACGGACGCTGGAGAAAGCCATTTAACCCATAAACAAATATTAACAGAAAAAGAATTTGCGGAAGCGATGGAACACGCTAGAAAAACGGGTAATTATTTCAAAGCTTCAATGGGTGCGGAGGCAATTAAAGTACTTTTAAGCCAAATTGATTTAGAAGAATTAAATGAAGAGCTAAGGCAAAGACTTGCGGATAGTTCGGGTCAAAAAAGAGTAAGAACCATTAGACGCCTGGAAGTAGTGGATGCGTTTCGCAAATCAGGCAACGATCCTGAATGGATGATAATGGATGTTGTTCCGGTCATTCCTCCAGATTTAAGACCGATGGTTCAACTGGATGGCGGAAGGTTTGCAACTTCGGATCTAAATGATCTGTATCGGCGAGTGATTAACAGGAATAATAGATTGAAGCGATTACTGGACTTAGGTGCTCCGGATATTATTGTTCGTAATGAAAAGAGGATGCTGCAAGAGTCAGTTGATGCGCTGATAGATAATGGACGAAGAGGAAAACCGGTAACAGGACCGGGGAATAGACCCTTGAAATCCTTATCCGATATGTTGAAGGGAAAACAGGGACGATTCCGGCAAAACTTGCTAGGAAAGCGAGTTGACTACTCAGGGAGATCGGTTATCGTTGTAGGACCTGAACTGGCATTTCATCAGTGCGGACTTCCGAAAAAAATGGCATTAGAACTGTTTAAGCCGTTTGTAATGAAAAATTTGGTTGCTCAAGGCCATGCACATAATATTAAAAGCGCTAAGCGAATGGTAGAAAAAGTGCGACCTGAGGTATGGGATGTCTTGGAAGAAGTTATAAAAAACCATCCGGTACTTTTGAATAGAGCGCCTACCTTGCATCGCCTTGGGATTCAAGCTTTTGAGCCGATTTTAGTGGAAGGGAAAGCTATTAAATTGCATCCTTTAGTGTGTACAGCCTATAATGCTGACTTTGATGGAGATCAAATGGCCGTTCACGTTCCGCTTTCTGATTCAGCACAGGAAGAGGCGAGAAACTTAATGCTTTCTCCCAATAATATCCTCGCACCTAAAGATGGACAACCGATCACCACGCCAACCCAGGATATGGTACTGGGGACATATTACCTAACGGTTGAAATTCCAGACAGTCAGGGAGAAGGGATGTATTTCAAGGATTACGAAGAAATGCTGATGGCATACTACACTGGCAAGGTGAATCTTCATGCAAGAGTTAAGGTTCGATTTAAGCAAGATAGCGGACAAGAAAACCACACAGTAGAGAGTACAGTTGGTAGGTTTATCTTCAACGAAAGTATACCTCAAGATTTAGGGTTTGTTGATCGGAACAAAGATCCTCACGGACTTGAAATTGACTTTGTTTGCGATAAAAAGGCCTTGGGACGAATCATATCAAAGTGTTTCAGAAAACACGGAAACTATGCTACGGCAAAAATGCTGGACTATATTAAGTTTATGGGATTCAAATACTCTACCAAAGGTGCGATCACCATAGCTGTTTCAGATATGGAAGTACCGAAGGAAAAAGCTGAACTTATTAAAGAAGCTGAAGAAAGAGTAGACCAATATGAAAAAGTCTTCAGGAGAGGTCTGATCTCTGACGACGAACGCTATGAAAAGGTTATGAATGTTTGGGAAGAAACTACGGGCAAAGTTACTGATGCGCTTATGGAAGGTTTAGACACCATGAACAACGTCTTCATTATGGCACAATCTGGTGCCCGTGGAAGCAAAAACCAGATTCGACAGCTGGGAGGTATGCGTGGTCTCATGTCCAATGCCAGTGGACATACAGTAGAAGTTCCGATTAAATCAAACTTCCGAGAAGGTCTAACCGTACTGGAATACTTTATATCAACTCATGGTGCCAGAAAAGGGTTGGCAGATACAGCCCTCAGAACAGCAGATTCTGGATACTTGACTAGAAGGCTGGTTGATGTCAGTCAGGATGTTATTATAAGAGAAGATGATTGTGGTACAGATGAGGGCATTACGGTTGAAGCGTTTAAGGACGGAAAAGAGATAATAGAAGAGCTGTACGACAGACTTGTTGGAAGGTATTTGCTTGAAGATGCCATCGACACAAAAACCGGTGCTGTCATCCTTGAAAGAGGAAAAATGGTACTGGAAGAAGATGCAGAAGCCATGATAGAAGCAGGTATTGAAAAAATTAAAATCCGATCAATTCTTAACTGCAAGACAAAGCACGGAATATGTAAAGTTTGTTACGGGAGAAATCTAGCAACCGGAAAACAGGTAGAGGTGGGGGAAGCGGTAGGAATTATTGCCGCCCAATCTATTGGAGAACCGGGAACTCAACTGACCATGAGGACATTCCATACTGGCGGAGTAGCCGGAGCTGATATCACACAAGGTCTTCCGAGGGTTGAGGAGCTTTTTGAAGCGAGAAAACCTAAAGGATTGGCTATTATAAGTGAGATTGATGGTTCTGTTACGGTACAAGAGAATAAAAAGAAACGAGAAGTCTTTGTTAGGAATGGAGAAGAAGAGAAAGAATACGAAATTCCTTACGGTTCAAGGATTAAAGTTCGTGATGGACAATGGATTGAAGCGGCTGATGAAATCACCGAAGGATCTGTTAATCCTCATGATATCCTAAAAATAAAAGGCGTAATCGGTGTACAGAACTACATTATTAAAGAAGTTCAAAGGGTATATCGATTACAAGGGGTAGATATTAACGATAAGCACATAGAAGTAATTGTGCGTCAGATGTTATCCAAAACAAAAATAGAGGAAGATCCGCAGGCTGCTATGCTTCCTGGAGCTTTAGAAAGTATATACACAATAGACGAAATGAATGCTTTGCGCGAAAAAGAAGGAACAGAGGAAGTAAAGGGGAGAAGGGTGTTGCTGGGAATCACAAAAGCCTCTTTAGCGACAGAATCCTTCTTGTCTGCAGCATCTTTCCAGGAAACGACGAGAGTGCTTACGGAAGCGGCTATCAAAGGGAAAGAGGATTTCCTGATAGGATTAAAAGAAAATGTTATTATAGGAAAGCTGATTCCAGCAGGTACAGGGATGAAAAAATACAAAAACATTGCTCTGGATATGGAAAATGATGTTGGAGCGATAGAACAATTAGCAGAACCAGAATTAGCTGTAGCGGATGAATAATATATTGACACAACATTTCACAGGTGGTAGAATACTAAAGTGTGTTTAAAATATTATGTTGAAACAAATAGTAAAGAACTCGCCGAACACTTCTGTGCTTGGCGAGTAAGCCTCTTAACTGAAAGGGAGGATGAATCGTGTTGGAGGAACTTCAGCATGAGAAAATCATCATTGGGATAAAACAAGTTTCACGAAGCATTCGTGAAGGAGATCAAATTCTTAAGATTTATTTAGCTCAAGACGCTGATAGCAGCATACTAGAAAAAATTGACACCTTGGCAAAGCAGCACTCAATAGAAATTGTTCCTGTAGATAGTCGGAAAAAACTAGGCAGGAACTGTGGGATTGATGTGGGAGCAACCGTTGTTGCGGTTCAAAAATAGATAAACCCATTCAAACAGTTTAAGGAGGTGAAAATGAATGCCAACGATTAATCAGCTGGTTAGAAAAGGCCGAAAAGTAGAGCAGGAAAAATCTGACTCTCCTGCATTGCTAAAAGGATTTAACTCTCTTCAGAGAAAATCAACAAACATTAGTGCTCCACAAAAACGTGGCGTATGTGTTTCTGTAAAAACAGTAACGCCTAAAAAACCAAACTCAGCTCTTAGAAAAGTAGCTAGAGTTCGTCTGACAAACCAAATAGAGGTATCCGCCTATATCCCAGGTTCAGGTCATAACCTGCAGGAGCATAGTGTAGTCCTTATTCGTGGAGGTAGAGTAAAAGACCTTCCAGGGGTAAGATACCATGTTGTCAGAGGATCCCTTGATACAGCAGGTGTTGCTGACAGAATGCAAGGTAGATCCAAATATGGAGCGAAACGTCCAAAGAAAAAATAATGCGTAAAGCGTTTTAGCATAAATTTATTTTTGCTCGAACGCACAACGGCATCAAAAATGATGTCGAGTACCGATGAATCTCTTAAATGGATAAGGAGGGAAGTAAAGTGCCGAGAAAAGGAAGTGCACCCAAAAGGGTGGCATTGCCGGACCCGATATACGGAAGCAAAGTCGTTACAAAGCTTATCAACAGCATTATGTTAGATGGCAAAAAAGGAACGGCTCAGAAAATTGTATATGGTGCCTTTGAAAATATCAAAGAAACTACCGGTGAAGACCCAACAGAAGTATTTGAAAAAGCAATGAACAACATTATGCCTGTGCTGGAAGTTAAGGCTAGACGTGTAGGTGGTGCAAACTACCAGGTTCCAGTAGAAGTTAGACCAGAAAGAAGACAAACCTTGGGAATAAGATGGTTAGCAAAATACACCAAGGCTAGAAGTGAAAAGACAATGAAAGAAAGACTTGCGAAAGAAATCATGGATGCTGCTAACAATATGGGCGGAGCCGTTAAGAAGAAAGAAGATACACATAAAATGGCAGAAGCAAACAAAGCATTTGCCCACTATCGCTGGTAAAATCTTTAATGCCGGATAGTAACCTTGGAAGGAGGATCACAGTGCCAAGGCAGATCACATTGGAAAAAACAAGAAATATTGGAATTATGGCTCATATTGATGCGGGAAAAACCACGACGACAGAACGAATTCTGTACTATGCGGGCCGCATTCGAAAGCTTGGCGAAACACATGATGGTGCATCGCAGATGGATTGGATGGAGCAGGAAAAAGAAAGAGGAATCACCATTACATCAGCCGCTACCACTTGTGAATGGCAAGATCATAGAATAAATATTATAGATACACCAGGACACGTTGATTTTACGGTGGAAGTCGAAAGATCTCTAAGGGTTTTGGATGGTGCTGTGGCTGTATTTTGTGCAAAAGGTGGAGTAGAACCACAATCAGAAACGGTATGGCGACAAGCGGATAAATACAAAGTGCCAAGGATGGCGTTTGTTAACAAAATGGATATTATGGGTGCTGACTTTTATCACGCGGTTGATATGATGAAAGAGAGACTAAATGCTAATGCAATACCAATACAATTACCCATAGGAAAAGAAGCGGACTTTGAAGGTATTGTTGATTTAGTTAAAATGAAAGCAACGATTTACGAAGATGATTTAGGGAAAAAAACAAGAATCGAAGAAATTCCAGAAGATATGAAAGCGAAAGCTGATGAATATCGGGAGCAATTGCTGGAAGCCGTAGCAGAAACAGACGAAGAATTGATGATGAAATATCTTGAAGGTGAATCCCTGACAGAAGAAGAAATCATGAAAGGTCTTCGAGCTGGAACCGTAACTACTAAAATTACACCAGTGCTATGTGGTTCTTCCTATAAAAACAGAGGGGTTCCAATATTACTTGATTATATTGTTGAACTTATGCCTTCGCCTCTTGATGTAGAATCCATACAAGGGATGTCTGTTGACGGTGAAGCTGAAATCGAGCGTCATGCAGATGACGATGAACCCTTTGCGGCGTTAGCCTTCAAAATAATGTCAGATCCATACGTGGGAAAACTAGCCTTCTTCAGAGTTTATTCAGGTGTTTTGAAATCTGGTTCTTATGTATACAACCCTATCAAGGGTAAAAGAGAAAGAGTAGGACGGATTCTTCAAATGCATGCAAACTCCAGAGAAGAAGTTGATGAAGTGTATGCAGGAGATATCGCTGCTGCTGTTGGGCTTAAAGATACCAGTACTGGTGATACTTTATGCGATGTAGATAATCAAGTTATCTTGGAGTCGATGGAGTTTCCGGAGCCGGTAATCTCAGTTGCTATTGAACCAAAGACAAAAGCGGGTCAGGACAAAATGGGGATTGCTCTTCAAAAATTAGCAGAAGAAGATCCCACATTCCGAACCTACACGGACCATGAAACAGGCCAAACCATTATTGAAGGAATGGGCGAGCTACATCTTGAGATTATTGTTGATAGAATGCTACGTGAATTCAAAGTGGAAGCGAATGTAGGCAAGCCACAGGTATCCTACAAAGAAACGATTACGGAAGAAATAGAAGTGGAAACAAAATATGCTCGTCAATCTGGTGGTAAAGGGCAATATGGACATGTTAAAATTAGAATGTCACCACAGGAACCGGGCTTTGGTTATGAATTTGAAAACAAAATTGTTGGAGGAGCTATCCCTAAAGAATATATCCCAGCTGTTGATCAAGGTATTCAGGAAAGCAAAAGAAATGGTGTTATGGCTGGATACGAGGTTGTGGATTTCAAAGTTGTACTTTATGATGGTTCCTACCATGAAGTGGATTCATCCGAAATGGCGTTTAAGATAGCTGGATCCATGGCATTCAAGGATGCGATGAAAAAAGCAAAGCCAGTACTTCTGGAACCATATATGCGGGTAGAGGTTGTGACACCGGAAGAGTACATGGGCGACGTCATTGGTGATATCAACTCAAGAAGAGGAAAAATCGAAGGTATGGACCCTCGACCAGGTGGAGTTCAGGTTATCAGAAGCTTTGTGCCTCTCTCTGAGATGTTTGGATATGCAACAGATTTGCGTTCGAAATCTCAAGGTCGTGCAAACTACTCCATGCATTTTGATCATTTTGAGCAAGTACCTACCAGCATTGCGGAAAAAATAATGAAACCATAGGGAGTAATGATGAGTAGGAACAATTACTAACTATATGATTAGGAGGAAAGAAAATGGCAAAGGAAAAATTTGAAAGAAGTAAAACACACGTAAACATAGGAACAATAGGGCACGTAGACCATGGTAAAACTACGTTAAC
>NZ_FNPV01000015.1:14107-17062 GCF_900107405.1 Tindallia californiensis | reverse complement strand
CGCACATGGGCCGGCAGGTTGGACCATTCTTCAAAAGTCTGATCCGCCGCATCAATGGCCTCAAGTACTTCTTCCTTTCCGGCAGCTGCCATTTTACCAACCAGGCTTCCATCGGCCGGATTGAGGACATCAAAACTTTCTCCCGAAGCCGCATCTTTCCATTGTCCGTTAATATATAGTTTTTCCATTCTCATATCGATAGACCCTCCTGTGTTTAGACTCATCATTCACTTGCATGAATTGGACTTAAAAACATCTATAAATACGCTACCCATCGAATGATAACCATAAACACAGCCTCGTTTCTTATGCGGATGTGGTAGAAATTGAAAGGAGATGCTAAAATGCCTTTGTTTTTTCCATGCGGTTGGATCATTCCCCTTATCTTTTTAAGTGTTTTTCTCATTTGTTTTCTGACGAGTCAGCGAAGCTTTAAATGTCCTATGTTTTCTCACCATGCTTGCTCTCACGCATCTGGTAAGAAAGTACAGGATGAAAAGGATGATTACAACAAAAAGATTCATGATTTGAAGTCAGATATTGAATGCTTAAAAAGAAACGCTAGCAGTGAGAATAAGGAGCCTATTAAAGAGCAACTTTTACAAATGGAGCGAGACCTTGAGCGTTTTAAAAAAGAACTATTTCTCGGACAAAATTGTCCAAACTAACGGAAGGGGTATGTCTGTTATTCTTTCCCCGCTATCCCGAAGCGATGATGAGAAACGATAAGCTTTTTCGGGTTTGTATTTTTCAATATAGCTGAGCAGGCTTTTCGATCGAATGGTCTTGCCGGATTTCACTTCAATGGGCGTTGGCATTCCCTTTAGCTGCATAACAAAATCGACTTCTGCTTTATTTCCTGAACTCCAATAGCAGGGTTTGTCGACGCCCATTTGTATCAATTGCTGCAGGACATAATTTTCTGTCAAAGCACCTTTGAACTCCGTGTATTGACTATTATCTTTGAGGATCAGCCCGGCATCCACCTTCGCCAGTTTACGAAGAAGTCCTGTATCGCAGCAGTAGATCTTAAACAAATTTTGTTTTTCGTAAGCGCTTAAGGGAATGTAGGGTTTTTCAATTTTAGGAATTCGATACACCATCCCGGCATTAATCAGCCAGTTCAAGGCATCCTCCAGATCTTTTGCCCGTGCGCCTTCTTTTACCTGTCCAAAGATAAACCGCTGATTTTCTTTTGCCAACTGGTAGGGAATCGCTTCCCAAACCTGACTGATTTTCTGAAAATCCTTGGCGGGAGCATATTTTGAAAAATCCAGCTGGTATAAATTCAAAAGATTTTGCAGTGATTCCTCTACCTGTTGTATGTTTTTTTCCTGTACCCAATTTTTTACCACTTCTGGCATACCACCTGTTATCCGATAATAGTCATAGTACTGAAAAAGCCGGCTATGGATCACCTGACTTATTTCATGAAGGGTTGTATTCTGAATATACTTGATTAGGTCATCTTCACCCGATGCCATTAGAAATTCTTTGAAACTCATAGGATAAAGGGTTTTGACATCCACTTTTCCAACTGGATAGGAGTTTGGTTTTGAGATAGAGATCCCGATTAGTGATCCAGCAGATGCGACATGGTATTCAGGAGCTTCTTCACAAAAGTATTTTAACGCTGTAATCGCTTTTGGACATGCTTGAATTTCATCCAAAATAATAAGGGTTTTCTCTCTTTGGATGCGCGTTCCTAAAAGGATTCCCATTTCTGTAATGATGCGCTCTGTATGGAAGTCTTTATCAAAAAGAGAGGCATAGTCCGGATTTTGCTCAAAGTTAAGATACACCATATTCTCATATTCATTTTTTGAGAAGGCTTTAAGCAAATAGGTTTTTCCACATTGCCTAACGCCTCTTAAAAGCAATGGTTTCCGTCTGGAGCTGTTCTTCCAACGGATAAGCCCCTCCATAAGTTCACGTTTCACGGGACACCACCTTTCCTAACCCATTTTAATGTTCCATCCTTCGTATGTTTATGGTAACCTTCAGTTCATTTTATGTGTGTGTTTTGCATTTATATTATACATTATTGGTATGTTTAATGCAATAAAGCGCATTCAAACCCTACCATTGCTGTCACTAGAAACGTCTAAGCATACATCAATGGCCCGATTAGGCCAGCCAATATAATGGTTAACGCGATTCCTGCCATGATCATGCTTTTATCAGCTGCTTCATCCTCTTTGTTCTTTAACGGAAACCCTTTCGCAAGAGAAAACACAATAGCCTTCCTTACTGCTTAAGGATACGAACAATGCTATTTGCTGTCAGTGGGGATGCTGTCAGTGGGGGCGGGGGCAACTCGTCCTCTCATGCGTGTGTGTAGTTCTTTAACATTTTCCACCAGTTGTTCGCTGCATTGTTCTTTCGCCACTTCGTCTACTCCGGATGCTTTTCCGGTGCTCATGTTTTTGTGGCATTTGATCAGGTTTTCCTCGTTGATCAGGTGTATTAATGACGTGAATTTTTCTTTAGGATTTTCCTTTGCTACTTTTGCTATCCTGTCCAGTTGCGTTTCCGCATGTTTCCTCTCTCTGTGTGAAGCATGTGTTTCTCCTTAATGTACTTGCAGGTTGTTTCAATCTACGCTCCCGCAAGGGGAGCGACTATCTTATACACCGCATCGTTGAGTGTCGAACCAGTTTCAATCCACGCTCCCGCACGGGGAGCGACCGGAAAATTTCTCAATGGTTAAATAGGGATAGTCGAGTTTCAATCCACGCTCCCGCAAGGGGAGCGACCTTTCTTTAGTGCACTGGGCGAGTATCTAGCAGGAGTTTCAATCCACGCTCCCGCAAGGGGAGCGACAGTTGTTTTTAGTTGAATTGAAAAGCTATAAAGGTTTCAATCCACGCTCCCGCAAGGGGAGCGACGATCGCTTATCATTTCCAGGCTGCCCACGTTGTAGTTTCAATCCACGCTCCCGCAAGGGGAGCGACG
>NZ_FNPV01000015.1:0-11236 GCF_900107405.1 Tindallia californiensis | reverse complement strand
AAGTTTCAATCCACGCTCCCGCAAGGGGAGCGACATAGCCGACGTGCAAAGTTATTACCCGGCAATCATTGTTTCAATCCACGCTCCCGCAAGGGGAGCGACGTTTTGGTGGTCAACGACAACTACGAAACACTCATGTTTCAATCCACGCTCCCGCAAGGGGAGCGACGACAGCGGAGATTGCGAATAGGGTCTACAACTACCTTGTTTCAATCCACGCTCCCGCAAGGGGAGCGACAGTTTCTAATGAAAGTCTCTATTTTTCAATGCTTGTAGGGTTATAAAATGCGAAGTATCCTATATTTCAATTAAGCACTCTTCATTATTTACTTACTTTCTTCCAACATCGTTGAAATTCAAGTATCTGCGAAAACACTGGGGTTTTCATGTTCGCTTCAGCTTCGCAACCTAAATTACCATGGTTTCTTCAGGATCATATGTTTCTTTTGCCCCTACATGTTCAACCCTCTTTTTCCAATTTTTACCCAGAAAATAATATCTGAGGCTATCTTTTTCAGGATCTATTAGTTTTTCTATTTCATCCTTAAATATTGCGAATTCTGTTGGATCTAATAAACACTCAAATACTGAGTTTTGAACTCTTTGTCCCTTGTTGACACACGCTTTCGCTACTTGTCTTAACCTTTTTCTTCCTTCGGAATTTTCCGTATTTACATCGTATGTTACTAAAACCATCATTATTCATCACCACCTAACTCATCTTGAATGGTGGATATAATTCCAAATCTCCTCGAATATGCCTTGCCATTAACAGCGCCTGGCAGTAAGGTAGCAATCCGATTTCAACTTTTTCCTGCAAATATGGATGTGTGATTTGCTGCTGTTTACGCTTTTGCCATGCATCAATGACCGTCTTTCGTGGCTCGTCTTTCAGAAGCACAGCTCCTGTTTCTTTTATCGTAAAATCTTTTGGTAAAATCATTCTATTGTTAATTAAAGAGAGAACAAGTCTGTCCGCTATATAAGGTCGAAGTTCCTCCATTAAATCCAACGCCAAACTCGCTCTGCCAGGTCTTAGTCGATGTAAGAATCCAACTTGTGAATCTAATCCAACTGTTTCCAAGGCTGACGTGCAATCATGCACTAATAGACTGTAAGCAAAAGAAAGCAGTGCATTTACTCTATCCGTCGGCGGTCTCCTATTTCTACCTTTAAAGCTGAAGTCCTTGTTTTGATCCAATATTAAGCTTTGAAATACACTATAGTATGTTTTGGCCCCATCTCCTTCAATTCCACGCAGTTCATCTAGTGAATTGGATTCGAATGCTTTTTCCATCAGTCGCTTAAGATAATCTGCCGCTTTTTCTATTGAATTTATTTCGGGATTCATTCTATAGTCTCTGATAAATCTTCTCAACACCGTTCTGCAGTTTGACAATTTTCCAATAATAACACATTTAGCAATGTTGATGGAGCATTCATTATCATCATGCAGCTCATATTGACGCTTCCGAAGTAATACGTTTCCTTTGTTCGCTGGCTCTAATCTCGCTAGCAATCTGGCGTTTTGTGTGTGAAACGCAAGCGAAACTCCTTTTTCTGCACAAAGATTCATCAACGCAGGGCTAGCACCTGTGTATCCCATTGTTACTATGCTTTCCAAATTATGAACAGGTACTCGAAATTTTTTTTCATCTCCTACAAGCACAAGAACATTTTCACCTTCTTTCGCAAGATGAGCTTCGGTAGACGTAACGTAGAGGGTGTTTAATAGTTTTCTCACCGACCTCCGACCTCCCTCCTTAATCTTCCTTTAATATTTTTCTTATATAATGTGTTGCTTTTTGCCGCTTAAAAAGTTTTGGTTGACAATCTTCATACAAACTGCAGCTATCACAAGCTTTCCGATACTCAGCTGGTGGCGTTTGCCTCTCGAGGTAGCATCGATGCATTGCTTCAGCTGTTATCGCCGTTCTTTCTCTCAAAGCTTCGTCAAGCTGAACCATTTCCCTTCTGCGAGTCCTGCCATAAAAAATATTTCCGCTTTCAATTTTCATCCCATATGCTTCTTCCAAACACACAGCCTGGGCACACAATTGAACTCGGTCCCATGGAAATATTTTTTGTTGCCCAAATTTATATTCCACAACCAACGGCCTCCAATAACCAGCTCGGTCAGGAAGTTTGATTCCTTCTTCTGATTGATGATATTCAACGACGTCTGCTACTCCATATAGTTTTAAGGTATCTGATCTAATAGGTACAGCTCTGGAAATATAGAGATCCTTCCGTTTTTCGTGAAACTCCGGATCATCTACTTTTTCATGCAGCTTTCTCCCACCGAAGGTCAGTACATTTTCTCGCCAGCAGTTTTCCAGATGTATAAGTGCCCATTGACGTGGACAAAATGAAAAGTGCTGGATTCCACTCAACTGAAGATAATCCTTTTCCAGCATGAAAAGCCCTACTTTCCATCGATCATTTCCGCTTTTAAGCCTTCCAGCTCTTCCAGTTGAATATCGTAGTCATCAATATCTTTGGGTTCCGTTATCCCTTCAGCCAGAGTCACTTTGAAAGAACGATGAACTTTAGCTGATGAATACTGGCCTGAAGGGTTATCGTGCTCCCACCATACCAGTTTGTTTAATTCCATACTGCCTTCAGGCCTCGCTGATGATGCATCGTTTTCAAAAATATTTAATAGAGCATCTTTTAAGATATCAGCGTCCTCCCGGCTAAATCCAGTTTTCGTTGCTAATTGAGGATTGATGCTCCCATAGAAAACATAGATGCCGTGGTCGATCCGATGTTTCATTCCCATAGTATCAGAGCCACGCTTGGTTCCGTCCCCTTCACTGCTAACTGATTTCGTAATCTGAAGACTGGAGGTATTAACCGGCGTAACGCTAAATGCTGAATGGATAGAAACAGGCCCCCGAATACCAACAGAAACTCCTTTTGCTTTTTCTTTACCGGAGAAGGCGAAAAGCTGACCAAAGGCCCTCACATCAAACCATTTTTCACAGGATTCCTGAATCAAAGTTGTTTTATCTTTTGTAGCCTCCTTACTCAGTTCTCCTTCTGCTCTCTTGGAGAGGCTTGGGTAATCATCCACTTTGTAATCATCTGATTGAACAAAAATACCATGCCCTTTTTCTAAAATTCTATTTCTAATTTTTCTTTTAAGGCAAACATCGGAAATTTCACCAAGCCCTTCATAAGTTAATCTTGGCCTGTTGCCGTTCAGTGGGTCTCCGTTAGGATTAGCATTTTTCACTACTACTACACCTGCAAAATCAATCTTATTAGCAATGGACTTCATTACATGTCGCCTCCTTCAATTGTTTCTGTTTGTTCCTGCTCAACCTCTTCCTTTTTCCATAGTGCCCGTTTCTGGCAATGGTATCCGAGCAAAAACTCTCCGCTTAATTTTTTATCCGAAACAAAGTCTTCGCTGTCAAAGAGCTCCATCACTTCTGAAATTCGATTAGTCAGCCCTTTTCCTTTCCCACCCAGCCTTGCTTTATATGGTGCCAGTGATAATTCTATGTTCCTCCAAGTTGAAAACGGTCTTTCCGAAAAACGTTGCATCAGACGTAAGGCATTGGTTTGCCGTTTTTCTCCACCTTCTCGCAGTGCCCACTCTTCTAGACTGTCGGCCAGCGCCAATAATCTCCCATACAAGTAATCTCTCGATCTTCTTTTTTCTTCTAGTGCCAACGCATACCCCTCCTCTTCTTTAACATTTCGATACATCGAACAGGCAACGGTTAGTGCTTTCATCCATTCCCAAGATGCCTCGAACCCTACAGGATTGCACGCTCTTCGAATGACAGCTTCCATCATGTCTCTTGGTATTTTTTGCCCATCCAATAGGCATCTTACAATTCTTTCAAGCGCTTTCTTTCTCAAGTTATCATCTATTCTTTTGCCATAGACTGCTTCAGCTATATCGAAGGCACTTGGAGCCGAAACATATTCTTCTGGCACTGCCTCTTTGATTCTATCTGTCCACTTAGCTCCACGATATCGATGAATCCATGCTGTTTTTATATGCCAGTTTTCGACTCGTTTTACAAAACTGTCCGGTAACATTTCCCGATAAAGTCTAATGGATAGTCGTCCTGGTGTAGCCGAATCCATCATCATAATCATTATGTTTCTTGATGATTCCAGTTGTTTTTGATATCCGTACAAGCTTTTCCGTAAGCTTTCCGAAAATTCATCTGCCGTGTAACTGGATTTTTCTTCTATTCCTACAGCCATAAAAGATGCCGTGTCATCAGCCGGGTTTGGTGGATTGAATCCCTCCACTGCCCAAGTCAGAATCACCAAGTCATTACTTCTTACACCCTGTTTTTCAATCAGCCAACGAAGAGCGTTGTGAGCTTTCTGCGTCACTTCAAAGGAAACACCCGCAGCTTCAGAGGCTCCTTTAAAACGTCCACGGTACGTATATCCACTGGTATCATTAGAAGAAATAAGTTTCGCGCTATCCCCTTGGTTTCTTATTTTAGCGGGATGTCCCTGTGCCAGATTGCTGGTTTCACCGGTTACATAGCAAATATCTTGTAATGTTTGGTTATCAATATAGTAGTTAATCCAGGAATCGTAAACGCTTTCGTCCTTCCATAATTCACTTTGCCGTTCGCCAGGAATTTCCACTGCCCACCTAATAAGCGCTTTTGATTGAGGCTGGTCATTTCCAATAATACGCAACAATTCCGGCATATTATCTTTGTCATCTTTGGCCCAGGTCTCCAGCAGCATTCCATTATTTTCAATGCATAGTATCCCATCATTTACTAAATCGCCAATGAGTGTTCCTTTTTGAACATACTTAAAAACATTGATCACTTTTGGGTTCGCATGCTCCGAACAGCACCATTTTCCAAGTTCTTCCCGGTAAGAAAGATAAGGTTCCTGAGGTTTTTTCGAAAAGCCGGAAGTTACCTTTCCACCAAAATCAACAAAATCACCTGCCACGTATTGCAGACTATCTGCTAATGGGTGGTTTTGTGGTTTAGTACCTACTCTAAACGCCGATTTTTCTGTACAAGGAATAATGGTACGGCTATCTTCAGGCGCAACCAGTGTTGCTCGTTTATAGTTACCATCTTTGTCAAGGGTCACTGTAATGTGAGCTCTTTGAGTTGTGTGACAAATTGGAAGCAACACAGGGCTACCTTCGCCCATTATTCTACCCGCCAACTCTTTGTTAGTTTCATAAGTATCATACAGTTTTTGTATCCAGCTCATGAAAAATCCTCCTGCCATAAATCTCCCAAAGATAAATCTTCCTCCAAAGACAGAGAATCAACTTTTTCCGTAGGCATGGGACGAATATTCTTGCGAATGGTACATTCCTCCGGTGAAATAAAGTCGATAACCCCTTTTTGCATATGCGGTGTCCAAAATCGGGAAGAGAATAACTCTTCCCCTGTTTCATTAGGATAATCGAATCCATGAAACATCAGTCCAAAACTCAACTGATCGTATTCATCATAAAAGCCTTCCCCTTCACCAAACTGACAAGGTTCCACATAAGCTTGGCATTCTCTGGTTCCAAGAAAAATATCCCTGCGCCCCCCTCTTTCAATCATTCTCTTCGCAACAAAATAGTGTTTGTTTTCATTTCTGTCCTGTTTTAAGTCTTCTCGATGTTCGTTCCAGATAAAATGTGCCTGCACTTGATACTCCACATCTTTCAGATAAGTATAAATCGACAGTTCATTGCCCCCACCATACTTGATTGGCTTAACATTTTTACTTTCTGTCCGAATCGGATTCACAATTCTTACTCGATCGATGACCCATTGGATGGTGGGCTTCCAGTAAACAGATTCCAGAATTCCTTTTAATGCCTGGTAAGTCGGTACCTGGTAAGAAGATTTTTCACCTCCTATTCTTGTTAATGGATCCGAAAACAACGCATAACGACCATGCACTACAAAATCAACGGTGTTCTGTTTTTTCACGCTATCCCCCCTTCATTTTTATCGCCTAAGTTACTTACGTTACTAATGTTTCCAATATTTTTTCACTGTCACCAATCACTAAACCCTTTTCTGAAGAATAATTCCTACTATCCAGATAATAGATTCCAGAACCCTTCTGGGTTTCGAAAACAGTGCCTTGCTGGTTTAGTCGGTTCAGTTCATGCACATAACAATTCACTGAATATTGTTGCGCTCGTTTAATCCATTCATACGGGTATTCCCAAGTTTTCAAAGCGCATAGCTCCTGAATTATTTTTTCGCCTTCCTCACCATAGGGTACGATAACGCCCTGGGTTTTTCGATCGATGGCATGAAACGCTTTGGCTGCCGTCTGGAAAGACTGCTCTAGAAACAATTCGGAATATTCGCCATTCTTTCTTTTGTATGCTTCTCGTGCATTGTAATTGCTGGAAAGCAACTCATATAAAGTCCTATTCTTCAGGGTGTCTTCCTGCCCATTCAACAGGTAACTCATTTCTTCCTGACGCTGGAAGAAATAGTACTGGTAATATCGGTTCATTGCTTCCGTTCCAAGTATGTCGTAATCAAAGAAAGCCCGGTCATCCTCGTACTCACCAAGTACTCTTTTGGTGATTTCTTTCCCTTTTTGAATGTCTTTAAGATGTTTCAGGTTTTCGTCTGTTAATTCAAACAAGTATACTCTTCCTGTGCTTCTTTTCCCATGTCGATTGCATCTACCTGCCGCTTGTTGAATAGAATCCAGACCCGCAAGCGCTCTAAAGACTACATGAAAATCAACATCAACCCCTGCTTCGATTAACTGTGTACTGACACAAATAACAGGAGTTCCTATCTCCAACAGTTCACGCAAATTTTTTAAGGACTCCATCCGATGGGCAGGACACATACTGGTACTTAAGTGAAATAGCGGGATGCCTGTTGTCATTGACTTTATTTCATTAAATAATAACGAAGCATCTTTTTTTGTATTCATAATAATCAGTACGGATTGACCCTCTTCAACTTCTTCCACCACTTTTTCTGCAAGTATATCGTGTTGGACTCCACCTGCAGATTCGATATGCTCCACTGTACAACGCTTGAATTCCTTATAAAGCTTTTTAACATCACCAGTTATTTCACTGATTTCTTTGGATGGAAGCGCTCTTGATGCAGGTTCCACTTGATCCAATAACGGCTGCGTTGCTGTGCACAATACTAGGGAAGCACCACATCCTTTGATTAAAAACCGCATGGCTACATTGAACATATGGACACAACGTATTGGAAGTGTCTGTATTTCATCAAAAATAATAACTGAATTCGCCAACTGATGTAGCCTTCTCACCGAGCTGGTGCCAGATCCAAAAAGAGTTTCCAAAAGTTGAACCATGGTTGTCATCACTATCGGAGCATCCCAGTTTTGAGATAGTAGCTGGTATTCATCTGATTCAGAACTATCTGGGTGAAGATTGGAGTGATGTTCTAAAACTATTTGCCCTTCTTCCCCCTCTTTTTCCAGTATATCTCTAATGGTTTTGGCGTTTTGATCAATAATTGATGTATAGGGAATAATATAAAAAACATGATCCATCCGATGTTTTTCGGCATGATGCAATGCAAATCTTAAACTCGCCAAGGTTTTACCGCCACCAGTTGGAACCGATAAGCGGAATACGCCCTTATTCATAGCAGCTCTTTCCAGGCAATTGTTAGAAACTTGCTGGCGCTGTTCATCAATTTTGCTGATGGCTTCAAAAGAACTTATTTTGCTTTCAATTCGATCAATCAACGTTTTCCAGGATATATAGTGACCATCAGGTCTTTGAATTGCATGATTCGGGTTCATAAAGTCAATAGTGTCCGTTCTGTCCGCATCAATAACGGCCGAAAATAAAAATCGTGTTAACAACCCTAGCTTGAAGTAACTTTCCTGCCGACAATCAATTTCTTCTTTTGCCAATGCTAACAGCTTCTGTAAAGATTTTTCCAGTTTCTCTTCATCAAAACAACCGTTCAACTCCTGCAAAAACCAATCCGGCATATTCTCAACCACTTCATCCAGTCTCGTTTCAGTGTGATTTTTATTCATTCGTCGGAGAAAAGGACTCTCCCCACAAGGATCCAGGCAATCATTCAGTTCAGAATGATGAGAAGCTACTACTAGTGGAAGCATTGTAGGCGAAAGCAAGTTTTGGGAATTTATAACCATTTTTTGGTATAACCACTGACTTCCAGCCGTCGAATGATCTATTTTACAATTTGCAGGTAATTCATAAAACGTTTCCAGTCCTTCAGATTTTCTAATATATGCATTAAATGCTTGAGTTGCTTTTCCTAAATCATGCAAAAGGCCACATATTCTACCTGCGGAAGCCAAGCCAAATTTCGATGCTATTTTTTCTGATCTTTCGCCAACATTAAGTAAATGATCCCAAACATCTTGAACAGTACCATCTTCAGATCGATAATGAGCCATATAAGTGTTTATTTTTTGTTTATTTTTATGTGGCATACTCGTTCACCTTTTTCTAATATTATCTAGCATTGAATAGTTATATTCCTTATATATAGATTCTATGCTCTTCTAATATTTCCTTTATTTTTTCACTATTTTTAGAATTTATATTTGTACACAAAAAACCACCTGTGGTTCTGCCATCGTTCCACGGTAGCTTTAGTTTTATTTCAAGTCGTTAGAATATTTATAAAATAAATTAAAGACAATTTTTCATCTGTTTGGAGTTATAATTTTGATTAAAGTGTCCACCCATATCACTAATGGCATGTGCTGAAGCATATGCATTCGCAAATCCAAGTTTAATAGCATTTTCATCATCCCGATCACCAATCGTATTGATCGCTTTTTGTATTTCATTAAATTGAAATGATTCATTTATTTTAGTGGTTAAGTGTACCATCGGAATGATAATGTCAGACAGTCCCCCGGTAGATTGATTATTCTTAGCCTCTATGTAAATATATTTCTTCCACTCATTTCTGAGCTTTGTTTTAGTCTTAAGTTTTAAGTCAATAACATTAGCATTGTGCGCGCATTTGTTTCTGGCAAATTTTAACCCATTCAGCCAAGACTCAAGCTCTGTTGGTGTGCATTTAAATTCATTGGAAATACTTTCCCTGTTCTTATTAGACATCAGTTTATACAGTTGCAAAACCTCACCAAAGGTCATGACTTCTACTAACATCCAAATGGGAATTTTTAAAGTCAAGTTCTTAGCGGCTTGCTTTATCCATCCCTTTTACCACAAGCTAAGGACAAGTTGCCCCCGTTCCCAATGGTCTTGGTGTTCGCCCTGCATAGATGCCGTAACGCCTCACCAGCTTTTGATATTTGGCCGGGATATGCATGATGAGTTTTCCCATAAAGCTCTCGATGCTTTCCTGGACTTCTTCTCTTTTTTTACTATGGTGGTCGATGTACCAATAGGTAATTTGGTTTTCGCTTATGTCGATGATTCGCTGTTCTGCCATGGCGGGTCTGGCCAGGTATCGTCCGATGTACTGGGCGCTTTTCTTGGCGTTTTTCATCTTGCCTTCGGCGTAGACGTAGAATCCTTTGGGATATCTTTTGTAGTAGCTGCTGTATTCTTTCTTTTTATGGGGTTTCTTTTTCATCATGTAGCTAATTAATTTGTATTGCCAGATTTTTCGTAGGCTCTGGTAGTTGAAGTAATTTAGCTTTCCAAGTTCTTGCCCTCTTATCTTTATTTCTGGCACCAGGGCGTGGATGTGGGGGTTGTATTTCAGGTCTCGTCCAAAGGTGTGTACCACGCTGATCATTCCGGTTTGCCATAAAAGGTCTTTTTGTTTCCGGCGTTTCTTCTTATCGTATTTATCTCGATTTTTTTTTGGTTCACTCGATTAATGGTTTCTTCAATTACTTCCCAAGCCATATCTTGCAAATCTTTCAAACTTTCTTTGTGGTGAAAGAAGTAGCTTCGAAATTCTTCGGGGATGGTGAACACGCAGTGCCGATGGATGACGTCCCATAGTTTGGCTTTTTGCTTATCGCTCCATTCGTCGCTGTATCGTTTTCCACAACTGTTACAGAACCTGCTTTTGCAGGTGAACCCGTTGGTTTTTTCTTCGCCGCATTGGATGCATTTGTACTTCATGTATCCTTTTCCATGAAAAAACTCATTCCTAAGAATGAGTTACTATAAAAGATTTAAGAATTTATCAAGTGGTATATCAGCTTGCTCTAAATTACTTTTTAAGGTCCCTTTTGCAACTTTATCATGCATAGGTATAATTACTACTCTTGTAGGAATACCTAACTTCTTATATTTTGCATGGCTTCCTTTTCGAGAAACTTTACGAAAGTCAATTTTTTCTAAAGCTTTAATAATTTTATTAGGTGATAATATAGGATATTTAGACCCCATTATAATCCAATCTCCATGGTAGTCAAGAAAGTAGGGACATTAATATTTTTGGGGGTAGTATCTTCATAATACAGTTCAAGGGCTTCTCGCAAATTACTAATTGACTCTTCAATCGTTTTACCTTGCGAAGCAACACTATTTTCAATGCATTTAGCAACATACCAGTTATCTTCTTTTTGAACAAGGACAGTAACTTTAATACTCATAATAAGGCACCTCACTTTAAAGGTTTAATTATTCATAATATATCATAATGGGTTTAGAAATAAACATATTTTAATGTTAGGGTCAATTTATTGAACATCATCTAACAAGCCATTCCCACAAGGGGAGGCTCCTGATGAGTATCCCCTTGTGGGATGACTGCACTTCAGAATAAAGAAGAACCTTTGATCATTAGTGACAGTCGGATACAGCATCGATGGTTCGCCATTTAGTTGTTTCTTCAAACTGCCATTGATCCGGGCGAGTGACCCCATAAATAACTCGACTATGGCCAATAGCATAGCCAATAATACTGCCGAGAGTAGCAGGAACACCTAGTTGTAGACCTACCATTTCGATCAGCATGATGGCAGCCGCTACAGGAACATTGGCAACACTGGCTAGACTGGCAGCCATACCGGCAATTACCAAAGAAGCATTAAGACCGGCATCGGCAACTAAAATTGAAGAAAGCAAATTACCAGTAATGGCACCAAGAAATAAAGAAGGAATCACTAATCCTGCACTACCGCCAGACGCTACGGTGAAAGAAGTGGCTAACATTTTTCCTACTAATAGAAAGCACAAGAAAGCGATGGGAAAACTTCCGTTAATCATACCTTGAATCATAGCCGTTCCAGTTCCTCCAACGTCAGGCAAATAAAAAAGAAGGATTCCTGTTAAAATGCCACCAAGAATAGGATG
>NZ_FNPV01000014.1 GCF_900107405.1 Tindallia californiensis | reverse complement strand
GACGTGACCAAAGCGAAGGGGAAACACCTGTTTCCATCTCGAACACAGCCGTTAAGCCCTTCAGCGCTGATGGTACCTGGAAGGAGACTTCCCGGGAGAGTAGGTCGTTGCGTCTCTTTTCTATTTTTTGGTTTAAATGAAATTTGCCTGCGAATGATAGTTTGCTTGTGAAGGATAGTTTGCTTGTGAACGATAGTTTATTGAAGGAAAGCAAAAATATTTTTTGATAGATAAATTCTAAAATTAGTGCTTCAATCTGCTTTGATTATGTTAAAATGATAAAAGCAATTTGTTTACTACAAAGATACGATCAGGAGGATTGAAAATGAACGATATACATCATAACAGAAATAAGATCAGAGCATTGCTCTTATCCTTGGCTTTCATGATAACGACTCCTTTAATGACTGCTTGCGACACAGCTTCAGACTTGGTCACCTCTCAGGATAGTGGTTTAGCAACCGAAAGAATGCAGAATATTAATTATGAAGAAGTTATGTTGCATGGGAAGGATTACCTTACCCAAAGCACCTATAGCTGGGAGCCCTTTAAGGAATATCGTGAAGCAAGAGGGATCTATGTAACAGGCAACTCCTTAGGTTTAGGATGGAGGTTCGAACAGTTTGTTGAAGAAACGAACCAATCTGTGATTAACGCCTGGGTGATTGATGTCAAGGATGATCATGGAACTTTTACATACAAATCAACTATAGATCTTGTAAACGAATTTGGTCAGGATCGACAGGTGAAAGTCCGTGATTTCAGGAATGCTATGAATATCCTTGAAGAAAACGATATCTATCCAATTGCAAGAATTGTTGCTTTTAAGGATGTGATTGCAGCTACCTCCAATCCGGACTGGGCTATTCAAACGCATGAGGGAAACATATGGCGTGACAATAAAAATGATGCATGGTTAAATCCTTATGATCGAAGAACCTGGGACTATCTTGTAGATATTGCAAAAGAAGCAGCAACAAAAGGATTTAAGGAAATACAGTATGACTATGTTCGATTTCCGACAGATGGGCCAAGAGATCAGATTGACTATGGTGAAATAGCTGAAAACGAAACAAAAGCAGAAGCAATAGCTGGTTTTCTTGAATACGCAAGAGAAGAGTTGAGACCTTACGGTGTTTATGTATCAGCGGATATTTTTGGCTTAGTCCCTATTGTGGAGGATGATATGAGGTTGGGTCAGCACCTTGAAACCCTTACAACAGCAACGGATATATTGTGCCCAATGGTATACCCGTCTCATTATGCTATGGGAACTTTCGGGGTAAGGTTACCTGATTTGGAGCCGTATACGATCATTTATGAAACGATGATTAAAGCTGTGGAACGGATAGAAACACTTGAAACTGATCAGCCAAAAGCTACGTTGCGTCCTTGGTTACAAGACTTTACAGCTGTTTATCTAGGAGCTGGTAATTACCAGCGGTACGAAAAACAGCAAATTATTGAACAGATTGAAGCTACCTATGATGCTGGTGCAAGGGAATGGCTTTTGTGGAATGCAAGTAATAACTATACATGGGATGCGCTTCGAAGTCATCCTGAAAATGCTCCATTCTTTTAACGATAAAAAGAATAAAATGTTTAGGTCCAACAATATATGGTATAATACTTATTGTGAAACAAGTTATTATACTATATGTTGTTTTTTATTGTCTACTTTAAGGAGGAAAAGAAGTGAAAATCCAAAAACGTGATGGCAGGCTGATGACATTTGAAAGAGTTAAAATCAGCAATGCGATACAAAAAGCAATGGCAGAAACAAAAGGTGGTATTGACGATGCATTAAGCGAATCGATTGCAAGAAATGTGGAGGAATCGCTAACCTTGGAGAAAGAGCCAGTTCATGTAGAAACGATCCAAGACTGGGTAGAGTATTATTTAATGGATAGCAGTCGAAAAGATGTTGCGAAAAATTATATCATTTACCGTAATGAACGTAATAAGTCCCGCGCATTACGTATGGAGTCAGATTATAAAATGATACGGGATGAATTTGTTAGTCGGTATAAACATATGCCAAACCCGATGGCGCAGTTGGGTTCTTTTGTATATTATCGTACCTATTCTAGGTGGCTGCAGGAAGAAAATAGAAGAGAGTATTGGTGGGAAACCGTACGCAGAGCTGTTGATTACAATACAAGCCTGGTACAGACAACCAAAGAAGAAGCGGAGAAATTGTACGATAACATCTTTCGGTTAAAGCAATTTTTATCAGGTCGTACATTTTGGGTTGGTAAC
The DNA here is from genome assembly GCF_900107405.1 of Tindallia californiensis. Taxonomy (NCBI): domain Bacteria; kingdom Bacillati; phylum Bacillota; class Clostridia; order Peptostreptococcales; family Tindalliaceae; genus Tindallia; species Tindallia californiensis. The sequence goes on along the minus strand of NZ_FNPV01000014.1, from coordinate 22,748 downwards.
ACCGATGTTGCCAAAAATTATCCTATGTCAAATTACAACTGTGCCTTTATTATTGTGAACTCATTAAGTGCATTAAAAGAATTATTTTACCTGCTAATGCTTGGGAGCGGAGTAGGTGCTCGTATCCTTTATTCCGATGTAGCTTCTATTCCTAAAGTTCGTTGTGATTACGAGTTGATTCACAAAGACTATATGCCTGTTCCTCCTTCTTTAAGGGAAGATAATACAAGCATTCAATTTATGCACAATAATACAGTGAAAATAACTGTTGGTGATAGCAAAGAAGGATGGACTCAGTCTTTAGATCATTTTTTTCAGCTGCTATCGAACAGTGAATATAAAAACATTAAAACCATTGTGGTGGACTATGATCATGTAAGACCGGAAGGTGAAAAACTCAAAACCTTTGGTGGAACAGCTAGCGGACATACCAGTCTTAAAAATATGTTTGCCAAAATAGATTATGTTATGCGCAAACGTGGTTGGTCAGAAAGTGAGAATCGAGTACAATTACAGCCAGTGGACATGCTTGATATTATCAATATTATTGGCGAAAATGTGGTAGTTGGTGGTGTAAGGCGTACAGCTGAAATGGTATTACTAGATCCTCAAGATCATGACAGTATCACAGCAAAAGAGTCGCTTTACAAAAATATTGATGGCCAATGGATTGTAGATAAAGACCTTATTCATAGACAAATGAGCAATAACTCTATATATTATGAAGAAAAGCCAGATAGAGAAACCTTGCATTGGATGATGAGGAAGATGCGTTTTTCTGGAGAGCCTGGATTTATCAATGCAAAAGCAGCTTCGAAAAGAAGAGAAAATCTCAATGGTGTAAACCCTTGCGGAGAAATACTACTTGACTCTCGGGGCGTATGCAACCTTACGACTATCAATGTGTACGCATTTGTTAATCAAGAAGGATCTTTGGACTGGGATGAATTGCTAGAAGCCCAGAAGCTTTCTGTCCGAGCGGCTTATCGAATGACATGCGTTGAATTGGAATTGCCTGGATGGGATGCTGTGCAAAGGCGAGACAAGTTGGTCGGCTGCTCGCTGACAGGGTGGCAGGATATGGTAAACGCACTAAATATGGACCGGGAAGAACAAATTCGTCTATTAAAAGCGTTAAGAGAAGTAGCTCGGAAAACGGTAGATGCTTATGCCGATGAAATTGGAGAAAACAGACCGCTGCTCGTCACTACGGTAAAACCGGAAGGAACCTTAAGTCAACTTCCAACCGTGTCTTCGGGAATTCATTACTCACATTCGCCTTACTATTTGAGAAGGATCCGAGTAAGTGCACAGGATCCACTGGTGAAAGTGTGCGAAGAACTGGGGTATAACGTATATCCGGAAGTTGGACAAACAGAGGACAAATGCACGACGAAAGTGGTGGAGTTTCCTGTAAAAGCACCGGAAGGAAAAACAAAATACGACGTAGGAGCTATTGAACAGCTGGAAAATTACAAAATGTTTATGAAGTATTACGTAGATCATAATGCGTCTATTACGGTTCATGTTAGAGATCATGAGTGGGAAGCAGTAGAAGAATGGATGTGGAACAATTGGGACGAAGTGGTGGCAGTAAGTTTCCTTTCGTTAAGTGAAAGTTTTTATCAACTAATGCCATATGAGAGCATTGATAAAGAAGAATACGAAGAAAAATCAGCTAAGATGAAACCCTTTGTTGCATCCCTATTAAGCAAATACGAAAATCCCAAATTCATGCAAGATATTGGGGATGAGAGTTGCGAAAACGGCGTATGTCCCATTAGATAAGTGAGCCATAGAAAGGACCTCCTGACAGATAATCAGAGACAGAGGAATCTGTATCGATGATGAAAGGGAGGTTTTTTCGTTGTATCATTCTTTAACTAAAATTTAAGTAAAATATTCAAACAAAAAGAAGGAGTTTGAATATTCATATCGAATATGTTATTGATGGAAATAATCTTAACAGACAGGAGGAAATAACGATGAAAGTTTACGAAGCTGAAAAAATCAGAAACATAGCACTGTTAGGACATGGTGGAAGTGGAAAAACAACTCTAACAGAAGCTGCGTTGTACTCCACTGGCGTGTCAAAAAGAATTGGTAAGGTGGAAGACGGAAACACGTATTCAGATTTTGATAAAGAAGAAATTAATCGTAAAACATCAATTAACGCTTCTGTTATTCCGGTAGAATGGAATGGATATAAAATTAATTATATTGATACACCTGGATATTTTGATTTTATTGGTGAAGTTCAAGGTGCTATGAAAGCGGCTGGAGGAGCGGTTATACTGATAGATGCTACAAGTGGCATTGAAGTAGGAACTGAAAAAGCATGGGACTTTGCAGCAGCTAAGCGAATTCCAACGTTTATAGCGATTAATAAAATGGATCGGGAAAATGTTGATTATGAAAAAATCATTGCTGATCTGAGAGAAAAATTTGGAAAGAGGATAGCTCCTTTTCAGATACCAATAGGCAAGGAAGAGAGTTTTGTAGGGAATGTAAACGTTGTCAAAATGATGGCGCGGGAATATGATGGTAATAGTTGTAAAGAAATTCCAATCCCACAGGAATATGAAGATCAAGCCTCCGAAATAAGAGAACTACTAATGGAATCGGTAGCGGAAAGTGATGAAGCCTTACTTGAAAAATATTTTGAAGGGGAAGCCTTTACAGAAGAAGAGATCCAAAAGGGATTAAGAAAGGGAGTTTTAACAGGAGATATCATTCCGGTGGTATGCGCTTCCTTTACTAAAAATGTCGGTATTCATACCTTAATGGATATGATATGCGATTTTTCGCCGTCACCTCAAGATATGCCGCCTAAAACCGGTATTAATCCAAAAGATGATTCGGAAGTAGAACGGTCTCTGGATCCGAAAGAACCATTTTCAGCACAGGTATTCAAAACAATTGCCGATCCATTTATAGGGAAAATTTCGCTCGTTAAAGTAATTTCAGGAAGCTTAAAAGCCGATGCGGAAGTATTGAACAGCAGTAAAAATGAAAAAGAGAAAATAGGTTCTTTGTTCTTTCTAAGAGGAAAACATCAAGAAGAGACGAAAGAAGTAAAAGCAGGAGATATAGCCGCCGTTGCGAAGTTACAACATACTAAAACAGGAGATACTCTTTGCGATCCGGCAAATCCAGTTAAGTATAGTGATATTGATTTTATGGAACCGCAACTGTACTTGGCGATAGAACCTAAAAGTCGTGGTGATGAAGAAAAGATAAGTGCCGGACTAGTAAAGCTTTCGGAGGAAGATCCTTCATTCTACTTTACGCGAAATGCAGAAACAAAGCAAACTTTAATAAGAGGACAGGGAGAACTGCATATTAAAGTGATTACCAGTAAATTAAAAGCGAAATATGGGGTAGAAGTGGAACTGAGCGATCCGATTGTGCCTTATCGTGAAACGATTAAAGGGAAAGCAGATGTACAAGGTAAGCATAAAAAACAATCTGGTGGTCGTGGGCAATATGGAGATGTGAAGATGAAGTTCGAACCAAGTTCAGAACCATTTGAGTTTGAAGAAGTTATTTTTGGAGGAGCTGTTCCAAAAGCCTATATCCCGGCTGTTGAAAAAGGGTTAATGGAAGCGAAAGAAGTGGGTGTTTTGGCAGGTTATCCAGTAGTGAATATAAAGGCGACCCTTTATGATGGTTCCTATCATGATGTAGACTCATCGGAAATGGCATTTAAAATTGCGGCGTCGATGGCTTTTAAGAAAGGATTGGAAGAAGCTAACCCAGTTTTATTAGAGCCGATTGCAAAAGTAGAAGTTAGAGTACCGGAAGAAAACATGGGTGACATTATGGGCGACTTGAACAAACGTCGTGGTCGAATTCTTGGAATGGATCCTCAGGATGATGGCTATCAAAAAGTAACCGCCGAGGCACCTCAGTCAGAAATGTTTAAGTATGCCATTGATCTTCGCTCTATGACACAGGCAAGAGGTGAGTTTTCTATGGAATTCATCAGGTATGAAGAAGTGCCACAAGCCATCAGCGACAAGGTGATTGAAGCGGCTAAAGCGGCGAAAGCAGAAAAAGAATCTTAGAAAAAACATTTTCAACTTTTGAGAGATACTCTTAAAACAGCCTTCTGGATAAGTGAGAAGGCTGTTTTTTTTATTGAAAAAGTTAACTGATGCATCTTAGGATCAACTTGACGAAAGAAAAAATCCATCATATAATTAAAGTCAAAGAAAGTCAATGAAGATGGTGTGGAGGGATATCGATGGCAAGTGTTAGTGATGTGATCGAAAAATTTTTTAAGGAATTATTAGAACAAAATCAAGGCAGAACGATTCAAATACAGAGAAACGAAGTAGCTAAATATTTTGACTGTTCACCTTCACAAATAAATTATGTTTTAATGACCAGGTTTAATGTACAACATGGATACTATATTGAAAGCCAAAGAGGTGGCGGTGGGCATATCAAAATAACCATGCTTAAATCAGAAAATAGCCAGCCAGCACATCACTTATTATTGAAAGAAATCGGTGAAGTCATAACCAAAACTCAAGCAAATCGTGTCATTAATGCGTTGAAAGACCAACAATATATTACAGAACGAGAAGCAATGATTATGAGAGCGGCGATGGAAGATCAGGCATTACTCTCGCCCTTAAATAACAGAGATCAGCTTCGTGCCCAGTTATTAAAAGGAATGATATCTGTATTGCTTCATCAAAAGTAAAAGGAGGAGGATCATGCAATGCCAACACTGTAAAAAAAGAAAAGCGACGGTATATATAAAAGAAACAGTGAATCATCAACAAAATGAAAAATATATATGTGATATATGTGCATCAGAATTAAATCAAGGTGGAATCCCCTTTTCTTTTTCAGTGCATAACTTGCTGTCAAACTACTTTGATCAAGTGGATACTAATAAGAAAGATGGACAAGCAAGTAACCAAAGCAAATGCCTTCAATGTGGTCAAATCTATGGAGAATACAAAGAATCAGGACGCTTAGGGTGTTCTCAGTGTTATCAGGCTTTTCGAAGGATGCTAATACCTTTAATTAAAAGAATTCATGGAGGAAGTCAGCATACAGGAAAAGTACCGGTCAAACTTGAAAGAATGCACCGTCTACGTAGACATATCAATACATTGCAAAATAAGTTGAAAAAGGCAATTGAGGACGAAGCCTATGAAGAAGCTGCCCAATTAAGGGATGAAATAGCTTTATTAGAGAAAAAGGTGACAGGAATAAAGGGGGAATCCGAATGAGCATTCTAAGCTCAGAATTAGGTCCTCATGGTGATATTGTGATGAGTAGCAGGGTGAGGTTTGCAAGAAACTTAGCACCCTATGACTTTCCCCAAAGGATAACCATTGAAGGTGCAAAAGAAGTATCGCAGCTAGTAAAAAAAACATTGGAAAAAAACGATTCTGATTACAAGAATACATTTCACACCATAAGGATGAAAAAGACCGATGAAATAGAAAGACAGCTTTATGTAGAAGAGCATATGATAAGCCCAGCGCTGGCTCAAAATACAGAAAAAGGAGAATTGCTGATAAACAAACAAAAAGGTTGCAGTTTAATGCTTCACGAAGAAGATCACATACGCATTCAATGTTTGCGCAAAGGACTACAGCCGATGGAAGCTTTTTTAGAAGCTGATAGAATTGATGACTGGCTTGGGAAACATTTACCCTATGCTTATGATGAAAGACTAGGTTACTTAACGGCTTGTCCAACTAATATAGGGTCAGGATTGCGAGTTTCTGTCATGTTGCATTTACCGGCACTAACCATGATGGGGTACCTGGAAGATCTTATCCGAGCCGCAGGGCAGCTTGGCTTTACCGTAAGAGGCGTTTTTGGAGAAGGAAGCGGATACCTGGGAAATCTCTATCAAATATCAAATCAGGTGACCTTAAATGTGAAAGAGCAAGAGATTGTTACAAATATAGAAGACATTGCCGGTAAAGTGATTGATAGAGAAAGAGCCGTCAGAAAGAGTGTTTTGTGTGATCAGAAATTAGAATTAGAAGATCGTGTATTTCGTTCGCTTGGTATTTTGAAGTATGCCCAACTGATAAAAAGAAAAGAAGCCATGCATTTAATATCAGATGTCATCTTAGGAACTTCGCTAGGTGTTATTTCAGCCTATTCATTATCCGACTTGCATAAGCTAATGGCTCAGATTCAGCCGGCATACTTACAAAAACAATCGGGTACTATACTAACAGAAAAAGAAAGAGAGCAGAAAAGAGCTGCTTTCATTAGAGAAACTTTAAAATAGAGAAATTTCATAGGGAGGAAATATGATGGCTATGAATGAAAGGTTTACAGAAAGGGCACAAAAAGTGATTCTATTGTCTCAAGAATTTGCTCAACAATTTGGTCATAACTACGTAGGTACGGAACACTTGTTACTAGGACTTATGCAAGAAGGGGAAGGAATAGCGGCTGAAGCAATGAAGAAAATGGGAGTGAAACCAGCGGCCTTAAAAGAACGTGTCATGCGGATTGTTGGTCCAGGTCAGCAAAAAGCCCAATTATTAGGGTTTACCCCCAGAACTAAGCGTATCTTTGAGCTGAGTTTTGCAGAAGCCAGAAGTCTTGGACATAGTTATATTGGGACAGAGCATCTGTTGCTGGGATTAGTAAGAGAGGGAGAAGGAATTGGCGCTAAAATTCTTTCGGAAATGGGACTTAGCAACGAAAAAGTCCGGGGAGAAGTATTGAAACTTCTTAATAACCATCATCCTGTAAGTGGTAATAAAAAAGGGATACAAGCAGAAAAAAAAGAAAAAACTATCTTAGAACAATATAGCCGCAACTTAAATCAAATGGCAAAAGAAGAAAAAATGGATCCGGTCATAGGAAGAGATGGAGAAATACAACGAGTCATACAGATCTTAAGTCGAAGAACTAAAAACAATCCTTGTGTGATTGGTGAAAGCGGCGTAGGAAAGACAGCTATTGCAGAAGGCCTTGCACAACGGATTGTTAGCAGTAATGTTCCCCAAAACCTAAAGGATAAACAGATTGTTACCCTTGATTTGGCTTCTATGGTAGCGGGAGCAAAATACAGAGGAGAATTTGAAGATCGGTTAAAAAAAGTCATGGAAGAATTAAGGCATAATAATCAGATCATTCTTTTTATTGATGAAATCCATACGATTATTGGGGCAGGGGCGGCCGAAGGTGCTATTGACGCTTCTAATATATTGAAGCCATCTTTAGCGAGAGGCGAAATTCAAGCGATAGGAGCTACTACGATCGATGAATACAAAAAACATATCGAAAAAGATACCGCATTAGAAAGACGATTTATGCCCATTTTGGTGGAAGAACCATCCTTGGTAGATTCAGTTACAATATTGGAAGGACTTAGAGACAGATATGAGGCTCATCATCGGGTTAAGATTACAGATGAGGCATTAAGAGGTGCTGTCAATCTCTCGCACCGATATATTTCTGATCGATATCTTCCGGATAAAGCCATCGACTTAATTGATGAAGCTGCTTCCAAGATTCGATTACTAACCATCACGGAACCTTTGGACCTGAAACATTTGGAAGAAAAATTGCAGAATCTGCTGAAGGAAAAGGAAGAGGCAATCAGTATCCAAGACTATGAAAGAGCGGCTATTCTAAGAGATCAAGAAAAAGAAGTCCGTGAAGAGCTGGATCTGGAGAAAAATGAATGGTATCAAATAAAAGAAGGCCGAAAGCCCATTGTAACAGAAGAAAATGTTGCTGATATTGTATCGGAATGGACAGGTATACCGGTTCAAAAGCTTCAGGAAGATGAATCGGAAAGGTTACTCAATATAGAAAATGTCTTGCACGAACGTGTCATTGGACAACAAGAAGCGATTGAATCTGTCGCAAAAGCCATCAGAAGGGCGCGTGTTGGTCTAAAAGACCCCAAAAAACCAATTGGTTCTTTTATTTTTCTTGGACCGACAGGAGTAGGGAAAACAGAACTGTCCAGAGCACTGGCGGAAGCTATCTTTGGTGATGAAAATGCAATGGTGCGTGTGGATATGTCTGAATACATGGAAAAACATACCGTTTCAAAGCTAATCGGATCACCACCAGGTTATGTTGGATATGATGAAGGAGGTCAACTTACTGAAAAAATACGTCGCAAGCCATACTCGGTAGTTCTTTTTGATGAAATTGAAAAGGCTCATCCGGATGTGTTTAATGCACTGCTGCAAATTCTGGATGATGGAAGATTAACGGATGGAAGAGGTAGGTTAGTTAGCTTTAAGAATACCATTATTATTATGACATCGAATGTTGGTGCCCATAATATTCGAAAGCAAAAAACCCTTGGATTTGCGGCGAATTTAGAACAAGAAGAAAAAAGTGCGCATGAATTTATGAAAGAAAATATACTGCAAGACCTAAAAAAGACTTTTCGGCCAGAATTCTTAAATAGAATAGATGATTTGATTGTTTTTCATAGCTTGGATGAAAAGGACATTTCAGCTATTGTGGAGCTTATGATAACAGAGCTTTCAAAGAGATTGACAGAAATGAATATTCATATCGAATTAACGGCGGAGGCGAAAAAGCATATTGGGCATCAAGGGTTTGATCCAGACTATGGAGCAAGGCCGTTGAAGCGCACCATTCAAAAAATGTTAGAGGACCAGATCACAGAAGAAATATTAAAAGGTGAAATACAAGAAGGACATCAAGTGTTCATAGATTTTGACAATGAAAAACTCACCTTTAAATCCAAAACAAAAAATTACTCATAAAATAACAGGTTAAGGAGATAGAATGAAGAAAAAAATAATTTTTGAATGTTCGGAATGCAATCATCAGACACCAAAATGGAATGGGCAATGCCCATCCTGCTTCCAGTGGAATACTATGGAAGAGAAAGAAGTAAAGAAAAACAGAAGTGGTAATAAGCTTCAGGTAGTTCAAACAACAAAAGAAGCACAAAAATTAAAAGAGGTTAAAGATAGTCGTTCAGATCGCATCGTAACGGGCATATCGGAGTTTAATCGAGTAATGGGAGGGGGGATGGTGAAAGATTCAGTTCTGATCATGACCTCACCCCCAGGTGGCGGTAAATCAACACTTAGTTTAGAAATAGCAAATGATGCTGCTCATCAGGGATATCGAGTAATGTATGCATCAGGGGAAGAAAGCGAAAGTCAGATAAAAAACCGTGCCAATAGAATTCTACCAGAAATTGATGAGAATCTTTGGATTTTATCGGACAATAGCATGGAAAATGTTGTTGAACAGATTGAAAAAATTGATGCACAGCTTGTTATTATAGATAGCATTCAAACCTTTGCTTTTGAATCCATAGAATCCCGACCAGGTTCGCCTACGCAAACAATGGAATGTGCATCTGTCCTCCAAAAAATGGCAAAAAACAGTGACAGTAAGCGAGCTGTTATTCTCATTGGTCAAATGACAAAAGAAGATGAGTTAGCAGGAATGCGGGCGCTAGAGCATTTAGTAGATACGGTCCTTATTATTGATAGCGATAAAGGCGAAGAACTAAGAGGAGTATATTGCTCCAAAAATCGTTTTGGCAGCACTGGAGAAATGGGTTTTTTTGCAATGACAGAGGGCGGAATGGTATCCATTGATAATCCTTCAGAGTACTTTATGACCATGCGTTCGACGGAGGAAAAAGTTTCAGGAAGCGCGTTGACGGTTGTCAAGGAAGGCACCCGGCCGGTGATTGTTGAAATAGAAAGTTTGGTTTCCCAAACATTTATGCCCTATCCCTCGCGTATTGGAGAATGTCTTCGGAAAGAACAATTGAACACCTTACTATCCATTCTTGAGCAGAGAGCTTCGATGCCGTTACATGATAAAAATGTGGTCATTAAAACAACGGGAGGTTTTAAGTTAAGAGAAGCGGCTGTTAATCTGGCGATTATTATGAGCACGGTATCTTCCATACTGGACCAGGGAATTGCTAATGATGTCGCTTTTATTGCTGATGTAGGCTTGACTGGAGAATTAAAAAGAATTCCTTCTATGGAGTCTCGGATCAGAGAGTTGAACCGCATGGGATTTAAAAAAGTTTACATTGCTCAAAACAGCATAACGGATACTATCCGAGTGGAAGGGCTTGAAATTATTGAAAGCAAAGCTTTAATTGACGTGGTGAAGAAAGTGTTTGGGCCAAAGGCTTGACAAAAAAAGAAGGGCATTAAAGATATCGCAATGAAAATATTGACAATATCACAGGGCTGTGATATTGTCATTTGTTTATGCTTTGTTGACAGTTGTCTGGCACTAATGTATACTTTAAATATCAAACTGCCGTTTAATGCAGGATCTGGAGGGCTAAATATGTATAATATCGGGGATAAGATCGCTTATCCAGTACATGGTGCAGGCGTTATCGAAGCAATCGAAGAAAGGAAAATCCTGGGAGAACTGAAGCGTTATTATGTGATGAGAATGCCACTTAACGATATGCAAGTTATGATTCCGATGGAAAAAGTAGAACAAATTGGCGTCAGACCGATCATAAGTGTTGAAGAAGTAGGGCATGTGTTTGCTATTCTTTCTGCGGATGTAACGAAAATGCCTCAGAACTGGAATCATCGTTACCGAGCAAATATGGATCGCATTAAAAGTGGAGATATTTATGAAGTAGCGGAAGTTGTAAGAAATCTGGTTTTGCGAGATCGAGAAAAATCCTTATCTACAGGAGAACGGAAGATTTTGAATAACGCACGGCAAATTCTTATCAGTGAAATTATCCTGGCAGGAAATATGGATGAAACTCAAGCGATGGATATGATTGAACAAGTAATAAAATAAAGACAATTCTTTCCAATAGATGCTTCTACAGAATCAATTATAAAAATTCGGCTTAAAAAGCTCCTCATGCTCTTGCTAATCTGATATACTAGTTGATATCTTTCGAGGAGTTTTTTTGTGCATAAAACAACTTGCAGGAAAAGGGGGGTGAAAATATGAGTCGTGTACTAAAATGGATTATTGCATTTTTAGGTGCTTTCACAGGAATGGCCGTTTTTATTTTTGTTACCAGAACCGGTCAATTACTGAATGTCGAAGGATGGTTGCTGTTTTCTTTTGGACTTATAACAGCCACACTTTTAAGTGGCGCATTGTTTTTTGTGGCTTCACCATGGCTTATTAACATGGGTAGAAACTTAGCGAACTTTATTGTGGGAGAACTTTCAGGCATTCCTGTAGATCGTTTGGTGATAGGTTCGGGAGGACTAATAGCCGGACTGATTATTGCATACCTCATCAGTCAAATTATTTCAGACATACCAGTTCCTTTTATCAGTACGATTATTTCGATTGTTGTCTATATTTTTATGGGCTACTTAGGAGTAAACCTTGCGGTAAAAGCAGGAGAATATATAAGTTTTGGGAACTTTCTAAAAAAGAATCTATTAAAGGGAGATGCGGATGCAGCACCTACACCCGAAACTCCAGTGGTTAAAGGGGTTCCTAAAATACTGGACACCAGTGTTATTATTGATGGCAGAATTGCGGATATCTGTCGAACGGGTTTTGTTGAAGGACCGTTGATTATTCCGGAATTTATCTTAGAAGAGTTACGCCACATTGCTGACTCCTCTGCCTCTTTAAAACGAAACAGGGGAAGAAGAGGGCTGGATATTCTGAACATTATTCAAAAGGAACTGGATATTGAAGTTAAGATTGTGGATCAGGATTTTCCGGATATTCAAGAAGTGGATGTTAAACTTCTGAAACTGGCGCAGTTAATTAACGGAACCGTAGTTACGAATGATTATAACTTAAATAAAGTTGCTGGATTGCAGGGTGTGAAAGTATTGAATATTAATGAATTGGCAAATGCAGTGAAACCGGTAGTTTTGCCAGGAGAAGAAATGCATATTGACGTGATAAAAGATGGCAAAGAAGCCGGTCAGGGATTAGCTTATCTGGATGATGGAACCATGATTGTTGTTGAAGGGGGACGAAAGTTTATTGGACGTGAAATAGAGGTGTTGGTTACCAGTGTGCTTCAAACGGCAGCTGGAAGGATGATTTTTGCAAAACCCAAACAACAAGAAGATTAAACAATGAGGTGTTAGAGTCCTTGAATAATCAAAATAAAATTGCGGTTATTATTGTTGCAGGCGGTGGTGGAAAGCGGATGAATAGCCCAGTGCCGAAACAGTTTTTAATGGTGCATAAAAAACCAGTTTTGGCTCATTCGATACAGCCTTTTAATGAATCACCCAGGGTGCACCAAATGATACTAGTAGTACCGGAGAAAGATGCGGAGTATTGTCGAATTAACATTGTTGAAAGATATCAATTTCACAAAGCGACAAAAATTGTTGCGGGTGGAAGTGAACGGATTGACTCGGTTAGAAAAGGTTTAGAAGCAGTGGAAGGGAAAGTAGATTATATTGCTATCCATGACGGTGCGAGGCCTCTGATCCATCAAGAGGATATTGAGCGGGTATTTGATAAAGCGTTGGAGACAGGTGGAGCAATACTGGCAAGTCGAATGACAGATACAGTGAAAAAGATAAAGGGGAAAGGTGAGGTTGTTGGCACATTACCTCGGTCGGAGCTTATGCTTGCTCAGACGCCTCAAATATTTTGTGCTGAATGGCTAAAGAATGCCTATCAACGCTTTCCGAAAGATAAAGAGGCTACAGATGATGCCAGTGTATTGGAATATGCAGGATACTCTGTTCATACGGTTTGTGGAAAACACGTCAATAGTAAAATGACTACATCAGAAGACTTGAAATTTGCGGCATATATCTTGGAGCAAAGGAGCGGAGAAGATGAAAATAGGCATCGGTTTTGATGTGCACGCTTTTGCGGCAGATCGAAAACTAGTTTTAGGAGGGCTTACGATACCTTATCACCAAGGGTTGGATGGACACTCGGATGCAGATGTTGTCATACACGCTATTATGGATGCGTTGCTCGGCGCAGCAGGTTTGGGGGATATAGGAACCCACTTTCCGGATGACGATCCGGTCTATAAAAATGCTGACAGTATGAAACTGTTGAAAAACGTACATTCCTTTATATCTCGGGACGCTTTGGAAGTGTCGAATATGGACATTGTCATCATGGCTCAGCAACCTAAACTGGCTCCCTATATAGCTGAAATGAAAGATTCCATTGCACAAGCCTTGAATATTTCAAACACTGCTGTAAATGTAAAGGCGACTACGACAGAAAAACTGGGGTTCGTTGGTCGAGAAGAAGGCATAGCGGCTCAAGTGGTGGTTTTATTAATGACAAAGAGAGAAGATTAGTGCTTTGTTAAGAGTTCTGAAATTATCTATTAATTAGGATTGTATTACCTGATAAGCATAGCGTATAATGAAAGACGGAATGGTGATTAATTTAACAAAAGGGTTGCAGGGAGATTTACATAAATTAATGTTGGGAGGAGACGGAAAAATATGGGAAAAAAAGAAAAACAATTCGTTGAAGAAATAACCCCTATGGAAGTTGATTTTGCTCAATGGTATACAGATGTAATCAAGAAAACGGATATGGTAGATTATTCGCCGGTTAAAGGGTTTATGGTTATAAAACCTTATGGCTATGCCATTTGGGAAAATATTCAGCAATTTATGGATAAACGATTTAAAGATACTGGCCATAAAAACTGTTATTTTCCACTCTTAATTCCTGAGAGTTTACTGCAAAAGGAAGCGGAGCATGTGGAAGGTTTTGCCCCGGAAGTAGCGTGGGTAACCCATGGTGGGAATGAGGAATTAGCAGAGAGACTTTGTGTTCGACCAACTTCTGAGACCATTATTTGTTCTATGTACTCAAAGTGGTTAGACTCATACCGCGATTTGCCATTTTTATACAATCAGTGGTGCAGCGTGGTTCGATGGGAAAAAAGCACCAGGCCTTTCTTAAGAACTAGTGAATTTTTGTGGCAAGAGGGTCATACGCTTCATGAAACCTATGATGAAGCTCAGGAAGAAACGTTACAGATGCTAGGGATATACAAAGAAACAGCCGAAGAGTTGTTGGCAATCCCTGTCATTACCGGTCAAAAGACAGAAAGAGAGAAATTTGCAGGCGCCTATGCAACCTATACCATGGAAGCATTAATGCATGATGGAAAAGCACTTCAGGCTGGAACTTCTCACAATCTGGGGCAGCATTTTACAAAAGCCTTTGATATATCCTTCTTAGATCGAGATGGGACACTGAAAAACCCTTATCATACGTCTTGGGGAGTATCCACAAGGTTAATTGGAGGTATTATCATGGTGCATGGTGACAACCGTGGATTAGCCTTGCCTCCTGGAATTGCTCCTACTCAGGCTGTTATTGTTCCCGTTGCTTCTCATAAAGAGGGAGTGAGTGAAGCTGCTGAAAAAATCTATGAAGAATTACGATATGATTTCCGGACAGAGATAGATGACAGGGACCAATACTCACCGGGCTGGAAGTTTAATGAATGGGAAATGAAAGGCGTTCCGGTTCGAATTGAAATAGGTCCAAGAGACTTAGAAAATCAGCAAGCCGTTGTTTTTCGACGAGACACTTTAGAAAAACAGGTTTGTCCGTTAGACCAGTTAAAAGATACGGTCAGTAGCTTGATGAAAGATATTCAAAAGAATCTGTTTGAAAAAGCCAAAGCTATGCGTGAGCAGAACACTCATGTGGCGACGGATGCTGAGATGTTCAAAAACATCATGAAGGAAAAACCTGGTTTTGTTAAAACTATGTGGTGTGGTGAAGAGTCCTGTGAATTGAAAGTAAAAGAAGAAACCGGTGCAACCATTCGTTGTATTCCTTTTGAGCAAGAAAAACTAGGAGAAACATGTCCTTTCTGTGGCGAAAAAGCCGATAAAATGGTATACTACGCAAAAGCCTATTAATAGATGAGGCGATAGATAAACAGGATTAAAATGCGTTATTGGAGAAAGAGGAGTGAAGTCGTTGAGTGTCAGAGTAAGGTTTGCCCCAAGTCCTACAGGTTTTGTTCATATAGGTGGGCTTAGAACAGCCTTGTATAACTACTTATTTGCAAAGGCTAATCAAGGAACCTATTTGTTGCGGATCGAAGATACGGATCAGGAACGGTATGTTGAAGGTGCTTTAGAGAATATGTTAACATCCTTGGAATGGGCTGGTATTTTTCATGACGAAGGTGTGGTTTTAGAAAAGGGACAAGTGGCAGAAAGAGGAAGTAAAGGCCCTTATATTCAGTCACAAAGACTTTCGATATATCAAAAACATCTGAAAACATTACTGGAATCTGGTCATGCCTATCCTTGTTTTTGTTCAAAGGAAAGACTGGATGCTGTAAGAGAAGAAGAAAAGAAGAAAAAAGGAACTCCTCGATATGATGGCTATTGTCGAGAACTGGCAGAAACAGACGTGGCTGAGAGGATAAGTAATGGTGACCCGTATGTAGTTAGACTTAAGTTGCCTAAAAGCACAGAAATAGGTTTTCATGATCTGATTCGCGGAAATGTTTCGATGAATACAGATGATATGGATGATCAGGTACTAATGAAATCTGATGGTTATCCAACCTACCATTTTGCTGTAGTTGTAGATGATCACTTGATGGAAATAACTCACGTTATCCGAGGCGAAGAATGGTTATCTTCTACACCGAAACATATTTATTTATATCAGGTAATGGGATGGGAAGCTCCCATTCATGTACACCTGCCTAATATACTGAATGATGATCGGAAGAAACTTAGTAAACGGCATGGTGACGTGGCGGCAGAGGATTTTCGTCGCAAAGGATATTTGCCGGAAGCACTTGTTAACTATATTGCTTTGTTAGGCTGGAGTCCGTCGGAAAACAAAGAACGATTCTCTTTAGAAGAGCTTGAGGAATGCTTTTCCTTGGAAAGAGTTTCGAAAAGTGGCGGAATCTTTGATGTGAAGAAATTAAACTGGTTAAGCAGTCAATATATTCGTGAAGCTGATCTGGAGAGAGTGACGAGCATTGCTATTCCTCATTTGATAGAAGCTAACCTTATCAGCGAATCGGAGATAGAACAGAAAAGGGACTGGATTAACAATCTTACGGCTGTCCTGAGAGAAAACATTGATCATTTATCGGAAATACCATCAAAAGCGGCTGTGTTTTTCCAGGATGAACTGCAGGTGGAAGAAGGAGAAGCCAGTGAATGGTATGCTTCAGGAGAATTGAAAATGCTGAAAGAACCACTAATCGCAGCGCTATCGGATATCGAAGAATGGACTGGAGAGTCTATCAAGAAAGTTCTAAAACCTGTCCAGAAGGACGTAGGGCTTAAAGGGCCTAAATTTTTCAAGCCATTGCGTGTTGCGGTTACTGGGAGTGTGCATGGACCAGATCTGATGCTTGTCTTACAGGTGTTGGGAAAAGAAAAAACCCTCAAGAGGCTGGGGAAGATTCCTGTATAAAAAAGTATATAACAAATTAATCTGTTCGGATTAGAGGTGGAGTAAAACGCTGAAGAGAGGTGCTGGTTGCTGAAAAGCACTGCGTTATTTCGCTGAACTGCAGCTGAACGTTAGAGATTAGCCGGGAAGAGCCCGTTATAGCCGATGAAGCAGGTGAAGCATAAAGCTTTGCAAGCAGAGTGGAACCGCGGTTTTAAAACCGTCTCTGAATAACTTTTAGAGACGGTTTTTTATATGCAGGTTTTTCGAATGATGATATAGGAGGAATGAAGAATGAAGCTATTTAATACACTTACGCGAAGCAAAGAAACTTTTTATCCGATTGAAGAAGGAAAAATCAAAATGTATGCTTGTGGGCCAACGGTATATAACTATTTTCACATTGGTAATGCAAGGACCTTTATCACCTTTGATGCCATGCGGAATTATTTTAAGTACAGAGGATATGAAGTGATCTTAGTACAGAATTTTACGGATGTAGATGATAAGATCATTCAACAGGCATCGAAAGAAAGCATGACACCGGAAGAAATAAGTCTTAAGTATATCAAGGCTTATTTTGAAGATGCGGAAAGCTTAGGGATTCAAAAGGCGGATATACATCCGCGAGTAACGGAAAACATACCAGAGATAATAGCCTTTGTCGAAGCCTTGATTCTCAAGAAGGTTGCCTATGAAATGGATGGGGATGTGTATTTTGACGTATCCGCATACCCCAATTACGGCAGGCTTTCTAAACAAAGTTTAGAAGAATTAAAAGCAGGAGCGCGAATAGAAGTAAATGAAAACAAAAAGAATCCACTAGACTTTGCTTTATGGAAAAAAGCAAAGCCAGGAGAGCCTTACTGGGAAAGTCCCTGGGGAAAAGGTCGGCCAGGGTGGCATATTGAATGTTCTGCCATGGCAAAAAAATACCTTGGGGATACGATTGATATACATGGCGGTGGCGGCGACTTGACTTTCCCGCATCATGAAAACGAAGTAGCTCAAAGTGAAGCGCTTACAGGGAAACCCTTTGCTAATTACTGGTTACATGTAGGTTACTTAAATGTGGATAATCGTAAGATGTCTAAGTCGTTAAACAACTTCTTTACACCGAGGGAAATAAGTGAAAAATATGATTTGGAAGTTGCGAGATTTTTCATTCTATCTGCTCATTACAGAAGCCCCCTTAATTTTAATGAAGAGTCTATGGAAGCGGCAAAGCAGGGTTTGGAAAGACTATATAATGCAAGAGATACATGGAAGTATTATAGCGATAAATTGCCGGAAACCAATCTTTCTATTGATGATTCTACGGTTAAGCTGATCAATGAATATCGACAGCGGTATATAGAGGTGATGGATGATGATTTTAATACAGCAGATGGGATATCCGTCATTTTTGAATTAGTAAAAACAATTAATAGCTTAATAAAGGAAAAACCTGGAAGGTCAGTATTTGAAGAAGCAGTGAGCCTTCTTCAGGAACAGTGCCATGTACTAGGCTTGCTGCAAAAAAACCGGGCAGAAGAAGTGATGCTAGAAAGCGAAATCTTGGAAATGATCAGGATGAGGGAAAAAGCAAGAAAAGAAAAAAATTATGCTAAGGCCGACGAAATAAGAGACGATCTTAAGAACAAAGGGATTGTTTTAGAAGATACTCCGGAAGGTGTCAAATGGAAAAAACGCTAGAAAAAGCTGGAAAGGATTGAAAAACCAAAAGGATTATCATATAATCCAAAGGAGTTAGTAGAAACAGGAGTGAAAACAAAACAGAATGAAAACATTTCAATTAAGAGGAAAAAGTGAAGAGGATAAATGCAACAATAACTCGACTGATATTAACATGATTTCACCGTTAGCACTTGCTTATATGGGTGATGCCGTTTTTGAGCTGTTTGTAAGAGAATATTTGGTAAGAAGGCATGCTGCATCGGTAAATAAATTACATCGTGAAGCCATAAAATATGTAAAAGCAGGATCGCAAGCGAAAGTTGCTCGAAGGATAAAAGATTTTTTATCTGAGGAAGAGCTGTGGATTATGAAACGTGGTAGAAATCAAAAATCATCAACGCCTAAAAATGCGGACATGGTAGAATATAGGCATGCAACGGGATTTGAAGCATTAATTGGTTTTTTATATTATCAAAACAGAATAGAGCGGATGGTGGAAATTATGGAAAAGAGCATGTCAATTCTGGATCAGTCCGATGAAAGGGAGCGCCAAAATGAAACCTAATGAAAAGAAAATGCTGCTTGCTTTGGTGATTCTGTTGGTTGGTTTATCCGCAAAATCTATTTGGATAGATCCCTTTCATTCGAGTTCGCATGCCCACAACCAGTATGCTGAGTATGCACGACTGATGGCGCCTTTTCAGCAGCAAACAACATTGGATAGAATGAAAGTACTAAACTATCGAACCGTAGATGTCCAGAGAGAAAGCGATGAAGGCCTGACAAACATAGTCGTGCTTGAGCCAGAAAATGAAAATATTAAGGAAATAGAAATAAAAGGGGAGTATAGTGCCAAAGTAAGGGCTTATCTTCTTTGGGTTTTCCCCACAAGAGATATTCGCATAGAAGGAGGTTTTTCTGTTAATGAAAGCGCAACCAATCGTTGAACTGATTTCGCATACCCCAGACCCGGAAAGGATTGTTGCGGCGGCAGCGAAGCTCTGCTACTCACCTTCAGGTGCGACAGAGCTAATGAAAAATCTTGAAGAAGATTCTGTTAGGCATTTTGTAACATTGCTAACACAAATGGGGCATGAGTCACCAATAGAGCATATAAGCTTTACTTTTTCGGTGGAAGGTGTTTCGCGAAGCTTAACGCATCAGCTAGTAAGGCATCGTATTGCCAGTTATTCACAGCAGAGCCAACGTTACGTGAGAGAGGAAGGGTTTGCTTATATTATCCCCTCGGCTATTGAACAAGATGCCGAAGCAAAGGCATTATTTGAAAAAACGATGGATGCTCAACAGAAAGCATATGACCAGTTAGCAGAAAGGCTATTAATCCAGTACAAAAAAGATTTGATGGCAAAAGGGTTTGCTGAAAAAAAAGCTAGTTCTTTAGCGGAAAAGAAAGCCATCGAAGATGCTCGGTATGTGCTTCCGAATGCCTGTGAAACAAAAATAGTCATAACGATGAATGCAAGAAGTTTGCTCCATTTCTTCAAAATTCGTTGCTGTAATCGAGCGCAGTGGGAAATAAAAAACCTAGCCATTGAAATGCTGAGACAAGTGAAAAAAGTAGCACCTTCTATTTTTGAAAAGGCTGGGCCAGACTGTGTTTATGGAACTTGTGGCGAAGGCGCAATGAGTTGTGGGCAGGCAAAGGCTGTATCGGTATTCTTTAAAAACTTATAAAAGCAAAGGATCGTGAGCGTATGGTAGACCAACTGGAAGGTAAAAACCCGGTCTTGGAAGCACTTCGAGGAAATCGCCAAGTAAAAGAGATTTATATTGCTACAAAACAAAAAGGGCAAGGGTTAGATGAAATCAGATCTCTTGCCAGGGATCAAAAGGTTTCTGTAAAAAACGTTGAAAAAGAAAAGTTGGATAAAATGGCACAAAGTCGAAATCACCAAGGTGTTATTGCGATAGTAGAACCCTATCGATACCAAGACTTTGAAGAGGTGATTGAAAAAGCGCTTCAGGCAAAGGAAAACCCATTGATTATTTTGCTGGACGGCATTGAAGATCCGCATAACCTTGGGTCGATTATTCGTAGTGCTGAAGTGTTTGGTGCATCCGCAGTGATTATACCTAAAAACAGAGCTGTAGGAGTAACGCCGACGGTTGCGAAAATAGCCAGCGGAGCGCTTGAACATGTGCCGGTTTTACAGGTGGTTAATTTAACAGAAACGATCAAAACCTTGAAAAAGAAAAACTTTTGGATTGCTGCGGGAGTAGGTGAAAGCAGCCAGGATCTATCAGATCAAGATCTAAGAGGCTCCATAGGATTGGTTATAGGTAGTGAAGGGAAAGGAATTTCAAGACTTGTAAAAGAACATTGCGATTATCTGTTGCGAATCCCGATGGCAGGTAAGACAGGTTCTCTTAACGCGTCGGTTGCAGCTGGAGTGTTGCTATATGAAGTTTTTAATCAGAATAGAAAGAAAAAGGAGCTTTCCAGGTGAAGGATGTATTAATTCTGGATGGATATAATGTGATTAACTCGATGGCTGAGTTGCACGAAATACAGAAAACAGATTTTCAGGGAGCAAGAGATCGGTTAGTAGATATGATGGCGGAGTATAGATCCTATAGAGGTCTGGAAGTGATCATTGTTTTTGATGCATACAAAACACCTCGTTCAAGAGAAACAATCGAGTGGAGCAAGGGAGTAGAAGTTGTCTTTACAAAAGAAAAAATGACAGCTGACCACTTTATTGAAAAAAAAATTCAAGAGTTAGTAGAGCGAAATAACGTTATGGTGGTAACGAATGACTGGACAGAGCAGTTAATGGTACTTGGTGGAGGCGCTACGAGAATAAGCGTTCGAGAATTGCAGTTGGACTTAAACAATGCGGGAAACAGCATCAAAGAAAAAGCTCGAATAGCAACCAGTCAAAAAGAAGATATTGCGTCCAGATTGGACATTAAAACCCTAAAAAAGTTAGAGAAGTTTAGAAGAAAAGAAGGCTCTAGTTGACGAAGGCAGAAAGAGTAAGATATAATATCGGTAAGTTCGTCTACTTGAAAGTCGGGAGCGGTGTCCATGGGTGCGACTAAAGATTTTTCTCGCTTTATAAACATTGTTGACGCAGATAATTTATCGGACGAAATGGTACTTCGTTCTGCTCAAAATGGCGATTTAGAAGCCTTGGAAATACTTATGAATCGATATAAAAACTTTGTTAAAGCAAAAGCAAGGTCTTATTTCTTAGTTGGAGCTGACCGGGAGGATATTGTCCAGGAAGGTATGATTGGGCTTTTTAAGGCTGTGCGAGACTATTGTGACGAAAAACCTTCCTCCTTCAAGGTGTTTGCGGAACTATGCATTACCCGGCAGATGATTACGGCGATCAAGACGGCAACGCGTCAAAAACATATTCCGCTCAATTCGTATATTTCTCTGAATAAACCTGTATGTGAACACGATTCTGATAGAACACTGATGGAGATGGTTTCGGGCCAAAGAATAACCAATCCAGAAGAATTGATGATATCTCAGGAAGAACTAGTGACGATCGAAGATATTATAGGGGAAGTTCTTAGTAAACTCGAAATGAAAGTATTGATGCTATACATAAATGGAAGATCTTACCAAGAGATTGCGAAGGACCTTGGGAGATCGGAAAAATCTATAGATAACGCACTGCAACGAGTGAAACGAAAACTGGAAAAATATCTGGAAACAAAGAGAGAGCAGGATGGTTATTAAAATGAAAGATAATATATTAAGGGGGAAAGAAAATGGCAAAGGAAAAATTTGAAAGAAGTAAAACACACGTAAACATAGGAACAATAGGGCACGTAGACCATGGTAAAACTACGTTAACAGCAGCGATCACCTGCGTACTGAACAAGAGATTTGGAACAGGAGCCGCCGTAGCCTTTGACATGATTGACAAAGCACCAGAAGAAAGAGAAAGAGGAATCACCATTTCAACAGCGCACGTAGAGTATGAGACAGAAGGAAGACATTATGCACACGTAGACTGCCCGGGGCATGCGGATTACGTAAAGAACATGATCACCGGAGCAGCACAAATGGACGGAGCGATCCTAGTAGTATCAGCCGCCGACGGACCAATGCCACAAACCAGAGAACACATCCTATTATCCCGACAAGTAGGAGTACCGTACATTGTAGTCTTCATGAACAAATGCGACATGGTAGATGACGAAGAACTACTGGAACTGGTAGAATTGGAAATTCGCGACCTATTAAACGAATACGACTTCCCAGGAGACGACACACCGATCTTCAAAGGAAGCGCCCTGAAAGCATTAGAAGATCCAGACGGCGAGTGGGCAGAGCACATTGTAGAAATGTTTAAGGAAGTAGACGAATACATCCCAGAGCCAGAAAGAGATGTAGACAAACCCTTCCTAATGCCAGTAGAAGACGTATTCTCCATCACCGGACGAGGAACCGTAGCAACAGGCCGAGTAGAAAGAGGAACTGTAAAAGTACAAGAAGAAGTACAATTAGTAGGCTTGTCAGAAGAACCACGCAAGCTAGTAGTAACCGGAGTAGAAATGTTTAGAAAACTGTTAGACTTTGCACAAGCAGGAGACAACATTGGACTATTGCTACGAGGAATCCAACGAGATGAAATCGAAAGAGGACAAGTACTAGCTAAGACAGGAAGCATCAATCCACACACAAAATTCAAAGCCGAAGTATACGTATTGAAAAAAGAAGAAGGTGG
>NZ_FNPV01000013.1:11995-32197 GCF_900107405.1 Tindallia californiensis | reverse complement strand
ACAAAATTTGTCATTTTTATAGACAAAATTTGTCGAGTTTTTGCCCTTTTCACCATCCCTAGGTCCAGGGTCTTACTGATTGGCCAGAAATGGAGGCAAGATTATTAAATTCGAATATGCGGATCACTATGATTCTTAAATTGATAGGAGGCTATGAGGGGTGGGGAAAGAGGTCAGACGACGGAGTAGCGAGCATATGCTCCAAACTTTCCTTTGAGGATGAGAAAAAATGAAGGGAAATGAAATTGCAATTTGTCAATGAAGCAATTTCAAGCCATAAAAACATACAAAATTTGTGATTTCATCAGTGAAATGCTATACTATTGCCTAAAAGAAGAAGTGGGAGAAGCAGATGAAGAAAAGGATTACCATACTAATGGCGATGATGCTATTGTTGGGGACTTTCATGGTTAACCATTATATAAAAATTACCTATCATATGAACATAATTGAATATTTTGCAGGTAATCACCAGCTGACACAAGCGGATCGAGAGTATTTGGAAAATCATGGGCCTATTATCTATGGCTCGGGCAATAACTCACCTCCGCTTTATTTTGTGGACAGCGAAACAGAACAGTATAAAGGAATCGTGATTGACTACCTGCAAGCCCTTTCAATTGAATTGGAAACCGAGATTTTATATCAGCCCATGACATGGGCTCAGGCCCTTCAAAAACTTGAAACAGGTGAAACTCATCTGTGTGATATGTATCCATCAGAGGAACGGGCAAAAAAGTATCTTTTTTCAGACCCTATTTACTTTCAGCGTGGAGTGATTTTGGTATCAGGAGAAAATAAGGATATTAATAGGGCGAAGGACTTGGCTGGTAGGAGAGTAGGTGTTCAGAAAGGTGATTATGCTCATGAATTTTTAGAAAGTCAGAGTGATGATATCCACTATGTATTTTCAGAACATTATGAAGAAAGCTTGCGTCGTCTTTTAGAAGGACAGGTAGATGCTATTGTTGGGGATGAGCCAGTGATCAGCTACCTAATGGAAGAATATCGGATAAAAGAAGCATATCGAATTGTGGATGAGCCAATGTATGAATTGCCATCCGTCCTTGGAATTCCCAAAGATAAACCGGAGTTAAAGCGGATCATTAACAAAGGTATTTTTTCCTTAAATCAGACAGATACGGTCAGTAAAATACAACAAAAATGGTTTGGAATTTCTACCCCCATAGGAAGAGATGATCAGGTACATCGAATGGGACTGTTTCTGCTGACTGGCGGTGCTTTAGGCTTTATGATTTTAGGGACCGTCGTGATATGGAACTTAGAACTTAACAGAGCTGTCCATCAACGAACAAAAGCGTTGCAGTTAAGTGAAAAAAATCTGCAAACTATTATGGATGGACTGCGCTATATGGTAGTGGTGGTGAATAAGCAATTACATATTGTAACAGCGAATCAACAGTTTCATCAGTATTTTGGAAATCGATTAAAGGATCAGGGAGTCAACTTAAAAGAAGTGATTCCAGACTTGCCTTCCTCGATGAATGGTGAGTTAGCTCCTGATTTACAAACCGCAGAAATTCTCTTAAAAGGAAGAGATTATCAGATTAATGCTTGTCCAATCAAATATGGTCCGCATATGGAGGAAGCAACCGTATTGATCATGGAGGATATTACCGATCGAAAAATACATGAAGCACAGTTGCTGCAAGATCATAAAATGGCGGCTATTGGACAGTTGGCAGCTGGCGTTGCTCATGAAATCAGAAATCCTTTAGGGCTGATACGAAATTATACCTTTATTATGCAGCGCTCTAAAGGGGAGAAGGCTATTCTGGAAGAAGCTCTCCATCGAATCAACGATTCTGTGGAGAAAGCCTCGAAGGTTATTGATAATCTATTGAATTTTTACAGGCTTACGGATGAAGCAACCCATTCAGTGAATCTGAAAGAGATGATTGAAGATGTAGTAGAACTGAATGGCAAGTTAATGGAAAATCATCATATTTCCTGTCAGCTAATTCTAAAGGAAATAGAGATAGAAACCTGCGAAGAATCGCTCAAACATATACTGATCAATCTACTGAACAATGCAATTGACGCTATGCCGGAAGGTGGCAAAATAACCATTGCACTTAAAGAGAAAAAAGATAAAGTTCAGATAAGAGTGATTGATAAAGGTTATGGAATGTCAGAAGAAACCCAGGAAAAAATCTTCAATCCCTTTTTTACAACAAAGAGAAGAGGTCAGGGAACTGGTCTGGGTTGCTATATTGTGTACAATGAGTTAGTAAAGTTAAAGGGAGAGATCGAAGTAACGTCAAAAGAAAAGGTGGGAACAACCGTAGTGATTTCATTAACGAAGGCGGAAGGTGACTCTTATGAAAAATGAAGCTTTTCAAATCCTGGTAGTAGATGATGAAAAAGCATACAGTGATTCCTTATCCATTATTCTCCGTAGTGAAGGATATGCTGTTGATACGGAGACAAGCTCGGCAAAAGCCTTAGAGATGATAGGGAGCAAAGAATATCATCTGGTAATCAGTGATTTTATGATGGAAGATATGGATGGTTTTGAATTGCTAAAAATGATTAAAGAAAAGAAAAAAGAGCTGGAAGTAATCATTGTCACGGGCTATGGGAGCATAAAAAACGCGGTAGAAGCGATGAAAAAAGGTGCTTTTTCTTACTATATAAAATCTCATGATCCGACAGAGTTGCTACATGAAGTATCGAAAGTAAAACGGATCAGAGCCTTAACGGAAGAAGTACATCAAGCTTCAGAATCCAGCCGATACTTAATGAGATCTAAGAATAAAAAAATGCAGGAAATCATTGAAATGGCTGAGAAAGTAGCTCAAAGCGATACCAATGTGCTACTTTTAGGGGAATCGGGCGTTGGGAAAGAAGTCATTGCCAACTATATCCATGAACAGTCCAACCGAAAATTCTACCAATTTATACCTGTTAACTGTCGTTCCTATTCAAAAACATTGCTAGAGTCCGAACTATTCGGGCATGAAAAAGGGGCTTACACGGGTGCAACAGAAACCCGTATTGGGAAAGTTGAATCAGCACAGGGGGGGACTCTGTTTTTGGATGAAATAGGGGACGCTACTCTGGATACACAAATCAAGTTATTACGGGTGCTGGACGCCAAGTATATTGAAAGAATAGGATCCAACGAACATATTGATGTGGACTTTCGTCTTATTTGTGCGACGAACCAAGGGCTTAAGGAACAGATTCAGCAAGGTGAATTTCGGGAAGATTTTTTCTACCGAATCAGCACATTTACCTTGGAAATTCCAGCGTTAAGAGAGCGACAAGAAGATATAGAGGAAATGGTCCGGTTTTTTGTGAAACAAATTTCTCGAAAAATGGATAAACAAGCGTTGGACATTGAACCGGAGCTAATGACCTATTTATTGAAATACTCCTACCCGGGAAATATCCGTGAACTGAAAAATATAATAGAACGGCTAATTGTTCTTTCTTCAGATGGAATATTAAGAAAAAAGGATTTATTAGCGAATCAACAGCATAGCTATTCTTTGGAATACACGTTGAAAGAAGTTCGGGCGCAAGCCGAGAAGGCTTATATAGAACAAATGCTAAGGCATATGGACGGACATTTGTCAGAAACGGCTAATAGACTGGGAATAACGCGGCGACAACTATTTAATAAAATTGGACAACTAAATATATACGTTGAGAAATAAATTTCATGGCGAGAAATTTATTTCTCAATAACGAGAGGGTGTCAACAGCTTGAAAGGTTGAAAACTCCCCCCTGAAAATGATGGCACGAAACTTGCTTTTTTAATTATTCGAATCATCATTCTATTTTAGGGAGGGTAAATATGTTTAATGAAGTAGTGGATTTTTTGAATGGAATTATTTGGTCCAACTGGTTGGTGTATTTATGTTTGGGAGCGGGATTGTTTTTTACTGTGTGGATGAAGTTTCCACAGCTTCGACTCATCAAAGACATGGTGCATCACCTTGTGTCTGGAGGAGATTCGGAATCGGGAGTATCCTCTTTTCAAAGTTTTGCCATGGCGCTGGGTGGCCGTGTAGGAACCGGTAATATTGCCGGAGTAGCTTCGGCTATTGGTTATGGTGGACCAGGCGCTGTTTTCTGGATGTGGGCCATCGCGTTTCTGGGAGCAGGATCCGCTTTTATTGAATCTTCTTTAGCTCAAGTGTACAAAGAAAAAAGTGATGGAGAATATCGTGGAGGTCCTTCTTATTACATTGAAAAGGGACTGGGAAAACGTTGGTATGCTGTCCTGTTTTCTTTTTCGGCGGTGATTGCCTGTGGATTTTTCCTGCCAGGTATTCAGGCCAACAGTATTGCTACGGCAGTTGAGAATGCCTTTAGCATTCCAACTTGGGGAACAGGTGCTTTTGTAGCTCTTCTACTAGGGTTGATCATCTTTGGAGGCGTCAAACGAATTGGGAAAGCAGCTGAAATTATTGTTCCTTTTATGGCCGTGGCCTATATTATTATTGCAGTTGTGATTATCGTAGTAAACATTACTGAAATTCCGGCGGTTGTTAATCTTATTCTTTCTCATGCCTTTAGTGCAAGAGCAGCTACGGGAGCTGTCATTGGACAGGCTATTATGTGGGGGGTACGTCGGGGGATTTACTCTAACGAAGCTGGTCAGGGTACCGGACCGATGGCAGCAGCAGCGGCAGAAGTTTCTCACCCTGCAAAACAAGGATTGGTACAAGCCTTTTCTGTGTATGTAGACACTTTATTTGTTTGTTCGGCAACAGCTTTTATGATTTTGGTAACAGGAATGTATAATGTGTACGATCAAGCAGGTGAGACGCTACTGGTGGAAAACATGCCGGGAGTAGCGCCGGGTCCTGAGTTTACCCAAGGAGCATTGGATTCCTTTATGCCAGGTTTCGGAAGTATTTTTGTGGCGATTGCTTTGTTCTTCTTTGCTTTTAGTACCTTAATGGCCTATTATTATTATGCGGAATCAAATATTGCCTATATGACTCGTGACATAAAGAACAAAAAGCCTTTCTTTTTTGCAACGAGAATCACCTTGCTATTAATGACCTTTGTTGGTTCGGTTAACACGGCTGGAGCGGTATGGGCACTGGGAGATGTTGGCGTAGGACTGATGGCCTGGTTAAATATTGTTGCGATCTTACTATTAGCAAAAACGGGAGTTGCGACATTAACGGATTATGAAGCTCAGACAAGACAAGGTTTAGATCCGGTATTTAATCCCAAGGCGTTAGGTATTAAAAACGCAGACTTCTGGGAAACGAAATGGGAAGAAGATCAAAAAAAACAAAAAACAATGGAAGATGCTGGCTAAGCACTCATTGGACAAAAGCCCCTGCTTTGGGAAAAGCAGGGGCTTTTGTTTATAGCCAGTGAAGGTGTCTCTGTTGTGGATATTTCTTTCTAAAAAGGACCAAATCCGATCATAGCGGCGGTGGTGATAGCGGCCATGCCAATCACTGTCCAAATCATAAGCAATGGGAAGACCCATTTCAGATACCTTTCAAAAGGAACGTTCACAATAGCCAGACTGGCCATTAAGACGCCGGCTGTAGGGGTCACTAGATTGGTAAACCCGTCTCCATAATGAAAAGCTAATACGGCAGTTTGTCGGGTAATTCCTGCAATGTCAGCGATAGGTGTCATGATAGGCATGGTTGCGGCTGCCTGACCGCTGCCGGAAGGAATCAGAATGTTTAAGAATAATTGGAAGACAAACATGCCGTTGGCGGCAATGACAGTAGGCATAGTGCCTAACCAAACACCTGCAGAATGAATCACCGTATCAACAATCATGCCATCTTCCATTACAACTAAAATACCACGGGCAACTCCGACGACTAATGCGCCAAAGGCTAGATCTTTTGCTCCTTTAACAAAACTGCTGGCGATTTCATTCATTCCCATTTTACCTAAAAAGCCTGCCGCAATTCCTAAGGCAAGGAAAAAGCCGGATATTTCATTAATATACCACTCGTGGATAAAAACACCATAAACCATGCCGGCAAAGCCGAGGCAAACAGCGATTAGTACGAAGGTATGACGTGTCTCGTATTCTTCAATGCCAGATTCAGTAGCATTAATGGTAGCTTCCAGTTCAACGTCTCGGATACAACTTTTTTCTGGATCCTCCTTAACCATTTTTGCATATCTCTGAACATACCAAATGGTGACAACTAGCAAAATGATAAACCAGACACCTCGGAAAGCTAGGCCAGAATACATGGGTAATTCGGCGATTCCTTGAGCAACTCCCAGGCTGAAGGGGTTAAGCATACCGGAAGCAAAGCCAAGGCGCGCGCCTACGTAAACAATTCCCATTCCTACCATGGCGTCGTATCCGAGCTGACGACATAGCAATACGATGATGGGAATGAAAGGTAAGGTTTCTTCCGACAATCCGAAGGTTGCTCCACCGACGGCAAAGAGAATAATAAGTGCGGGAAAAAGCAAATGTTCGCGTCCTGCAAATTTTCGAACAGCAACTCCTAAACCGGCGGTGATAGCACCTGTTTTCATAATGATTCCAAAAGCACCACCGATAATAAAGATGAAGGCAACAATGTTGGAGGCGTCAACAATGCCTCTTTGAACAGCGATAAACATATCAAAAGGATGAACAGGTGAGGGGTCTACATACTCGAAAGACTCGGCGTCTACAACAGTTCTACCGGTTGAGGGGTCTTCTACACGTTGATATTCACCGGCTGGTAACACATAAGTAAGCAAAGAAACAAGAATGATAATGATGAATAGTAAAGCATACACATGAGGAAATTTTTTCAAGAAAAACACTCCTTTGTTTAATGGTTTTGTAAGATGGAAAAAACAAGTCTTACTCTAAAGAATCACGTCCTTTCTAATTTCTAAAGGGTCAGTAAAAGGTACTGCAAGAAAGTGAAATGTAGACTACTTAAACTAGAATGCAATTACCGTTCCAAAAATTGAAAATAACGGATAATTTAGAAGATTGATCGCTTTGATTGTTGGAATTAGATGAATAAACAATATTTTTAGAAAATTCAAAAGGAGAGAAAAAGGGAAATAAAAAAGAGGGGGGTATAAAAACCCTCCCCCTTTCTTCTCCCATTTTCCCCATTAGAGCCCCGATTCTCCCGTTGGTGATGAAGGTGAGGCGTGCTGGAGAGTTTCGATGCCTTTTTCGGTTAAAGAAGTTCCCTGGCGGCCTTTTCCAATGATAATATCACCAGTCTGGTAAAGATTTTGCAATGCATTGCGGATGTCCTGTTCTGTGACCGACAGCTCTTTTTTCTGTGCCATACTTAAAATACTTCTTCTGCCGATCTTTTTCTGTGCTTTCATTGCCTGGTAAATGCTTTTCAGAACAAAGACTTCACAATGAGAACGGGAAAGAGGAGATGGGGTTGGTGCTGGAGTACGATCGTCAATAAGTTCCAAAGGAGGAAGATCGTGAACGTCGATGTAATTTTTTTCTAAATGAGCTAAATACTCGGCACAGTTTTTAAGTTCTCTCAAGTTGCCTTGCCAGTTACCTTGGATCAGGGCTTTTTTTGCCTCTTCAGATAAAAGATAGGAAGTTCCAAGGAACTGTTGCATATGCTGAAATAAAATAAGAATATCTTGCTTACGATGGCGTAGAGGTGGTAAGTGGAGCGGTAAAACTTTCAATCGGTAATAAAGATCAAGCCGGAACTTATTTTCGGCAACTAATCGATCTAGGTTTTGATGAGTTGCTGCAATGACACGAACGTCGATTGAAATAAGATGGTCGCTACCTACCGGGCGAATTTCCTTTTCCTGTAGTACTCGAAGTAATCGGCTTTGCATTGAAAGGGGAAGTTCAGCAATTTCATCAAGAAAAATGGTCCCTTGATGGGCTAATAAAAACAGGCCTTTTTTTCCGCCTACTTTAGCGCCGGTAAAAGCACCTTCCACATAGCCAAATAATTCACTTTCCAATAAAGAAGGGGAGATGGAAGCGCAGTTTACAACAACAAAAGGCTGGTCGCTTCTTTCAGAAGCGTTGTGGATAGCTTGTGCAAACAGTTCTTTTCCGGTGCCGGATTCGCCGGTAATCAGGACAGAGCTGCTGGATTTAGCCATTTGATTTGCGATATCTTTGCAACGAAGTAAATCACCACTTATGCCTTTGATATCATAGAAAGTATATTTTGCCTGATGTCCCTTTTCTTCAAAATGATATTGATTAGGAGTATTGCTGGCTTTTTTTACAAAAGAGTGCAAGGTAAACAAAAATCCATTAAAGTCCTTGGAAGCAATAGGGGAACTTTTAATTGTCAAAAAATGATCCCGATATTTAGTAATTTCTTTATTCTTTTCTAGTAAGCTAGGTAGTTTTTTGATGGGAAGGATATCTAACACATTTTTTTGAATGCAAGAATCACCTATCTCCAAAAGTTGATAAGCGCTTTTATTCATCGAAATGATATGACCATTTTTGGTAGCGAGGATAATGGATTCACTGATCGATTCGATGACGCAAGTAAAATAATATTGACTTATTGCAGGCTTGGGAAGGTTTGAAATACAATAAGGAGAAGGCGTGAGGCGGTTCAAGTAATTTTGAAAAGCATCGCTAAGTAAGGCGTCTTCCTGATGAAGGGTGGTAGCGATACGATTCATGGTGAAGGAGCTGATGAATGGAGGGCCTAGCAATACAAGCTGATTTGTGTCAAATTCTGAAGGGTTCAGGTTATCCGTTGTAATGATATAAGCTTTGGGATCTTCAGTAGGCTTTGTAAGTCGGGAGGCCGAAAGTTTATACACAGGATAGCCGGCGTCATTCAGCAATAGCTGATGGTCGCATAGCAGTTCGTGATTACGATGATGGAAATAAAGAATTTGTTTTTCAGGCAACTGACTTAAAATCTGGCATTGTGATTTTGATAAGCATGGTTGTAAACGGAGGGTTTTAAGATTCTCAGGAAATGGCTGTTCATCTGGCATTTCCTGGGTGTAAGTGGTGGTTAATAATAAATGTTGAGATAATTCTATTGGCTGGTTTTTTCTTTCTTTATGGCAAAGTAATGGTAAGACTTCAACAGAGAAAATTGATTCCAAAATATCTTTATAAAAAGAGGCAGTGTGTTGATTGTGAGCTAAAATAGTAATGTGGTCCACGGGAATCCACCTTTCTATTGGTTTATGTGCCTATGCATCCCTGTGGTATCTAAGTATCATTTTAATTGGAAAGAAAGTCAATGGGAAAATGATACTATTAGAATTCTGTCGGGGAAAAAGGTGAAAAGGTATCCGCTTGGATTACTCGGTTTCTTCCTTGATGTTTTGCTTGGTAAAGAGCGTTATCAACTCGCTTGATAATGCGAGAAAGGGTATCTCTGTGTTGGACTTCTGTAATACCAATACTAACGGTAACTTTATGATTGCCGATCAACAAGTTGTTTTGAGCTGCTTTTCGAATTTTTTCACTAATGGTGTAGGCAATAGAGCTGTTGGCATCGGGTAAAATAATCATAAACTCTTCACCGCCCCAACGGCCGGCAATATCGGTTTTGCGGATGTTATGAGTCAGGATCTGGGCAAACTCCTTTAGGACTCTATCGCCGGCAGGATGTCCGTAAGTATCGTTGATTCTTTTGAAATGGTCCATGTCGATCAAGAGAATACTGAAAGGATGCTTATGCTGATGATAGCGAGAGAGCATTATTGATAAAGCACTGTCCAGTTTTCCGCGGTTATAAAGCGTGGTTAACGTATCCGTCGATACAGCTGTTTCTAACTGAGAATGAGTCTCTTCAAAGGCATAGGAATGATGACGAAGAGCGAGGAAGGTGCTTCCTAAAATAATAGGAACCTGAATAAGCCGGTCGTATAAAAGACTGGCTGGACTGTGAGAAGATACCCAATGGGGATAATGGTATTCAGCAACTAAAAGACATTGAAAGAGAAGGAGGAGGATTCCTAAGAAAAAGAGTCGATGCTTACCGGAAAGAAGGGTAGTGATTAAAACGGCTGTGAGCACCAGATAGCCGATAGAAGCACTCTGACTTCCGCCGGCGTCAAAAAAACCAATGGGCATAAAAAAGAGAATCAGGTATAGAAAAAATAGGATTTTTGCTGGATAAGATTCGCCTTTTTTTCGTTGAGTTAAAAGAATGGAAAAAGACAGCAAGAAAAGAATCGCCCATTTGATATTAATGCGATAAGGTAGGGAAAGGGCGATATTCGTTACCATATTGATGATGGAGACGATGATGCAGTAAAGCAAGATAAAACGGAATAGGTGCCGCTGGTGAGGCATAATAGACACTCCTTAAAATGTACCGGTTCTACGGGGGAGTGACAACACGTTAAGGCCATTTGAGTCAATTCTTTTAGAACCATGTTATAAGAGAAGTATATCATATTTCGGTGTTTTGGGAAAAAACTTATCTCCCTTTTCTGTAAAAGGGAGATAAACGAGGTTACTTCACCCGATACATGACAGAATCCTGATAACCGGTTCGAACACGGACATAGCCAGATAATTGCTTGTCCAGTGCTGGATCACCAGTATCTAAGTGACGGGTGGTTGAGCCGGGACCTACCAGGTATAGAAGATCCTTTTCCAGATGATCCGCAATGCCGAGTGCAATTGATTTTTGCGAGGATTCTTCGGATAAAAGACTGCCGCTTTTTTTCCCTGCATAAGATTAAGGGTATCAGGAATTCTTAAGTAACCATATAAATGAGTATGAACCTGACCCTTTCGATAAGCTTCTTCGTCGATATCCAGCACTTCGGCACTTTTGAGCCGTTTGGCAGTACCGATCAAATAACGGCAGGCCAGTTTTCCGGCTTCTTCCAGGCTGGTGGCGTATACAGGAGAATGAATTTTGACTCCTGCAGGGATACCAATAACAGGAAGATTTTCGCCAACGGCTTGAAAAAGATCCCGGGCAGTTCCGTCACCATCGGCAAAAAGAATTAAATCTACGGATTCTCGGAGCATTTCCTCAGCGGTATAGCAGGTATCTTTGGCCGAGGTTTCTGTTTTAATCTTTTCTCCAGAATCGATCAGCGTATAGTGGAACCCCATCTCTGGTAAGGCTGGAGGTGTTTTTCGACGCAAAGCAGCTCAGGCACTGGGTATCAGTGTAAGAACCTTGTATCGAAAGTTGAAAAAATAACGAAAGAGAACTAATTGGAAAGAATAAACAGTATCATTATTGGTGCAAGGTAGAAAATCAGGATATATTCAAGTGCTTAAGGAAATTAACTTGTATACCAGTGGAAAGCACAAGAAAAACAGAAGCATGGCAGGGGAGAACCGTTGAATTGGAAAAAAAGCATTGGCCTTTGCACTCGCCAAAATGGCTTATGGGGCTACCAATGCTGAAGAAGCCCCAAATATGGCTGATTACCTGATTTGAAGCTTTAATAAAGATTTCCTTCGGTGCTAAATAATAAAATGACCGAGTCCTCATCAATCTTTAAGGAAATTTTCAAAGAATGGTAAGCAGGGTTTGTCAGGATTTCCTCGATAAAACCAAGGCCCACAGCGCCAGATTCACCGGAGTTAATAACAGGATCTTTCTGTATTGGATGCTGACTCCGGGACATGCCTTTAAGGGTGATTTCGTCCTGGCATTTAATGAAACAATTACTTTTTTCTTTTAGAAGCGGAAAAGTCATGAAGTTAGCTTCTCCGCAGTTAAGGCCGGCCATTAAGGTATAAGGTTCACCACCAATGCTGATCATTTTGTCTTGTTGTATCGATTCGTAAATACATGCTACTTGGCTGGATTCGATCACACCAATAAAGGGTAGTTGATCATCGTAGTGATGATATAAATACCAAAGAACGCCACCAGCCATGGAACCGACACCTGCCTGCAAAAAGACATGAGTTGGCTTTTCGGACATTTGTTCTAATGCTTCACAAACCATCGTAGAGTAACCCAGAACAATATTATTTGGAATTTCAGTATAATGAGGTAGAGCGGTATCCTGTACGAAATAGTAGCTGTGTTTTTTGGCATATTCTGATGCATAGCGAACCGTATCATCATAATTCATGTCGGTTACTATTACTTTGGCATGAAAGGCTTCAATAGCCTTTACCCGGCGGGTTTCACTGCCCTTTGGCATGAAGATAATGGCTTTATGACCCAACGAATTAGCTCTCCAGGCTAAGGCTTTTCCATGATTACCATCAGTGCAGGAAACAAAGGTATAATGGGCTTGAGGATTTTTCTTGATAATTTCATTTAGAGCAAAGCTTACGCCAAGGCCTTTGAATGCATTAATACCGAACCGTTGAGATTCATCCTTCACATAAATTTTTTGAACTTTAAGCTGATGAGCCAAGCACTTTAAATCATGTAGACTTGTCTGAGCATATTCTTTCATGGACTGATGAAAGGCATAAACCTGGTCGAAATTAGTCGGTAAGGGATAAGTTGCTTCAAGATCTTTTCTTTTATGCTGATTATCTTGATGGTGTTGATTCATCAGTACTTCGATAGTAGCCAAGGTACTCCCTCCTTCGTTGTTCTTCTCCTTGTTTTTTTTCCTATATGATCGAAAAAAATGGTAATATATACTAATATAGCATGTCGCTGCCTTTATTAGGGCAATTATGAGAAAATAACATAAAGAAAACAAGGATACATTTGTGTTCAAGAAAAAAGACGAGGGTAAAGAATAATGAAGGAAGAAAAGGAGTGATCAACATGAAACAACCTCACATTTTATGTCAGAAAGAAGAAATTGCCCCGAATATTTTACTGCCTGGAGATCCGGCTCGGGTGATAAGAGTGGCCGGTTTTTTGGATGAATACCGGGAAATTAGCTGGAATCGTGAATTTAGAACCATTACAGGAACCTATAAAGGAATGCCGGTTACGGTTACTTCTACTGGTATTGGTGGTGCATCGGCAGCCATTGCTGTGGAAGAATTGATTCAGTGTGGCGGAAAAAACTTTATTCGTATTGGCAGTGCCGGTGCTGTTCAGAAAAACATTGCTTTGGGAGATCTGATCATTGCCGAAGGTGCTCTAAGGGAAGATGGAGCTTCCCGCATGTATGTAGATGAAGGATATCCGGCAGTAGCGGATCCGGCACTAACATTGGCGCTAAGTCACCTATGTAAGATAAAGGAGTATCCTTTCCATCAAGGAATTGTACGAAGTCATGATTCTTTCTATATAGATGAAGAGGATGCTATTATGGAAAAATGGCATCGGAAAGGAATTCTTGGATCGGATATGGAAACGGCGGCACTTCTTACTGTGGCTAAACTGAGAGGTGTTCGGGGAGCATCTATTCTTAATAATGTCGTATTATACCAGGGAGATCTTCGCCAGGGAATTGCTGAGTATGTGGACGAAGAAAAGGTAACAGCGGAAGGTGAGAAGCGGGAGATAGAAGTAGCACTGGAAGCATTCTGTCGAATTTAGATCAGGAGATAAGGAGACAATGGGGGCAGGTTGACCACCGCTCCCGGCTCCTGCGGAAGGAGTAGAGGTATGATTAAAAATACTGTTCTACTGTTGTTTATTGCTTTGTTGATTCTTGGTGGAACTGTGTGGATTCTGACTACTCAGCAGCCCGAAACAGTTTCTCTTCAGTTGACTGAGGAAAGTGAAGCATTTAAGAACCCAGGCCGAGAAAAGCCACTCCTGGATTTTATAGAAGCATTTTTTCTCGTGGAGGATACCTTGCTAATGCGTACCAGTCTGGTGGAAGAAAGGGAAATGATGGCTACGGGAGAAGAGGTGCTTTCTGAATCTATTGGGCTCTATATGGAGTATTTCCGGCGCAGAGAAAAAGAAAATGAATTTCATCAGTTAGTAACCTTGCTGGAAAAATATTTTGTGTGTGAAGAGAAGCTTATTGCATGGAAAATAAATCCCAGTGAGATGAATTCCAAGGAACCGACCATTAATGCTCCAGTGGACGACCTTCGCATTATCAACCAGCTGATCATAGCCCATGAAAAATGGGAGGGGTATGGATATGCGGATCTTGCTAGAGTCCTTGCAGATGCTCTTTATGTCCATAGTGTAAGGGAAAAACAAATGCTGGTGTTTAATCATCCGGAGGCGGAAGTGGCCCCGTTGGTTTACAATGATTTTGAAGCGTTGCTACGGCTTTCAAAGATGGACGATAGATGGCAAAAAGTATTACAAAAGGCCCTTCACCATACTCTGGAACAGCAGATTTCCGGAGTTCCTTTCTATAAGGATGATTATTGGGTGAATCAAGGGCTGGTGGAAGAAGGAGAATATTTGGTGCTGGAAAATCTCTGGATCATGTATTATAAAGCCACAATTGGGGTAAAAGATAAAGAAGCCCTTGAATGGCTGGTCGTCCAAATGGATCAGGGTCCGGTTTTAGGACGGTATCGTTTGACGGAAGAATCTTTTTCTGGTAACGAATCACCAGCTATTTATGGAGTGATTAGTCGCATTGCAAAAATATACGAGGATGAGCAACTTTACTTGTTAGCAACAGAAGCTCTGGATCGAATGGTTACGAAAGAAGGGATCTATGCTGGTGGTTTTGTGGATAGTCTCACAGGCCAGGCTTATTCTTACGA
Source organism: Tindallia californiensis (assembly GCF_900107405.1). NCBI lineage: Bacteria > Bacillati > Bacillota > Clostridia > Peptostreptococcales > Tindalliaceae > Tindallia > Tindallia californiensis. The sequence continues at coordinate 17,660 of NZ_FNPV01000013.1, read as the reverse complement.
TCAGTTGATCTCTTTGCTAGGTTATTAACAATCCTTAAGGAGAAAACACGAGTAAAAGGAAGAAAATATAAGATGAAATAGGGAGGGAAAGAATGAAAAAGCATTTACTGGGCATAGAAATATTTACATTACTGTTGTTTGGTTTTTTTTCAGTTTTATTGTTCTATAGCATTGGGTTTTCTATCCAGTCTCTGGAGCAAATAATCCTGATGTCGCTGATTTTATTGATGATGCTTTTAACCTTTGCTCTTGGATTTATCAGAGGGGTGGTTATGAGCCTTTTGGTTCTTATTCTGCTGGGTATTTATATAACCTACGAAGTTGTGCTGAACCAAAGGCAGCTGCCCTGGGATTACTTGATGCTGATGATTGCTATTCCCGTAGGCTCCTTTATTATTGGCAGTATTCAAAGATTGGTTCACCAGTCAAAAATAAAATGTGAGCGATGCAGCTATATTGCAGATAAACTGGTACATATTGATGAAACAACTGGTTTTGGAAACGGACGGGAATTTTTAGTAGATCTGGAAATTGAGATGGCTAAGTCCAAGCGATACCAATATCCTTTAACAGTGGGGATTTTGGAAATACAATACTATCAAGAACTGTTACGGCTTTACGGAGATAACGCGGACAGAGTATTTGAAAAACTGGCGGAAGCTATTAATGCTACCATTCGGATTGAAGACACTAAATATCGGGTTGAAAAAGACCGAATCGCCCTGATCTTACCCCACACCAGCTTGAAAGATGCCAAAATATTAAAAAAACGTTTAAAGGATGGAATCGCTGAAATAGAAATCCCAGCAAGCAAAGACGTGAAAAAAAGCTTTCTGATTACCTCTAAGCTGGCTTTTTTGGAATATCATAAGGATATCATCAATAATGTGGAGTATAAAAGCCTGGCGGTGGCGGAGCTTGAGTATGATGTGTAAGCAATGGAACCTCATGCTATGGTGCGGGATCCTGTGCTTAGCTGCTGTTTTTTCAAAACCTGCTTATGGAAATGCATTTCAGCAGGATGATCGACAACCTTATGCATTTATCTTTACCGGGATTCATTCCCAGGTTCAGCGGGAGAACATTCAACAGATGGCCAATCGTTTTCAAAGCTGGGATATTCCTTTATATCTTGGTTTTGACGAAGAACTGCAATCTCTCATGGAGCAAGAGCAATCCTTGATTTCAACTGATAAAAGGGAATATCTACACTGGTTAAAGACTCTACAGGAACAGCATGTGTACTTTCTACTACCAGAAACCGCTAATTCAAGGGAGGCTGCCAGCTATCTGAAAAGACTTTTCCAATGGGGGATTACTCCTTTGGGATATTATTACGAAGAAAAAATGGAACCAGAGCCGGAATCCACTGAAGAAAAAAGGATGGTCTTCAGCTTTTCTATACCGCTGACGGCAAGGTGGGATTCTTTGTCTTATTTTCCACCAGAACTGGTGGTACAGCGTCAACTGGAGGATCAAGAGCCCCTGTTTTTAATGATGAGGGATGTGCCCAGCGGCGAGGAGCTTAAGCGATGGTTTAAAGCACTTGAGGTTCCAGAGATGATCCCCTTGACGCCTGGCCCTTCTGAATTTATTCGTGTAGATGGGTCTCTTGTCGCTATTCAGAACGGCGAATTTAGAATTCCAGAAAACCTGCTGGCAGAAACCAAAGCTCTTCAGGAAGAAAAAACGTGGATGGACAGCTTTGCTCGTATTTTCATCATGTTGTTGACGGGCATTATTTTTTCCTTAATTGTGATATTTATGAGATCAAAAAAAAACAGGGATCGCTCGCTGTTTGGGTAATCTAAAGGAGATCTTACCGATGGCTGAAACTATTATTTTTGCTCTGTTTTATGCAGCAATGCTGGGGATCTGGACACTATTGCTGTTGAATGTTTTTTTGTTGTATGGTGGCTATCAGTATTCTAGGGAGGCAGAAGAATATACATTTCCGAAGCTCTCGGATTATTTGGGACTAAAGAAAGTTTCCATCCTGATCCCTGCTCATAATGAGGAAATGGTAATTGGTAGAACCCTGACGGCTATGTGTGAAATGAATTACCCCAGGGATTTACTGGAAATAATCGTTATCAATGATAATTCGAAGGATGCAACCGGCACAGAAATAGAGCGGGTAAAAGCCGAGTTTCCAGATACAAAGGTGATCCATTTGGAGATTATTGGCGACCGTGGTGGAAAAGGGAAGTCAAATGCTCTGAATATCGGTTATCAGGAAGCCAGCGGGGAATATCTGGCGGTATATGATGCCGATAATACTCCCAATGCCAATGCCCTTTATTATTTAGTATATACCATGGAACAAAACGATAAATACGGCGCAGTGATAGGGAAGTTTCGAACCAGAAACAAAAATAAAAACATACTGACGGCGTTTATCAATATAGAAACCCTTAGTTTTCAATGGATGGCTCAAGCTGGTCGCTGGAAATATTTTCGTTTGTGTACCATACCAGGAACCAATTTTCTGGTACGGCGAAGGATCATCGATGCTATCGGCGGCTGGGATCCAAAAGCCATTGCAGAAGATACGGAGATTTCTTTTCGTATTTATAATATGGGGTATCAGATAGCCTTCATGCCAAAGGCGGAAACCTTCGAGCAAGAGCCAGAATCCCTAAAGGTTTGGATCAAGCAACGGTCTCGTTGGGTAAATGGGAATTTTTATGTCTTATTTAAAAATTTGTTAAACCCCAGATACATTAAGAGCTTTAAAGTAATAGTAGATATTGCTTACTTTTTTACGGTCTACGTCTTGTTTCTCAGTGCGGTGGTACTTTCGGATATTATTTTTATCATCGGAATCTTTTCGGGTATCCGGTTGGCTATTCCCAACGGATTCTTCATTATTTGGGCCCTCAGTTACGTGGTATTCCTTTTTCAAATTGCCATTACACTGTCCATCGAAAAAGGTGAAGTTCATCGAAAAAACCTGTTTTTAATAAGTATTATGTATTTTACCTACTGTCAGCTGTGGCTGGTGGCAAGTGTAAGGGGATTATTCCTGTTTCTAAAAGAAACCATATCCGGCAAAGGAAGCAAATGGTATAAAACAGAAAGATTCTAATCAATCAGAAAAAAATGGAGGAATGGGTATGAAGCATATGAAAAAAATCCTGGCTGGCTGGGTGATTCTGGTGATGTTGGCGACAACATTGGTAACACCAACATTTGCAGAGGGGGATAACATCACTGTTGGTGACTATGTGATCCAAGCGGGGATGTTTATGACAGAGCCCTATGCCGATGTCTTTAAAGCGAGGGTAGAAGAAACCGGCCTTACGGCTCATATTATAAAAGAAACCGGATATCGGGTGGTTGTGGGACCCTATCAGAGCGAAGCAGAAGCCCGTCAGGATCTGGACAGGGCAAGAAGCATTGACTCCAATGCTTACGTGTATCAATTGCCAGAAAGAAGCAGACAGATCCTTATGTCACAGATGGATGGAGGGGAAGTTGCCAATCATCAGGAAACAGCGTTTATAGAGACGGAAAGGGAAGAAAGGGAGATCCGTGAGAAACCTTCTGTTAAGACGGTTTCCCTTGAAAACGATCAGATTCTCAGAGGGTTTTCTGGAAGCGGAAGTCTTAATGTGAGCCTTCGCAATAAAAAGCCTGTGGAAGACGGGATCCTGCATCTATACTACCATCATTCACCCCTGGTGGATTATCCATATTCTTCGGTAACAGTTATGCTTAATGGAATGCCAGTAGAATCCTTTTTTCTGAGGGAAAAAGAAGGGATGTTTTACAAAAAAATTCCCATCAAAGCAGCATTTTTGCAGGAGGAAAACCAGATCAGTCTGCTGACCTATCACCGACTGACGGATGAACTGTGTGAAGATGAAAACAACCCGGCTCTCTGGCTGACATTGCTGAAGGAAACCTACTTTGAAGTAGCTTATGAAAGGGAAGGAGCAGATCAGATTTTTCCTTATCCTTTTTTGAGTTATGAAGCGGATCCTTGGCTGCAGGCTACCTTTGTTTTGGATTCTTTTACAGAGGCGAATATAGAAGCCATGTATACCATGGTGTATTCCTTAGCTTCTTATGCCAATGTTTCGGAAAAAGAAGTAGACTTCCAGGTGGTTTCCCTAGAGGATGTTGGAGACTTGGAAAGCTTGAAGAATCATTTTATCTATATTGGAAGTCCTGATTTTGAAGGTTTTTTGCCGGAAAGAGATAAAGAGGATATAAAACAAGGGACTTTGGGGCTTTATCAATCTGTAAAAGAAAACACTACTGGCCTTTTTATTCTTTCTTGGGATGAGTCACTTCGATCCAAAGGAAGTCGGATCTTTCTGAGGGATGATTTTATCGGTGAATTTAATGGGGCGATTCTTCTTGATCAAGAAGAGATACCAGAAATTTCAGTAATGAATAGAGAAGATGAACGAATGACACTGGAATCCCTAGGTTATGGAAATATGTTGATTGAAGGAAGAGAAGGACAATCAGAGATATTTTTGCAGACACCGCCAGGATATGGACTGGATCAGAAGAGCTCTATCGTGATTCGGAGCCGTTACCATCCAGCCTACCATGAAAATGGAGTGATCACCCTCTCTATCAATAACGAACGAATCGGAAGTCAGAGAATTATTCCTAATGATCAGGAGCAGGAATACACCTTTTCCATTCCTTCTTCTTTACAGGGATTATCGGATTTTAACCTGCAAATAGGCTTCAACTCTGGTGCTGAAGATCCATGTTTAACTGGAAGCAGTCAAAACATATGGGCTTTTGTTTCCCAGGCATCCTACCTGAAAGGCCCTTTTGATCATAAGGAAAGTTTTTTTCTGGAAGACTTTCCCAGACCTTTTGCATCCATCAACCAAACCCATGTTGATTATATGGTGTTTCCTGAAAAACCTTCAAAGGAGTTGCTGTCGGAGGGAATAAGACTTGTATCCCGAATGGCAGGAGACCGCCAGCGACAGTTAAAGCCTTTTCAGGTATTATTGGGAGATTATGTCGAAGCAGGGAACCGGCTGATATTTCTTAACGGAGAAGCTGGTATCCAAGGGAAGTACCTTGAAGAAACGCTAATTCAAGTTGACGATACCCAGTCCTATATTATAAACGAAGAAGAGATGACCCGATTTTTAAGGTTGGATACAACCTTAGCAGCAGCACAACTTTTGTACCATGAGGGGAATCACAGCTTGTTTGTAGTGGGAACCCATGAAGGAGCCTTAAAACGTGGGATCCAAGAGCTTCTTGAGCGGGAGGATAACAAGGTAGCTGGTGACTTTTTTTTCATGGATCAGGATTTTCGGATCAAGAGTGACTACCGGTTAAGAAGCTTTCAGCAAAGATGGATGGAAGAAGATGTGGAAGCAGAAGCCCAGGACAGCCAATTTTTGGAAAAAGAAGGAGAAATCATCAATCTGAGGGCTTTAACACTAGGGACATTTGTCGTCCTGTTGTTATTTATCCTAATAGTCTCCATCTGGAAATATAGAAGTTATTGAAAAGGGCGGAGAAATAGTTGACGCCAGAAAAACTGGAGAACCTACCCATTATGGGTAGGTTCTCTTTTTAGGCTGCTTTAAGCAATACTACCCTTTTTGTGCGTGGTGGGACATACCTTCTTTATAGTAGGCTTTATGGTAGGCTGGAGCATGTAATCATTCATAGTGAA
>NZ_FNPV01000013.1:0-10170 GCF_900107405.1 Tindallia californiensis | reverse complement strand
ATGAAGAAAAAAAGAATTTCAATGATTTTATGTGTAGCATTGCTGTTTTCTCTGGTTTCCCTGGCATCCATGGAAAAGGCCTTTGCATCAGAAGGGGCTTGGGTGCTTAAAGAGACACTGTACGGAGTAGGTGCAGAATGGCAGGAGTCGCCACGTGGAGAGCATCGCTATAATGTTGGTAATGGCAATGGCGTATTGATTCAAGAAAGCAACAGACACGAAATTGAAGAACATAGTCCGGGAATAACCCATAATCACCCAGACAGGCATATGCATGTTATTTATGCGTGGACAACACCGCCAGAAGTGCTCCAGGCTGACCAGAAAGTCAGCATTGAGGTGAAACAGGAAGTAAGAGCGAATGAAACAGGAGGTTTATGGATTAACTTCCATGCTATAGCTAGAAGAGCCCTGTCTGGTGGACATTTTGAAATTGAGGGGCATCCCGGAAAAACTAGTTTAAGACTCGGACAATATCAAAGTGCAAAGAATGATGAGCTCTGGGTGCAAGGATCTACTTCCGTTACTTTCAGCGGAACGGTCTGGAGTGCTCTTCCAGAGGGAACTGAGCGAATCCTTCAGGTACAGACAGGACCAGGGAGAATGGGGCTATCGAGAGTTCGTTACGTCTACGAATGGCAGGAGAGCGCAGCGCCAGAGCCCACTCCAACGCCAGCACCAGAGCCGGCACCCACATCGGAACCAACACCTAGCTCCACCAGTGACGAAAACAACTTAATTTTTGATAACAATAATATCGCCGGTGTCCTGAATGGTCCCAGCAATCCAACCCAGTTTACCATTCAACAGCCCCATCAGATTACCAAAATAGAAACCTATCATTGGAACAATCAACGGGGAGCGCCAGCCGGCAGGATTGGGCTGCAACATACCGATGGAACCATATATGGTCCTTGGACCGCAACAGCTAGAACCGGATACATGAATACACCGAACGCCTACTGGTTTGTAGAGCCTAATGCCACCATTAAAGCCGGTACCTATACAGTGATTGATTCAGATCCAGCTTCCTGGTCTCATAACAGTCAATCCAACAACGAAGGTTTTGCCAGAGTATGGGGAAATGCAACAGATGCCCCCGCTCCAGCACCACAACCAGAGCCAGAACCAACCCCAACCCCGGCACCACCAGCCACAACTGGCCAGGCTATGGAAGCCACAAATGCCGGCAACCGGATGGAATGGCCTACTGTCAGAGGTGCATTAGGATACCGGATTTTTCGATCCACAGACCCTTCCAAACTAGGGGAATCCGTAACCGACTTCTTTATTGAAGAACTACCCTTTATTGATGTGAACATTCAACCCAATACAGACTACCATTACACCGTAAAACCAGTACTGCGGGAAGCCAATCCCCTGCAAGACATCCAGGAAGAACTGGGAGAAGCCATTGCCACTTACACCGTACGCAGCAGTTCCAATATCATCAGCAGTACACAACAACGAAGTTTTATCGTTCTGACCATTGATAAGCCCCATATGATCGTTAACGGCGTTGCTGAAGAAATAGACCCAGGTCGAGGAACCGTCCCAAGAATTACCTCAGGACGAACCATGGTACCCATACGAGCCATTGTAGAAGCCATGGGCGGTACCGTAGGATGGGATGGCAATGAAAGCAAAATCACCTTAAATGCCAGGGGCAACCAAGTAGAAATGTGGTTAAACCGAAACGATATTCGCACCAACGGAAGCATGAGTCGTATGGACGTAGCACCCGTGTCTATTGGTGGAAGAACCTTTGTCCCGCTCCGATTCTCAACGGATAATCTGGATGCTCGGGCGGAATGGATTAATTCTACCAGGGAAGTGGTGATTATTTACTAATTAAAAGATTAGTGGAAGCGGGGTCATAGATGACCTCGTTTTTATATTAGGTAAAGAAATAGAAAGAGCACAGCTATCTTAAAGGGCACCGTCGCTCTTTACTTCTTATTAGAGTGTAGCCTATCTATCTCAAATCGCTTTTGTTTGCCCACCTGGCAAAGGGAAGAAACAAACACAAAAAAGGCTACTGGAGAATCTCCAATAGCCTGATGATCTTATGTGTAACGATCAATGAAAAATGAGTAAAGTACAAATATGTTGGCATGACTATTTTGTATAAGATAGTCATGCTTGCATAATAAACCGTCGCCTCGACTGAAAATTACTCCATAGGGTCTTCGTTATCAATAAGAATTTGGTTTTCAAAAACATAAGCATTATTCATGGGAATTACCTTTCTGAAAAAAGACAACGGTACAAAGCTTCGGCCATCACGGACAACCGGAGCTTGACCTAAGGTAATAGGTTCGTCGTACTTCATGTTCACATACGCATCTTCACCGATGGTTAAGGTAATACTGTCGCTAAGCATAACGGTCTGAAGTTCTTCACTCCACATAACGTTGAATCCGATTTTTTCGGCAATGGCCGCTACAGGTAACATGACCACTTCTTCCTCTGTCATCCAAGCACTGGGTGCATCTAGCCGTTCTCCCTTTACGATTAGGTCCATCGACGTAACGTCTGGTTGATAGCGCTCTGGTTCATCGGTATCTTTAGTTTCATTTTCTTCTGGCAGCACCACTACTAAGTTGGGACTTGTTTGAGCCGGAATGCTTTTGGTGGCAGCGCCATATAAAACGGCTAAGGTTTTACCTTCCAGAGGACCTTCATAAACCTGGTGCTGATGGTCTATCACCATGGTATCCTCCTGCATTATAAGACGAAGATAGTTGGTAGAGTCTATTAAATGTTCATCAAATTCTCCAACAAATAACTGCTGATGGTCGCTAGAGACCATAAAGACTACGGCGTGGTATTGAGGTGGATAAATAGTGATCATGGGCTTTCGGTTGTCATAGTAAGCGATAACGGAATCTCCTTCTTTAGGAAGTTCATCAGTTATTGCGATTGTTTCTTCTGTAAGATGAAGATCGAAAGGATTTCCTTCCTGGTCTTCCATTCGCAGGAAAGCGCTGTCCGCATCAGCATCTTCGGTCATTTCCTTGACATAGCCGTCAATCTGCTGAAAAGCGAGTAATTCCTTTTCTTCTGATGTCGCTTCATCGGCAAAGGCTACCAAGGGTAACAGCGCTACTAATAAGGCGACTAAAATAGCTGTTGATCGATTTTTTTTGGCTGCAAATAATTTCATTGTCAATTCTCCTCCTGTTATTACTGGTAATTTTTTACGACTACAGACTAAGACGAAGGAGATTGAAAAAAAGTTGCAAACAAAAGAAGAAAAATTATACAAATGTTATTAGGACACAGCCAGCTCATGAATTTTTTCCATATCATAAGAATGATAGGTACCCTGACTGTAATAAACAGGAACAGTGTTACCAGCTCGAATTTCAGAAAGGAGATCCTCCATATGAATGACGTTACGGCTGAATTTGGTAGCAAAGACGCCGACTCGTTCTTCATAATGGGCATCGCTGCTTCCAAGCATCGGCAAACCAAGCTTTAATGCAGCTGCCCAGGCCTGTTCATTGAGAGACATAGGGGTGTTGCCGTTTAAGGCTTCAATGCCATCTAAGCCTTTCAGTTTGAACATGGTATCACCCAGAGCTCGGCCGTTTTTTCGGTAAGGATGGGCAGCAATGGAAATGCCGCCTCTTTCTTTTGTCCAGTTGATGAGTTCTTGGGCATGCATTTTTTGATCAGGAATATGATCCACTCCATAAAGAAGCAAATCTCCTTCATGGGTTAGCACTTCAACACCCACCAAGATAGGAAAATTCATTTCAACGCTGACTTTCTGTGCAATAGGGTAAAGGCCTATGCTATCGTGATCGGTAATACCAATGGCTTGCAGCCCTTTTTCTTGAGCCAGCCTCACGATTTTTCTTAAATCCAGAAAACTATCGGAAGAACAGGTCTTTTCATGAATATGTAAATCCATTAACATGATAAAAAACCACCTTTTTATGATAAAATAAAGAATAACGGTTAAAACCATTGTACCTTGTTTACCATAAACTTTGAAATAAAATCTATTTATCCAAAATCAAAAATGGATAGAAGATATCTATAGGTGGACAGCGACAAGGATATCGGTAGAGAAGGGACTGTCGATCGAACGACGAGGAAGCAAAAAATGGATGTGATCATGAAAGGTGGCTGACATTTTATGAAGAGTATACGCACAAAACTTTTGGCACTAATTCTTGGAGTCAGCCTGGTGATGGCATTGTTAACAGGCTACTTAGCTCAGCAGGTAGGTTGGAGAGTTGTAGCGGGAGAAACGGAAAAAACCTTGGAAACCATGGCGCGGGAAAGTGCGGAAAAACTGGCCATGATGTTTGAGATGCAATGGAATCACTTGGAAATACTGGCAGCACAGCCGGCGTTTATTCAAGGGGATTTAGAGACACAGTTGGATATCCTCAGACAGGAGCGGGATCGGTTAAATCTTGACGAATTTGCCATTATTGATGACAAAGGCAATGCATTTTATACAGATGGTACAGAGGTTAATTTAATGGATCGATCCCATATTCAACGGTCACTGGCTGGACAGAGAGCTATTTCAGATGTTTTGATTTCCAGAATAACAGGAGAGCCTTTTGTTGCGCTGATGGTACCGATGGAAACAGAAGATGGAAGACCAGCGCTTATTTATCTTCGGAATGACGGGGCCATGATTAATGATCTGGTTTCGGAGGTGAAGACAGAAATTCAAGGGAAGGCTTACATGATCAACGATTTTGGTGCATTTCAGGCATATCCGGAAAATGAAGAAATTGTTTATAGACGGGAAACATTGGAAACCCAAGCACGATTTTTTCCTGAATTAAAGGAACGGCGGAATTTTGTCCGGGAAGCAATGAAAAACCAGCAGGGTTCTGGAAGTTACTGGGTAGAAGAAGAGAAATATTTTATGGGCTATGCTCGGGTGCCTGGAACCCAGTTCACTTTATTAGCAGGTCGTCTAGCTACAGATGCAATGATGCCGATGGAATCCTTTCAGCAAACCTTCTATCCCATGGTGTGGATGTTGATTGCAATAGCCGCAACGGCATCTATGGTACTAGCTAACCATTTCTCCAGGCCAATTCTGGAGCTAGAACAGCTATTTGCCCGGGCAGCTGATGGTGATTTGACGGTTCGTGCAAAGTTCAACCATAAAGATGAAATTCAAAAAGCAGGAAAAAGCTTTAATCGAATGATGGATCAAATTAATCTGTTGACGTACTATGATCCGGTGACAGGACTACCGAATCATCGGGTTATTGATGAGGATTTTCAGAAACATGTAGAAAAAAAAGAAAACCCATCTCTTTGGACGCTAGTAATCGTAGCACCAGACAAATTTGGCCGCATGAACGAAAAATATGGATACCTTCATGGTAATGAAATGCTTCGTAAAATTGCGGAAAGGATCCGGCAGATTCATGATCAGGATTGTTTTTTGTATCGGGGGCTCAGTGATGAGTTTTTAATCTTATGCCATGAAGGAGAATCCGTTGCGCATTCTTTGCAACAGGCAACAGAGATGCTTAGTGAATTACAGCGGCCCTTTATGTTGGAAAATGAAGAACAGCGACTGGCTTTTAGTGTTGGAATTTCGGTTTATCCTGACCATTGCCGTAGTCTTAAGGATTTAATGAAAAATGCGGGTTTTGCAAAGAATATTGCCAAAGAAAGAGGAGGAAGGCAGGTTCAGTTATTTGATCCGGAAACCATGGATGAAGTCCTTAGCCAACGGGAATTAGAAAAAGATTTGGTGGAGGCCTTGGAAGAAAATCAGTTTTATTTGGAATATCAGCCGCTGGTATCATTGAAGGATGGTGAAATGGTAGGTGTGGAAGCGTTGGTTCGATGGAACCATCCGATCTATGGACGCATTCCTCCGGACGAATTTATTTCTTTAGCTGAAAGAAGTGGTCAGATAAGGAAAATAGAAAATCTGGTCATGAGGGAAGCTTGTCATCAGCACCAGGAGTGGGAAAAGATGGGGCTTAACCCAGGCATCATGGCAATCAATATATCCGCAAGGCATTTTGGTGCAATAGAATTTTTGAAAGATCTGGAAGCGGTACTGGAAGAAACCGGTATAAAATCCAGTTCTTTGGAAATTGAACTGACAGAAAGTACGGTCATACAGGATGTGGAAGGCAGCGTGGAAAAACTTCGTCAGCTTCAAAGAAAACAAATAAGGATTTCCATTGATGATTTTGGTACTGGTTATTCCTCCCTTAGCTATCTGGTACGTTTGCCGGTGAACACCCTTAAAATCGACAAGTCATTTATAACAAATCTGGAATATAGCCGACAGAATAGAGACATTGCATCAACGATTATTGCTATGGGCAGGTCTTTAGGGTTGACATTGATTTCAGAAGGAATTGAAACAGAAGATCAGTTGAAATTTATTCGAGATGAACAATGCCCTGTTGGCCAGGGGTATTATTTCAGTAAACCGGTGAGAGCTGAGAAAATAACAGAAATGCTTCAAGATAAAAGATTTCAGATTAAAGTAAAAGAAGATAGTGGATACTAGAGGCTAAGCATTCTGCTTACGCCGAGGAGGTAAAAGCAATGAAAATGGTGAATATCCTTTACCGGTCAAAAAAGCACTTAAACCAGTTTATTAAAAACAATGAGCTGGAAGGTAAAGGCCTGCTGGTATTGGTATTTGCTAATACAGCAAATAGGCATTATATTGCGGAAGTGAACCAACATATTATGAAGGTGCTGCCGGAAGCGACACTTGCTGGTTGTTCTGCTTCCGGAACCATCGATGGAGAACATATACGCAACGATGGCATTAGCATCACCTTTTGTCAGTTTCAACAACCTGTTGAATTACACGCTAGTTATCGTGAGGTGACAGAAGGCAATGAAGAAGCCGTAGGAACGCATATAGCCCGTCAAACCCTTCGAGATCATAGCAAATTACTGCTTCTTTTTGCAGAAGGGCTGCATACGGATCCTACCCGGCTTTTAGAGGGCGTTTCGAAAATATCCACAGATATTCCAATTGCTGGTGGAATGGCAGGAGATAACCTTCGATTGGACAAAACCTTATTATTCTTAAATAATCATGTTTTTGAAAATGGAGCCGTAGGGATTACGGTCAATAGTCGTCATTTGTCGGTTTCCAACGCTTATCGTCTTAATTGGAAAAGAATTGGGAAAGAAATGACTATCACAAAATCCTCCGGAAATCGAGTATATGAAATAGATCATCGGCCGGTTGAAGCATTATATCGGCAATACCTGGGAGTGGAAAAGCTGGAAGCCCTTCCTCATTCCATCGGTGCTGATTTTCCCTTATTGCTTCGACGTAAGGAAATGGATATAGCTCGCTGTGTGGTAGGGCTGTACGAAGATGGAAGTGTTCAATATGCTGGTGATTTACAGGAAGGCGAAGTCGTACAGTTTGGTTATGGAAATCCGTCCATGATTTTGGAAAACATGCAAAAAGATTTTTTGCCCCTACAGTCTTTTCCGGCGGAAGCGGCCCTTATTTTTTCCTGTGCGGCTCGGCATTCGCTGTTAGGGGAACATACGGCAAAAGAAGTGAAGCCTCTCTCTCATTCAGTGAGCACCGCCGGCTTTTTTACCTATGGAGAATTTTATCATTCCGAACAGACTCACCATGTGTTGAATGCTACGATGACTATATTACTTTTATCTGAAAATGCTTCGCATACTCCGGAAATAACCATGAATGAATATACCCTATGCAGGAAAAAAACGGCTGACCGACAACTTTCCAGCATAAAAGCCTTAACCCATTTGGTGGACCAGGTAACGTCAGAACTGGAAGAGGCAAATCAAAAACTTACTTTTCGAAATAGCCAACTACTGAAAATATCGAAACAGGATGCGCTGACAGGTTTATACAATCACAAAGCTTTTTATGATCTTCTGGGCAGAGAAATCGAATTTGCTCATAGTGCTGAAAAGCCTTTGTCCCTTGCGATGATAGACCTGGATTACTTCAAAGAAATCAATGATCAATGTGGTCATACGGCTGGCGATAAATTGTTGACAGCCATTGGAGAAAGCTTGAAACGATGTTGTCGGGAGGATGATTTAGTGTGCCGGTATGGTGGTGATGAGTTTGCTATTATTTTTCCAAACACGAAGCAAAACCAGGCCCATGAGATCGTCAAACGAATCCAAAAGAAAATAGAAAAACTAACACCACCAACCTGCGATAAAGCCATCAGCCTGAGTGCCGGTATTGTAGAATTAAAAGATAAGAAACCTCAAGATCTGGTGGAACTAGCTGATGTATTGCTTTATAAAGCAAAAAGTGCAGGGCGTAAAAACATTGTCGTATAAATAGAAATCCAATCCTTTACCTGAGCAGAGGTAAAGGATTTTTTTCGGAAAGCAACCAATTACTTGAAAAGACGTCTATATCAGTGAAAGAGATTCCAGGGATGAAGCAGAACCGTACAACCGTACAAGGAAGAAAAACATTTTGAAAGGAGCAAAGAAAAAATGAGGAAAAGCAAAGGAAAAAAAACCATTTCTCTCGTAGTGATGTGTTTGCTGCTCTTAAGCCTTCTTTTGGTAGGCTGCGATGAGGTGGAAGCTGATCTGCCTGTCGAAATTTCAGAACCGGCACCGGAGGTGTTAGAATCCTTTGATCAGGAGCTGGCAAACAAGTCAAATCAGTTTGGGTTTCAGATGTTTCAGCAGTTAATGGAAGGAGAAGAAAATAAAATGATTTCTCCTACCAGTATGTACACAGCATTGGCCATGACTATGAACGGTGCTGATGGCGAAACCCGTGAAGCCATGGCAAAAACCTTAGAGGTAGAAGGCGTTGATCTGGAAACCTTTAATCTGAACAATAAGCTTCGTCAATACTTGCTTCAGGAAGCTGATGAAGAGGTGACTCTCCGTATTGCCAACTCCCTCTGGATGAGAGAGGGAATCTCATTAAACCCAGCTTTTATTCACAACAATCAGCAATATTACAGTGCGGCGGCTAATGCGCTGGACTTTAGCACAGAAGAAGCTGTTGAAAGGATTAACCAATGGGTTGAAGATAGCACGGAAGGATTGATCGAAGAAATAGTGGAATATCCGATAGATCCTCAGACCCTTCTGTTTTTAATCAACGCCGTTTATTTTCAAGGAGATTGGACAACGGCTTTTGATCCGGATAAAACAACAGAAGAAGCTTTTTATCGTTCTGAAGAAACCCTGAAAGGAATATCTTTTATGAACCGTCAGGATGAATTTTTATACCTGGAAAAAGAAGAAGCTTTTCAAGCCATCCGACTTCCCTATGGAGAAAAAGAACAAATGGCCATGTATGTGTTTCTGCCTTGGAAAGAGCGTTCTTTAGAATCCTTTGTAGATGATTTATCGACAGAACAATGGGAAGAATGGAAAAATCAGTTTTCCAGACGGGAAGGACATCTGAAATTACCACGATTTACAATGGCTTACGAAAAAAGTTTAAAAGAAGCCTTGAGCCGTATGGGGATGGAGATTGCTTTTGATCCAACACAGGCCGATTTTTCGGAGATGGTAAGCTGGGAGCAGGGAGAAAATGCCTTTATCAGCGATATAAAACATAAAAGTTTTATTGAGGTAGAAGAAACAGGGACAGAAGCAGCAGCGGTTACTTCTGTAGAAGTGCGTGTCACTTCTATGCCAATAGAGGAACCCTTCCAGATGGTAGTGAACAGACCCTTCTACTTTATGATTCATGATGAAGGAACCAATGAAATATTGTTTATGGGTATGGTGGCAGAACCGAAATAATGAATAGAAAAAACATGACAAAAAAGTGCGACTATTCTTGACAGTTCCCGATGAGAAGCCTATAATGAAGCGAAAGTGGTAATACCACTTTCGCTAAAAAAGACTTGTGGTGATAAGTCAAGGGGGTAATGCGAAAAAAATTTACTTTTGACGATAATAGATTTGAAAAAAGCGCACACAAACCAGACCCGAATCAAACCAGGAATATTTGTTCGGGCAATAAAGGGCATACGGATCGATCAGTAAAGATCGATAATTACACGCTCCTTTCCGGCGCATAAAGTTGGCGGTTGCGTAGCAGCACATCCACCATCCGCACCAATTTTCTTGCCGTCAGTACAAGGGCACGTTTATGTTGATGCTTCGGCACTTCACGATACTTTTTCAAGTAAAACTCACGGTACACAGGCTCATGGC
>NZ_FNPV01000012.1 GCF_900107405.1 Tindallia californiensis | reverse complement strand
CTTATAACCGGTGGAGAAGGGTTTCATAAAGGCAATCATGATCAGGCAGGCTACTATTATAAGCCCACCGTTCTCGTGGATATAACAGAGGACATGAGAATTATGAAGGAGGAAACCTTTGGTCCTGTGCTGCCAATTCAACGCTTTTCAACGGAAGAGGAGGCTCTGGAACTGGCAAATAAATCACGTTTTGGCCTTGCTTCCTACGTTTTCACCGAATCACTCAGCAGAGGTATTCGGGTTTCTGAAAAATTGGAGTATGGCATTGTAGGCCTTAATGATGGCGGTCCGGCAACGGTGCAGGCACCTTTTGGAGGCTTTAAGGAAAGTGGCCTTGGAAGAGAAGGAGGACATTTCGGGATTGAAAGCTTTCTGGAGATTAAGTACGTCTCCATTGGCATGAAGTAACCAAGAACAGAGGCTCAGTGGGAGTGTGCTGTGAAAGCGCACTCCCCACTGAGCCTCCGACAATTAAAACTCCCACTCACTTGTATTTACTGTTCCTATGCTGCTAGTCACATCCATATCTTCTAGAAACCATTGTTGCTCTTCTGATGGATAGGATAAAATATATAAGCGGTTGCTTTGCTCCATGCGCATCGAAGGCGACGTTTCGTCGACAGGGTGCAATGCTCCATAAAAATAATCCCGTGCAATAATAGAAACCTGTAACTCGCCTGTATCTTTTTTGATTAACTGAAGGCTATTCCAATCGAAAACCATTTTTTCTAGAGTAGCGGTAAAGATCTGGTTGGTTTCTTCTAACTCTTTTCTAATTTCTCGAATCATATAATGCACATGATCAGAGGTTCCTTCCAACAAATCATCATTCCCTGTTTGCACTGCTTCCCATGTGTTTTTTCGAAAATCTGCCAGCGTTTCCATTAAACTTTGCTTCACCGATTCATCAAAAGGTTCCACTTCGAAGGACAGTACCACTTGATCCTCCAGCGGTATTGACTGGCTTTTCATAAGTCCCCAAGGATATTCCACTCCGGCACTGGCATAAAGAGAACCATCCGGGAAGTATGGTCCGAATTTATCAATGTCTTTAATGAGCACTCCTGTGTTTTCGTCATTAATGTATAGTTCAGCCTCTCCCACATTAGATCTAAGGTATATAAACGAAGGCTCTGGGTCAAAGGATACTTCAATACTAGTAAACTGGTCATCTGGTAAAAAAAGGTCTACCTCCTTCTCCGTTCTCAAATCAATGTATTCACCTGAATAAACAGCTTCCAGTCGATGCCTGCCGGGAAGCATCTCGTGGAAAGAATGTCGAACGCTTTCTTTATCGTTTAAGGACACCTCTTCTTTATTCATAAAAAAGATCGTTCCGGGAATGTCTCCCTTTACATACAGGTTATAATCCAGCGGGATGACGGCATACCGCATTCCAGAAACCGGTTCTTCCCGCTCCACTAGTTTTAAAGGCGTCACCATCGATTCTTGCAACCTCTGAGAGTCGGCTTCTTCAAGGCGATCTGCCTGACGATTCAGTGATGCTTTTACTGATTCCCATTGCTCCGGATAAGCATCAAAATAATCCAAAAGCGGTTGTAGACGATGTTCATCCAACTCTATCCGATGATTTTCCGCCATCATCATTTTCTCCAGTTGTTGTGCATCTCCTTGTTGTATAACCCTTTCCAAGGATTCAATAAATTCCTGTGGTGTTTGAGATGCACCGGCACCTGATCCACAAGCCATTAACACAAGACTTGCCATGAGACTGGCATATAGAAAAAAACGATAAAGCATTCTTAAGGTGCTTTTTTTCATTATTGTTGCAAATACCATCGCTAGTAATAATGGCTTTGCATTCCCTCCCTTGTTTTAAGATGATTCTTTACTCACTTGATTAACCACATTAAGCTTTTTTCTCAACGGTGAAGTCATCATTCCTCAATGCGTACTAATGCTCCATCTTCATTCATAGTATAAAGAACATAGATTTTGCCATTGCTGTCTATGGAATATACCGGAGAGATAATATCATAACGCTCCAAGTCTAAAGGTCGTATACTTGTGCATGGACTACCGCCACCTGAACCTAATCCACGGGCGTCCCGGCGAGAAACAACTCCAAGGCCACGGTCAAGCACTAATCGAATTGACTCTTCACCATCGTGATTGATGAATCGATCTATAAAACCATGTTCAAGAACTGGCGGATACCCGGGTTCAAGGTAACGAAATCGTTGATCCATCGAGTGTTCCAGTTTATCCTGAATGAGATGTTTCATTTGACGATACTCGTATAGCTCCTCCATCACATGTGGCGCACCCTGCGGAGAATCTACCAACATTTGAAACAACTTTCCAATATACTCGTCATCATTATAAGCACGTGGCAATTCTATCTGTCGGAATTGATCAGGATCCAAGATCAACAGATAAGGATTCCCATCTTCATCAAAATAATTGATCTTCGTTGGACGCCACAAGAAATCATATTCATGTGAATCTCGATATCCAGAGAAACTTAAAGTGAAGTTCAGAGATGTCCTTCCAGAAAATGCCTCGATGCCTGCTGCTGCTAAAAACAGTTCTCGAGGGACATCTTTGGAAAATTGTTCCCAGCTTAATTTTTCAGCTTTTTCAAAGGCTAGGTCCGTTAAATGAAATATATCCGTTTCTTCATCATATACGTAGTAAACACTTTCATCCTCCGCTCCAGCATCATCCCATTTTCGCACAATCGGGTCAGGATATACAGGCGCATATGGATCTAATACAAATCCCATCTCAAGAAGATGTTTCTTAAAGTCTAGTTCTCCTGGTTGAAATCTCACATGGTTTTCATAGCGCTCTTTTCCTCGGTCCGCATAATAAGTGTTGATATACTTTCCAAAGTGTGCACTAAAACGAAGCGAAAATGACATTTTTTCTTCTAAATCATGAAAAACAATGATGGGACTCATTATTTCTTCAGGCATTCCTAATCGATATGGTGCGTTACGATCTTTTTCCAGATAAAAGCCTACGGCTACGGAAGAATCATTTATTGATGAAATGTTTTTTGCCGTTTGTGACATGTTTGCGTAATGATAATACCGTATCAATTCATAAAATTCTTCCAACAAGGCTGTATCTCCTGTATCGACAAGGTCTGAAAATGCAATTAACGTATCGACATCATTTTTAGCAAAAGAGGGTAGCGAAAAAAGCCTTACTTCTTCAAAGTTGTTTCTCACCCCATAAACATTTCCATCTACATCTTCAAAAATAATACCTGTAAAAACAGGGACTTGATCCACTCCCATTTCAACATTTTCTGTTATTATCGCCCCACTGGACAATGGCTTTAATTCTCTAAACCCAAAGGAAGCTACAAACACTTCCCATGAAAAATCTGGATTCTTTAAGTTTTCTTCCAGATCCTGAGCCATTTCAAAAGCTTCATCCACAATCACAACATGGCCCATATCCAAATCAAGATAACTATAACCAGAATCGGATATTGGATTTTCAGGCAAATCAGACAATTCTTCCTGAGAATATTGACTATTACCCGGCGCATCCGTTGATATTTCTTTATCACAACCAGAAATAAAAAACACTGAAAAACAGATTAATAGACCTATAACTATTTTGCTATTCATTTTTTTCGCAGGACAATCCTTAGGCTGTCCCACTCCCCCTTCCCTTGCTTTAATAGCTCTTTCCTTAGGTATTCTATCATTTGAAAACTTGTCTTACAATAAGAAGAAATGAGTGAGCACCTTTTTTGAACAAAAAAGATAAGGGACATGCCAATGGTAAAACGTACAATCAAATACGTCAGTTCACTTCCGGACAACCAGAAAGTGGATTGTAACCGTCCGTTGTCATGGCGTAAAGGGAAAGTGCGCCCTTGAAACCAGTCCTCAGACGGTTAAAGGGATTCCACTGGTTGGCTCGGGAAGCTGTGTTGGTAAAGATCGTGGATTAATAAGTGGACGTGGTGATTCATAAGGCAATACCCGAAGGACGAGTTGCTCCCTGGACGAGTTGCCTCCGTCCCCACTGAGCCTTGAGCCTTCTGAGCCTTGGCATAACAATCGTTAATACTATCGATACACCTTGAAAAGCCTGGATAATAGTGGGTTTTAAGGGCGTTTTAAAGTAAAAAATAAATAATTTCTAATTGACAGCAGCTACTATCTGGTGTAGTGTAATAGCAACAGTACCCGCCACGCCTCTTACTAAAGCGTACCAAGGCGGGTCGTTTTTATTTAAGGAGAACATACGATGGATTCCAACCAAAATGAGGATGTGAGGATTAAAAAGCCAACTACTTTTTCCGAGCAAGTAGAAATTTTGATGGCTCGAGGTCTTACCATAGAGGATAGAGCTACTGCAGAAGACATACTAAGCAAAATCAGCTACTATCGCCTGAGTGCTTATACGCTACACTGCAAACAGAGCAATAAATTTAAAGATGGAGTATCAATAGAAAATATTTATGCATTATATGAGTTCGATAAAAAATTCAGAAATTTAGTTGCGGGTACTTTAGAATCTATTGAGATTGCCTTTAGAACTCAGATTGCATATACTTTAGCTCATGAGTACGAAGCAACTGGCTACTTAAATTCTGATAATTTCTTGGACGAAAGTGTTCATAAAGATACTGTGGACAAGCTTTTAAATGAAATTGATCGGAGTGATGAGATCTTTGTTAAGCACCATAAAGATAAGTATGAAGGTGTTTTCCCAATATGGGTTGCGATTGAAGTAGCATCTTTTGGATTAGTTTCTAGAATTTATTCTAACTTAAAAAACGAAGATAAAAGCACCATTTCAAAAACCTATTATAACTTACCCCATAGGTATGTTAAAAGTTGGCTTTATGCCCTCTCAACCTTTAGAAGTAAATGTGCTCATCATGGCCGAATATATAATAAAAAACTTACAATAAAACCGATTTTGCACAAGAAGGATTTGCAAAAAGGCATTAGAAATGATCAAGTGTTTTCTGTTTTGTATATAATAAAAAAATTAATAAGAGATTCTTCTGAATGGAACGGATTTGTTACAAATCTTGAAGCTCTTATAGAATCCTATGACATGGTAGATACAAATTTAATGGGATTCCCTGAAAAGTGGATAGAAATACTTAGAACCTCTTAGCAAGTACTCTCGGATAATCGGGAGTTTTTTTATGTCTTTTTACACCTTGAAGAACATTGGTAATAAAAAATAGCCCTCACTAATTGAGAGCTATTTAATATATCGCTTAAGTTGTTCATAAAAATTCTCACGGGTGCCAGCTAGAAGTACAACTACTTTTTTACCGTTTACTTCATTGATGGTGTAGGCAATTTCATAGTGTGCACCTTGATATCTTACATCGTATCCATAAATACCAGACAAATCGCCACTCTTTGGCTGACCAATATAGGGATCCTTGCTTATTTTTTGTAAAGCTGTTTTATAAGTATCTTTTAGCGGTTTTTCTTTTAGCTTTTTAAAATAGCGTGCGGCTTGAGAAGTGAATTGTATCTTATACATATCTAGTTCTCCGGGTCAAAGACGTCTTCAAAACTTTCAGATTCTTTTTCTCCAGCAGCGATAGCATCTGCATCTTCAAGCATATGAGTAACAGCTTTTTTAATATTTTTGCTTTGAGCTTCAAATTTCTTTACTAGTTCATCACCTGAGTAGCCCTGAGATATAAGGTCTTTTAAAATTTCAACTGAAAATTCACCAGAATCTCTATTCAGAGGTCTTATTACAATAGCACCGTCTTCAAGGGTACATTCTACTTCATTATCAAGACCAAGATGTTTATAGTATTTTAAAGGTATCGTAATCTGACGTTTCTTAGAAACACTGATTATTTTGCGATCCATAGCATCACGCTCCATAAGAGTTGCGTTCATTTTTCTAACCTCCCTATTTCATCTCCTTATCGTATATGCAGAATTTATAAAAACAATACCCATATCTTTATTTCTTTACAATTATTATAACAAAGAAACAAAGAAAATTCAATTAAAAAGAAAGAGATGAACACCAAAAAGACTAGCTCCTGTTTGCATCAGGAATGCTAGTCTTTTTGGCTTTAATTCACTTCTTCTTGCATAATGGCTTCTAATTGATGGGGGCAACAGCGATACTTGTTTTTATCTACCAACTCAATGGCTTTGGTCTTTTGCAAGGCGTTAAGCTCTCGGTAGAAGGAGCTGCGAGACATGCCCAGGCAGTCGAGCATACAGCTTTTAGAAAGATTAATCTGGAAAGAGCAGGTATTCTGACTTCGGATCTCATTAAGAAAAAAACAGGCGATGCGCTGGCGATTGCTCTGGATGCTAAACAAGATGGTTTTGTTTAACAGAAAGGCGGTTCGTTGATTGACAAAAGACAAATAATTAGACAGGAGCTGAGGGTGCTGGGATATTTTTTCAAGCAATAAGGATTTACGTAAAAAATAAATAGAGGCTTCTTCCTTTACTTGAAAAGTGAGGCTACCTGTAAGGAGAGAAGGATAAGACAGGCCAAACATCTCTCCAGCTTGAATAAATCGGAGGGGAATATTTTTGCCGTTTTCTAAGGAAATAAACGCTGTGACCTGACCGTGTTTTAAGTAAAGCATACTGTCTTCGGTTTCTTCATGTTCGATAAAGCATCCACAGGGATATA
This sequence comes from Tindallia californiensis, assembly GCF_900107405.1. Classification (NCBI taxonomy): domain Bacteria; kingdom Bacillati; phylum Bacillota; class Clostridia; order Peptostreptococcales; family Tindalliaceae; genus Tindallia; species Tindallia californiensis. Next base: position 31,429 of record NZ_FNPV01000012.1, on the reverse strand, counting down.
CCCTAGCCCCGCAGGAAATTTCTTCTAAAATAAGTTTCGTTTCTTGGGCAGGAATTCCATCCCAAAAATCTGATGTCTTTTGATTCTTAATGGAATCCAAACAAAAACAATTGCTCATGATCATTCCCCTTTACAAAAAAACTGTTCGATATTGGATAGTTTTCAACAGACACCTATATTATAATCCAGTTGATATTGAGAATCAATAGCAGATAGGAGTGTTGATAATGAACAGAGAAAAAAGAAGGAAAATTTTCAGTAAAAGACTGGTAGCGGTGGCGTTTGCTTTACTGCTTATCTTTCTGATTGGCTGTGGTTCCGGTCATTCTGGAACCGAATCAGCGGATAAGGTCGCAGGAGAATCCACAGAAGAGGAAGCTGTAGAAGCCGAACAGGACGTGGTGGCCATCAGAACCATTATGGATCAAAGTGGTCGTTTAGTGGAAATTCCAGACGATATTGAGCGGGTTGTCATGACCGCTTTGCCCTTCCCTAGCATCTATGCCATTACAGGAGAGCCGATTTCCAAAGTAGCCGGAATGCATCCCGGTTCTAGAGGTGCCATCGAAAACTCCATTATGGGAGAAATGTACCCGGAACTGTTGGAGGTTCCCTCTGGATTTATTGAAGGAACAGACATTAATATTGAAGAATTATTGAAGTTAGATCCGGATGTGGTGTTTTATTGGGCGGATTATGCTAATCAGACAAAACAATTGGAAGAAGCTGGTATTACAGCCATTGGAGTAAACACCCAGGGAGATGGAGATGCTCTCTTGACCTTACAGAGCTGGTTGGAAATTATGGGAGAAGTCTTTAACCAGCAAGATCAGGTTGGTGAAGTGATTGATTACGGTTCAAAAGTATCGCAGGAAATTGGAAAAGTAACGTCTGAACTGGAGGAAGAAGAAAAGCCACGAAGCTTATTTCTATTCCGCCATGATAATCAGGAAATCATTGTGCCTGGTGCCGGTCACTATGGAGATGTTTGGATCGAAAGTACGGGCGGTGTCAACGTTGCCAAGGAAATTGACGTGACGGCAGCCGTTAATATGGAGCAAATTTATCAATGGAATCCGGAGATGATTTTTATTACCAGTTTTACGGCAACAACGCCCCAGGATCTTTATGACAATACCATTGAAGGTCAGGATTGGAGTCAGGTGGATGCGGTGAAAAATCGGCGGGTATATAAAGTGCCGGTAGGGGTTTATCGGTGGTACCCGCCAAGTGGTGATGTTCCTCTAATGATGAAATGGATGGCCTTGCATCAGCATCCAGAACTGTTTTCTTATGATATGGAGCAGGAAGTGAAAACCTATTACCGGGAGTTTCATGATTTTGATCTGACAGAAGAACAGGTAATAGGCATCTTAAACCCACTGTCGGAAACATCCGAGGGCACCTCCGGTCTTAGTAGGCAGCGATAAAATATCCACTGTAAAGCCAAGTGGAATCCTTGGGAAACCCTTGTGAAATTCTCGTGGAATCATTGGGACAGAATGATCACAAGAACTAAAATGATTAAAAGCAACAATCCAAGTGACAATCCAAGTAATAATAAAAAAGACAGGAGAATACCATGCAGACAAGAAGACATCCTAAGAAAATGATGATAGGGTTTGCTCTGATCTTAGCCCTGTGCATGATGGGAGCAGCGGGAATTGGAAGGTATATGATTCCCTTTGATCGGGTATTGTCGATCCTGCTATCGCCTGTTTTTAATCTGGAGCCAGGATGGACAGAAGTGGAAAAAACGGTGATCTGGAGTATTCGGGTTCCTCGAATTCTACTGGCTGTATTAATCGGTGCCGGGCTATCTGTTTCCGGTGCCGCATTGCAGGCCTTGTTTGCCAATCCTCTGGTCAGCAGCCATGTACTCGGAGTTTCCTACGGAGCCGGATTTGGTGCGGCATTAGGGATTCTTTTATCAGAAAATCATTTTGTGATTCAAGGGCTGGCGATTCTTTTCGGAATGATTGCTATTGGCATTACCTATAAAATAGGTCATTCGAAAAAAGGGGTACAGCTCTATATGCTGGTGTTGGCCGGTGTTATTGTGGGAGCACTGTTTCAGGCGCTCATCTCCTTTATTCAATATGTGGCTGATCCGGAAGAAAAACTTCCTAGCATTGTCTACTGGTTGATGGGAAGCCTGGGCGGCACCAGTCTTAATGATCTGAAAATAGGTATACCACTGATTGGTATCGGGATTCTGATGATCTGGTGCATCCGATGGCATCTGAATGTACTCTCCTTATCCGAAGAAGAAGCTCATTCGATGGGGGTTAATTTGAAATTACTACGAAGTATGATTATCGGAGCTACCACTATGATTACGGCAGTAGCCGTATCACTATCCGGAATCATTGGTTTCGTAGGGCTAGTCATTCCTCATTTTGCTCGAATGATAGTGGGACATGAACATCGGGTGTTAATACCGGCAACCATTTTGCTAGGTGGTATTTATCTGCTGGTCATTGACACCATGGCTCGCTCTGTTACAGCAGCGGAAATCCCCCTTTCCGTATTAACGGCTATTATTGGAGCACCTTTTTTTGCATTGTTGTTAAGAAGAACAGGAGGTCGATGGCATGATTGAAATGAAACAGGCATCTTTTGAGTATAAGAAAAACCAGCTTATCTTTCAGGAGGTAAGCTGGGAGCTTTCAAAGGGAGAAACCTTATCGATTCTGGGTCCCAACGGTGTTGGAAAAACCACATTGATTAAATGCTTGATGGGCTTTCAAGCCTTAAAAAGTGGTGAAGTCCTTTTAGACGGTATTTCAATTCCAGCCTATGCTCCGAAAGAATTTTTTCAACGAGTCAGCTACGTACCCCAGGCAAAGCATATTATTTTTCCCTATTCTGTATTGGACATGGTTTTATTGGGAAGGGCATCCAGCATAGGCCTTTATTCAAAACCATCTTCCCACGACATAGCGATGGCCAAAGAAGCTATCCGAAAAGTAGGGATCGAAAACTTGACCCACCGTTCCACCCGCCAGATCAGTGGTGGTCAGCTCCAACTGGTATTAATGGCCCGAGCCATTGTTAATCAGCCGGAGGTACTGGTGCTGGATGAACCGGAATCAAATTTGGACATGAAAAACCAGCTGATGATTCTGGATCTGCTGGAACGCTTAAGAGAAGAACTGGCGTTAACCATTATTATCAACACACATTACCCTAATCATGCGCTGCGATTAGGTGGAAAAGCACTATTGTTGGGGCAGGATGATCAGAAGAGTTTTGGGGAAGCATCGGATTTGATTAATGATGAGAAAATCCGCGCCTACTTCCATGTAGATAGCCAAATGGTGGAGTGGCAAGAAGAAGAGAAGAAACACCAACGAATTTTTCCCCTTCGTATATCAAAGGAGGCAGTATAGTGAGGAAGATTGCATTTTATGGAAAAGGCGGTATTGGTAAGTCAACGCTTACCAGTAGCATTGCCGCCGCGATAGCATCCAGAGGGTATCGGGTGATGCAGATTGGTTGCGATCCTAAAGCAGATTCTACCATGAACCTAACAGGCGGTGAAAAAGCCGTTCCGATTGTTAACTATTTATTGGAAAAAGGAGATTGTGACCGGATTCAGGACATTGCCACTATGGGATACAAAGGCATTGTCTGCTTTGAAGCCGGCGGTCCAAAACCCGGGACAGGATGTGCGGGAAGAGGGATTGTAACCGCTTTTGAACTACTGAATGAACTGGACGCTTTTGAGATGTATCAACCGGACTTTGTTCTGTACGACGTGTTGGGCGATGTGGTTTGTGGCGGTTTTGCCATGCCTATCCGCAATGGCTATGCAGAGGAAGTGGTAATCATTACCTCTGGAGAAAAAATGGCTCTCTTTGCCGCCGGAAACATTAAAATGGCCATGGACCATTATAAGGACAGAAATTACGCCACACTTCGAGGATTGATTCTAAACAAACGAAACATCGATAATGAAGAAACCCTTGTCCGAGATTTTGCGGAAAGTGCTGATACGGAGGTGATTGGCATCGTGGAAAGAGACGCCGCCATTCAAACCTATGAAGAACAGAATAAAACGGTTATTGAAGGAGATCCTAGCCTGCCGGTATCAAAGCGGATTTTTGAAATTGCCGATACCCTGATTCATCCTCCGGCAGCGAAGCAACCCCTTTCAACTTCTAACCCATTAGAAAAGAAGGTGTTGGCATGAAACCATGGAAACCCTATAGCATTCCCGTAGGCAATTTGTTAGAGGAAGTAGCTACCAGAAGAAACAACACCAACCGAAAAAGTGCCCTTCATTACTGTGCTCCTTCCGGAGGCGGCTGGGGCGTTGTACGGGCCGCCTGCCTGGTGCCGGAAATTCTTATCCTATTTGTGATTCCCGTAGGATGTGGTCGGCATGGGGGCATCGCTTCCTTCCAGACCGGCGATAACCAAAAAGTCAGGTATTTACTGATCGAAGAAGCCGAAGTAGTGATGGGAAGTTATGAAGAACGCATAGGCGAAGCCATCGAACATCTTATTCACAAAGAAAAACCAAAAGGCATGATGATTTTTTCCACCTGTATTGATGATTTGTTAGGAATGGATTTTGATAGCCTTTTACGTGTAGCGGAAGAAAAGCACCAGATTCCTATGGTGCGGGCAAAAATGAATCCCATTATGTCAGAAACCGTTAAACCACCAGAGCTAATGGTGCAGGACAGCATGTACGCCTACTTACAGAAAAAACCCTTAATGGGCATTAAGCGAGAACGCTATTTGAACACCATTGGTTCCTTTGCAGCGGTGGACAAAAATTCAGAAATTCATTCCCTGCTTCATGAAGCCGGTGGTTATCAGCTAAAGCATATCACAGATTACAAAGAACTGAGTAAATTTCAGACCATGGCCAACCACAAAATGAATTTATTGGTAGCTCCAGGAGGTGCTTATGCCGTAAAGTCTCTGGAAAAGAAAACAGGCATGAGTTACCTGGAAGTACTTAGCTGTTTTCAACCAGAAGAAACCAGCCGGCAGTACCGCAAAATAGAAGAGGCGCTGGGACTGTCGCTGGCCTTTGAAAAAGAAGAAAAAGCCGTGGAGGCTTTTCTGGAACAAAACCGGAAACCCTTGGAAGGAAAAACCGTCGCCATCGGTGCTACCATCAATGCCCGGCCCTTTGAACTGGCAAAATTTCTAGTAGAACAGAAGATGGACCTTCGGTATGTACTGGCAAAAGCCGTTCACCCTTCGGAGAAACCTTATGTGGAGTGGTTAGCAGAAAACGCAGCCCATCTTCAGATTATCCCTAATCTGGAACCAAGCCTGTCCAGTGTAGAGGGCGGGCTGGAACAACTGGACTATGGGATTGGCCTGGATGCCGCCGCCTATTTTGATGTAAAGCATCTTACTGAACTGCCTTTTGAAGAAAGTCTTTACGGCTATCAGGGAGCAAAAACACTGATTCATCGCTTGATTCATGCCAAACCCTATGAAGGCGACTTGATACAGCGAATTTATCAGGCAAACCTGGTGATATAAGGAGGAAAAGAATGAAAACCATACTAACCAAACTGCCCCCACTGGCACCGGACTATTCCGGAGCCAGTGCCGCTTTCTATTCCCTGGGAGGAGTGATTATTCTTAACGGAGCCGATGGCTGCATAGGAAATGTGACGGGCTACGACGAACCCCGCTTTTTTGAAGAACCTTCCCATATCTTCAGCTCAGGATTGCGGGAAATCCATGCCATTACCGGAGATGAAGAGGTGTTACTGGAAAAGATAAGAAAAGCACAAATCAGAGAAAATATCCAGTTTATTGTGATTTTAGGAACACCAACTTCAGCCGTAATTGCCAGTGATCACGAAAGTATTTCCAAAATGGTAATGGCGGAAAAATCCATTCCGGTAATTCCGCTAAATACCACCGGTATTGAAACCTATGAAAAAGGATCGGCGCTGGCCTTTGAAACCATCGCCAAAAACTGGGCTTCCTCCGAACAACCAGCCCAGGGTGCGGTGAATATTCTGGGAGCAACGCCCATGGATTACTGGAGCCTTAATCAGGTAATGGAAATCAAAGAAGCTTTGGAAAGTCACGGTCAACGGGTGAACAGCATTTGGGGCATGGATGGTCAGGGGTTGGAGAGCATTAAAAGAAGCTTAAATGCAGAAGTGAACCTAGTGATTTCGATTTCAGGACTGAAGGCGGCAAAATACCTAAAACAGCAATACGACATGCCCTATGTGGTAGGCGTTCCTGTAGGAAAAGAACCCACCAAAATATTGGTCGATCAGCTGAAAAACCCTTCTGCCCCTGTAAAAAGAAGAGAAGAAAAATACTCGGCCTCACCTGCCGGTCTTGTTATTGGGGAGCAGGTATGGGCCAACGCCTTTCGGGACTATCTGGAAAAAGAAAAAGCCATGCCATCGCTTCAGGTATGTTCATTGTTTCAGATGGAAAAAGCCTATTGCCGAAAAGGCGATAAGCAGATTGGCTCTGAAGAAGAACTGGAAATTATGGCAGAAACCTACTCCTATCCTATGGTAGTAGGAGATCCCTTTTTTCAGTCGATTTTCACTTCAGATAAAACCAGCTTTTACTCAGCTCCTCATTTAGCTGTTTCCAGTCGGATTTCCTGGGGACATGATGTCCTGTATACCGGCTTGAAGCCTACAGTGATAGCGAGCAGAGAAAAAAATTTAGGTTAAGCTTATTGGATAAAGAAGTGATGAGAGAAAAAAATAAGATGAAAATCCCTCAAGGAGGCAATGTACATGAAAAAAAGCTGGAGCAACATACTTTTCTTACTATTGATCTTGGCACTGGTCACCGGTTGTGGCCGTACTGGTAGTGGTAGCGAAAACCAGTCAGAGTCCGAACTGGATCTTCAGAATGAACAGGTTGAAGAAGTTGAAAATGACAGGGGAGAAACCTCTGGAAGGATCATTATCGACCAATTAGGGCGGGAAGTGGAAATTCCAGATGAAATAAATCGGGTCGTTACGGATCGAATCCTTCCCTTTCCTTCCGTCTATTTTCTGGCAACAGGAAGAGATGGGGACATTGTAGGCATGCATCCGGCATCTAAAAGTGCTTATGAGCATTCCATGCTGTCGGTACTGGCACCGGGGATGCAGGCAGCCGAAACTGGCTTTGCCAGCGGCGAAGAAATCAATATAGAAGAGCTCTTAATGCTGGATCCGGATCTGGTATTTATTCGGGCAGAATCTGGCCTGGAAGGCTTATATGAAGAAGCAGGAATTCGGACAGTAGCCATTGGCACTACCGGCATTGCGGACGGTGATGTGCTAAAAACCATCAATAGCTGGATTGAAATGCTAGGCGAAATCTACGACTTGGAAGACCGGGCCCAGGGAATTATTGATTATGGATTACAAGTTGAAAATGAAATCACCGAAAAAGTGCAAGATCTCGAAGAGAAACCCCGGGCTATGATGTTGTTTAACCATGTAGAGGGAAAACCACTGGTCTCCGGTGCTAATTTCTTTGGGAATTACTGGTTAACCACTACTGGAGCTATTGATGTAGCCGAAGAGGAGATTACTGGAAGAGCTCCAGTAGAAATGGAACAAATTTATGATTGGAATCCAGAAATTATTTATATTACCAACTTCACAGCACTACAACCAGAAGACTTTTACAACAACGAGATCCAAGGACAGGATTGGAGCCAAATCCATGCCGTGAAGAATAAAAGGGTGTATAAAATCCCCATGGGCATTTATCGGTGGTTCCCCCCTTCCGGCGACGCTCCCTTAATGTTGCAGTGGTTGGCACAGCACAATCAACCAGACTTATTCGATTACGATATGGAAGAAGAAATACGTAGCTATTATGCCGCCTACTATGACTACGAATTATCCCAGGAAGAAATACATGCCATCCTGAATCCAGTCAGGGAAGGAGCTGCCGGAGGCGGCGGCCAGTAGAGCAAAAACCCTTCTTGGCATTTACTGGATTTCAAGAAACACAGGCGGGGTCATTTCCTGAAAGTGGATTCCCCGCCAGCACCTTCTTTTAAATCACAGAATAATGGAAATGAAAGGAATGAGATGGATGATTGAGGAAACAAAGCAACAACGGCCTAAAGCTGTCATTGTGGCTGGACCGCCGGCTACAGGTAAAACAGAAGTCATGCTTCATGTGGTGAAAAATTTGCAACGAAAAGATCAAAAAGTGGCCGTCGTAAAGGTGGACTGTTTGGAGACGGAAGACGATGTGAAATATGCAGCCTTGGGAGTTCCGGTAGCCGTTGGCTTGAGCAACGACATATGTCCGGATCATTTTTATGCAGTGAATTATGAGGAAATGATTTCCTGGACAGAAGAAAATGAAGCGGAAATTTTAGTGATTGAAACCGCAGGGCTTTGTCATCGCTGTGCTCCAGGAATCGAAGGCGTCCTAACCTTTTGCGTGGTGGATTGTTTGTCCAGCATCAAAACACCTCAGAAGGCAGGTCCGGTGGTCACCACTTCCGATGTGGTGATTATGACCAAGGGAGATATGGTGTCTCAAGCCGAAAGAGAAGTATTTCGTGCCAAAATCCGAGAAATCAACGACAAAGCACTGATTGTAGAAGCCAATGGATTAACTGGTAGCGGATGTGAGGGGCTGGCTACTATTATTCATCAAGAAGACCCCCTGCAGGAAATCAGTGATTCGCGGCTGCGTCATCCTATGCCAACGGCAATCTGTTCCTATTGCATGGGAGAAAAACGCTTGGGCAATAAACACCAACATGGAGTGGTCTATAAAATGGATTTTAGCAAAAGAGGAGGGGGCATATATGCTTAGGGAGATTACTATTCTGGGAGGACGCAAGAAAAATGGAGAGCCAGAAGCCGTACAAGAAGTAACGGTTCAAGTGGGGCAGGTATATAGCATTGTGGGATTTACGGGATCAGGTAAAAGTCAGCTCATTAATGATATTGAACAAATAGCCCAGCGAGATTCTATTTCCAGACGTCAAATTTTGCTGGATGGCGAGCCTCCTCTGGATAATGCCCTCCATAGATATGAACAAAACTTGGTGGCACACCTTTCTCAAAATATGAATTTTATTTTGGATATGAAAGTAAAAGAGTTTTTAATTATGCATGCAGGGTGTCGAGGCTTTAGGGAACCGGGAAAAAAAGCAGAGGAAGTCATTGAATGCGCCAATACCTTTGCGGGAGAAGCCATAAAACCAGAAGAGAACTTGACACGCCTCAGCGGAGGGCAATCTCGATCCTTGATGATTGCCGATGTAGCCATTAATGGAGATTCTCCGGTGGTATTGATTGACGAAGTGGAAAATGCGGGCATTCATCGGCTCAAAGCCATGGAAACCCTGGCAGCACAACAAAAAATCGTGTTGGTGGTCACTCACGATCCACTGTTAGCCTTATTAGGAGAAAAAAGAATCATCATGGGCAACGGAGGGATGCAGGCGGTACTGGCATTAACACAACAGGAAGTAACAGTTCGTGGCAGACTGGAAAAAATGGCAGGTGTTCTGCAAGGTTTGCAAGACCAGTTGCGACAGGGAGAATCTGTATCCTTAGAATTTCAACCATAAAAGAAAGCATAGCGCCTAGGATAGATCACAAAAAGAAATTTTGGACGGGGAAAGAAAAAAAGGTTTAGGAAGAAAGGGGCATGAAAAAATGGAGAATCAAGGGATCGAAAGACACATCACATTATATTGGAATAACCCTAGCTGCCTGAAAAAAGCGGTGGAAGGAAAACTGGATGCAACGGCCTCCCGTTGGAAAGCACAAAAAAATGCCACCGTAGACTTTGATTATTATGGGTTGATTGAAGACATGTTAATGGAGGATCGATTAGAGGAAGATCTGCAGCAGGGACGAATGGGAGCCGATGTACTGGTGAGTACAGATATGCAATTGTTTCATCGGAAAGATCTGTTACTGGGAAATCTTCCTCTTTTTCAGCCCATAGAGGATTGGTTTCCGATTCGCAAGGAATTTGCAGAGATGGCTCATGCTCAAGGGTATTTTCAGCCTGGAGTAGTGGTGCCAGTCGTCATGATAAAAAACAAGGAAATGTTGGAGGAAACAACGGAAATCCGTGGATGGGAAGATTTGTTAGATCCATCACTGGCAGGGAAAATCGCCATTTCCAGCACAGATAAGCCTGCAGGGAAATCTATTTTAAAAGGATATTGGTATTTGTATGGAGAAGAAGGGCTACACACCGCCAAGGAGCATTTTAGTGTCGTAAGTAATCCGGCGGCTGTTTTTGATGCGGTGGATCGAGGCCAATACCCCTTAGGCATTGTGCCACTGCTGTTTGCTTCAGGTCCAGGAAAAAGCGGCCAGGTGGAAAAAATATGGCCAGAGGAAGGGCTCTTCGTGGTTATTTCTTATGTGGCCGTAAGGGCAGACGCTGGACCAGAAGTACGAGAAATCCTGTTAGAAAGCCTTTATTCCCAAGAAATACAGGATTTATATAGTCAAAGAGGGCTCATGATTCCAGTTCATCCTGAAGTGGAGCCAAAGCAAGAACTCATGGCATATAAAGGAAAACTACTCTATCCCAGTTGGGAATGGGTGGAGCAAAAGGATATGAGTCTATTAGAGGATTGAATGCGATGATCATCCACGCTGTCGCTTAGGGGAAAAAAGAGACGCTTCTTGCGTCCCTTTATTTTTCTCATCGGCAAAAAAAGTGGCACTTGACCCTTTATTTCATCGGGAAAACTTACATTTTCAATAGATAGCAAGGCTCCATTTATGTTGTTTGTTGAAATCGGGATAGGTCAAAATTGGCAATGATCAATCCTGCTAAGATGGTGATGCCACCGATCCACTGCATGGATGTCATTTGTTCACCTAGAACTAATTTTGCAGAGAGAAGCCCTGTGACAGGCACCAGCAGGGAAAAAGGAGCGATGCGGGAAGCTGGGTATCTTCCTAATAAATAACTCCAGCCTCCATAGCCCAATAGCGTGGCACCAAAGGCCAGGTAGAGAATCGAAAAAATGGAAATAGAGCTGAGTTGGGTCAGGGCACTTAAAATGGTAGCAGGGCTATCTATCCAAAAAGCGATGAGGAACAGAGGGATAGGTGGAATGAGACTAGCCCAGATGACCAACCCAAACATATCGATGGTTTCGCCTCTAGCAATGGCCTGGTTGGCAGCATATCTCAGGATAATATTGGATAGTGCCCAAAAGGATGCGGCTAGCAGTGTTAATAAAAGCCCAGATATAGGGATGCCGGCTATATGGTTGTGCTGACCACTATTTGCAATAAAGAGGAGCCCACAGGCTGCAATGATGAGCCCTAGATGTTGCCGGCGGTTCATGGGTTCCTGAAGGAAAAAGAAGGCCAGTAGCGGGGTGATAAAAGCCGAAGCTTGTAGCACGATGGAAGATAGTCCTGCCGGCATGCCAATTTCCATGGCATAAAATAAACTCCCAAATTGTCCCACTCCTACGCAAAGCCCATAAGCGACGCCATATCCCAAGGGAATGGTCGGTTTTTTTACGAAAAAAACCACTGGCAATAAACAGGTGTATCGCAAGGCGGCCAATAAGGTGGACGGGACTCCTTCCAGTCCTAGCTTTATGGCCGTAAAGTTAAATCCCCACAGGATTACCACCATGAATGCCAGTAGCTTATCTTTGTTTCTCATGCCATCGACTCCTTTGGTATGCGATCTATCTCTAGCATACGCAATTTTTTCCAAGGATACAATAGCATGCATGGGAAAATCATGTTCAAAAGAAGTTTTTACACCAATGCTGAAAGGGTTGTAACGATTGGTACCTAAGATAAAAAGTGTGAGAAGAATAAAGGAAACAAATGTTTTTCTTCTTGGTGAAAGGGTAAAAAAAGGCTACAGAAGGATGGAATGACAAGACAGAACATCCCTTTTTCAAGAATAGGTGGTGAGGAAATGAAAAAAATATTTCAACGGAGCATGGGTTTGCTGATCCTAGCCATCTTGGTATTAACTGCCTATAACTTTAATGTGGTGCGAAATGAAATGTTGGAAAATCGATACAATGCATTGATCAATGATTTAAGAACAGACTCGGCCACCTTTGGATTATGGATAAAAGAAAAAAAGAGTATTGTGAATACGGCTAAAGATATTTATGACAATTTTTCTTATGAAGAATTGGTAGCCTACAACACAGAAAACCCTTATTTGAATATCAATAATGAAGACCCGAGTATTTCTCAACTATATATTGGATTAGCCGATGGCCATTTTATTACAGGTGGCCAATGGATTCCGCCGGAGGATTACGATCCCAGAACCAGAACCTGGTATCTAGAAGCACAGGAAGCTGGCAAAACCATTGTTTCCAGTGTGTATGTAGATCGGGAAACGGGAGAAATGTTGGTGACCATCAGTTCCCCCTTATACCTTCGAGAAAGGTTTATTGGAGTGATATCAGCGGATGTGTTTTTAGAAAGCATTCGAGGGTTTCTAATGACAGAAATGGAAAAACGAAATAGTTATTCTATGTTGGTGGATGAAGATGGGACCATGGTGATTCATACCCATCGACCTAATCTAGAAGGGCAAAATATTTATACGGACTTAGGCTCTTCATTGTTTAAGGATTATTTTAATGAAGCGAAGCAAAGCCAGGATATTGTTCGAATGGCCTATGCCTATGAAGGGGAAGACATCCTTGGAATTGTTCAGAAGGCAGATGGGCGAAATTGGTATTTGGCTGTGGCCAGAGTCGACGATGTCACCCTATGGAACGCACAACTGGGGTATCCGTGGATTTTCTTTGTAAATGCCCTGATGCTCACCGTCATTGTTGTTTTAATGGGGATGATTCTTAAAGCAAGGTCGGAATTACATAGTATGAATACACTTTTAACGAAAGAAAATGAGAAAGACTTTTTAACAGGCATCTATAATAGACGCTACCTCAATCTATACTTAGAAAGTGTATGGCGGCAACAGCGAGTGGAGGCGTTAAGCCTATTGATATTAGACGTGGATTTTTTCAAGAATTACAACGACACCTACGGACATATCCAAGGTGATGAAGTCCTGAAAAACTTGACGAAATGCATCAATAACCTGGTAAGAAAAAAGGATGTTTTTGCTCGATTTGGGGGAGAAGAATTTGCTTTAGTGCTGGAAGATGTTGAAGGACCAGAGGTGGAAAAGATAGCGCAAAAGAGCATAGATGCCGTATATCATTTGGCCATGAAGCATGAGACATCTCCGTTTAAACGGGTCACTATTAGTATAGGAGTCGTTACGGTTGCTCCGGGAAAACAGATAAGCGTCAGAGAGGCCATTGAATATGCAGACAAGGCTTTGTATGAAGCCAAGGAATCGGGAAGAAATAAAGTAGTTTTTCATGAAGGAAAGGGGTAAGAAAGGATAGGAGACGGACGTTTCTCCTGTCCTTTCTGGCGTTTCTTCTAGCGGTTGAAAAGTGAAGCCTCCAATCATCAAAAAAAGAACAAAAAAAGAGGCAGTCGGAGAAAAAATCCATTATAAGCAATAGAAACAGAAAGAAAAGGGTAAATAGTAAAGCAACCTACATTATTTAGTGGGAAAGTCTGAGAGAAAAATTGCTTCTTGATAGAAAGCAGCAGGAGGTGAGCCAATGAAGAACTCAAAAGGAAGGTGGTTCTTGAGTATCTTGGGAATCGTGGGAGCAATAGGAATGGGAGCGTCCCTTCTCAAGGCTTCGGGGACGACTTTTCTGCTACTGATATTGCTTGTGGCAAGTCTAGCGCTTACCTTTCTGTTTATAAAACATCTGGAAAACAGGGAGTCTCTTCGACGTGAACGGGAAAAAGTGGAGGAAGAATTAAAACAAGCGAAGCTGGTGGTTGAAAACAGTCCAGCCATATTGATTCGTTGGAAAAATATGCCGAACTACCCTATTATGATGGTCTCCGCCAATATCGGCCAATTTGGATATTCTCAGGAAGAGTTGGTATCCGGTGAGTTTACCCATGCTGATTTGGTTCACCCGGAGGATTTGGATCGGATGAATGGTGAAATAGAAAGCTACACCTCCAATAATATTGACCGCTATCATCAACAGTATCGCATCATCAGCAAAAAAGGAGAAGTACGGTGGATTGACGACCTTACAACGGTGATTCGGGATAGGGATCGAAACATATTAGAATATCAGGGAATTTTATTAGATATAACGGACCGAAAAAAAGCTGAAGAAGCACTACGTGAAAGTGAAGCTCGTCTTAAATCGATTATTGCTGTGTCTAATACCGGAGCCTGGGAATACCATCATGACACAGGAAATTTGTGGTGTAGTGACGAATACTTCACCATGCTCGGAAGAGATCCGGACAAATACGATGCAAATGGTTCTGCCAATGTATCTGAAAGCTGGATTGATCTGCTTCATCCAGATGATCAGAAGGCAGCATCTGACCATTTTTTTGAATATCTGAAAGGTGGTTCCGCAGGCATGTACGAAAATCACTTTCGGATGAAGCATCGCAACGGAACATGGGTCTGGATTTGGTCCAGAGGCCAGACGGTTAAGCATGTGAACGGAAACTTGTCCCATATGACGATAGGCACCCATATCAATATTACCAAGATAAAAGAAATGGAGTTTTCCTTGTATAAGGAGAAGGAACAGTTTAAGACCACACTGATTTCTATCGGAGATGGCGTTATTTCCACGGATATCAGTGGCAATGTAAGAGTGATGAACAGGGTTTCTGAGCGACTTACCGGCTGGACACAGGAAGAGGCGTTGGATAAACCGATAGAAACCATTTTCTCTGTCTTGGATGAAGACACCCGGGAACCGATCCAAAACCCTGTAAGAGAAGTATTGGAAACAGGAAAGATTGTCGAACTTAGCAACCATCCCATATTGGTTTCAAAAGAAGGGATCGAAAGGCTGATCGAAGATAGTGCAGCTCCCATCAAAGACGAAAATGGTGATACGACCGGTGTTGTGCTAGTCTTTAGAGATTTTACGGAAAAGAAAAAGAGTCAGAACGAAATTGAATACCTAAGTTTTCATGATTATCTGACAGGTTTATATAACCGAAGATTTTTTGAGACAGAGATGAAAAGGCTCGATACAGAGAGAAATCTTCCCCTTACCATTATATTAGGTGACGTTAATGGATTGAAACTGATCAATGACTCCTTTGGACATGCCGTTGGAGATGAACTTATTGTAAAAGCAGCCAACACATTAAAGGAATCTATCCGAGGAGAAGATATTCTTGCACGAATCGGAGGCGACGAATATGCACTGTTACTGCCTAAAACCGATGGTGCAGAGGCGGATGAGTTAGTGAGACGGGTTAAAAGAAAACTCAAGAAAAAGCCATTAAAAGAAATCGAAGTATCCGTCTCTTTTGGTTGGGAGACAAAGTACCATACGACGGAATCCTTGACAAAAGTATTCAAAAAAGCCGAAGATAAAATGTATAAACAAAAGTTGTTTGAAGGCCCAAGCATGAGGGGGGACGCAATTCATAATATTCTTGCAACCATCAACGAAAAAAGGCCGGAAGAAAAAAATCATTCCGAAAAGGTCGCCAACTTATGCGTGGCGATGGGGAAAGCCCTGGGCATGGATGCTTACGATCTGGAGAAACTGAAAATGCTGGGTCTTTTCCATGATATTGGTAAAATTGCTATTTCAGATTCTCTTTTGAGTAAAAGAGAAGAGCTAACCGAAATGGAATACAATGAAATTTGTCGCCATGCTGAAATTGGGTACCGCATTTTAAGCACAGTAAATGATATGGCAGAAATAGCTGAATATGTACTGTATCACCATGAAAGATGGGATGGAAAAGGATATCCAAAGGGGCTCAAAGGCGAGGAAATTCCACTGCCATCCAGAATTTGTTTTATTGCCGATGCCTATGACATGATCACCAGTGACAGGAATCATCTGTCGGCAAAATCGGCAGAGTATGCGGCAGAAGAGCTACAAAAGAATGCAGGGATCCAATTTGACCCTAAATTGGTCACCGTTTTTTTAAGGCAAGTTTTGCCAGAAATGAAGTATTCTGTTGAAGAGATGCCTGCTGATAAAGCATTTTTTCAATAAAAGAAGAAACGATCTTAGAACTCAGGGCGGCCTGGTAGTAGGTTGGGCATAGTTTATTAAAGAAGTGGAAAGATAGAGTGAAAAAATTCAGTTTTTTTGAAAAATAAAGAAGGAGTTTTGCTAATCGTTGTCGAAATATAAAATTGTAAGCGGTTACATTTTGAAACAGCAATAAGGTGTCGGGATAAGAAGATGATCCTAATAATGACGCCTTTCATTTTAAGTCAAAATGTAACTAGTTACAACAAAAAAGGAGGATGACGATGGAAGCCACAGCAAAAAGCATGAAAAAAGACACAGAGCATTCATTATCAGCGGTGAAGGAAGAAAGCAAACAGGGTTTTTGGGCGGTCATTGTGGTGATGCTCGGATTTACTTTTTTTTCACCATCCATGACGGCAGGTGGTAATTTGGGGATTGGCCTGAACATGAGGGATTTCTTTTTGGCCATGCTACTGGGGAATGCCTTTCTTGGCCTCTATACTGGAGTATTGGCTCATGTAGGACAATCAACAGGACTGACCCTTGATTTACTTGCCAGGCATTCTTTTGGAACAAAGGGGTCTTACTTACCTTCTGTACTCATTAGCTTTACGCAAATTGGTTGGTTTGGAGTAGGGGTGGCGATGTTTGCGTTACCAGTTTCCATACTGCTTGGCATTAATACTACCTTGCTCATATTCATGACAGGCATATTAATGACAGCGACGGCCTATTTTGGAATTAAAGCGTTAGCGATTCTTGGTTCTATCGCTGTACCGTTGATTGCCTTATTAGGGATTTATTCCATGAATGTTGGAATCAATGAGGTTGCAGGCTTTGGAAATGTTTTTGCTGAAAATCCTGCTAACCCCCTTACGTTAACCGCAGCCTTGTCCATTGTTATTGGCAGTTTTATTAGCGGTGGTACGGCGACGCCAAATTTTACGCGATTTTCGAAAACACCCAATATAGCCGTATGGGCTACGGTGATTGCTTTTTTTATAGGGAATAGCATTATGTTTGTCTTTGGAGCTGTAGGCGGAGCCGTGACAGGAAACGCTGATATTTTTGATATCCTTATAGCCCAAGGACTGATGATTCCGGCCATTTTGGTGTTGGGGCTTAATATCTGGACCACCAATAATAATGCCTTGTATACAGCCGGACTGGGGCTTGCGAATATTACAAAAATTCAATCCAAACCAATGGTGCTTTTAGGGGGGACGGCTGGAACATTGGCAGCTATATGGTTATACAACAACTTTGTGGCTTACTTAAGTCTCCTAGGAGGAATGATACCGCCGGTAGGGGTAGTGATTATTCTTCACTATTTTATGAATAAAAAGCATTATCAAGAGGAAAGTAGTGAGTATGAAGAAGTAAATCCGGGTGCCATTGTGGCGGTTATTTTAGGATCGATGGTAGGCGTGTTTTTGAAATGGGGAATTTCACCGCTCAATGCGCTGGTAGTTTCTGCTGTTGCTTACACAGCCTACGAAATGATTATCAGGAAAAAGAATGTTTCATAAAAGGAACATGAGTAAATGAAAGAAAATCTAAGATGAAATAGGGAGGAAGGAAAAATGCTTATTAAAAACATATGCATTGAAAACGAAAAAGAAAAGAAAGATGTGCTGATTGAAGATGGAAAGTTCCTTGAAATCGGAAAAGAAATTTCTCCAAAGCCAGGAATCGAAGTGATTGATGGGGAAGGAAAACTGATGCTGCCACAATTTATTGATTCCCATGTGCATTTGGATTCGGCTTTAACAGCGGGAGATCCGAGATGGAACTTATCGGGCACTCTTTTTGAAGGAATCGCTTGCTGGTCTGAGAGAAAAGAGAAGCTTTCTAAAAAAGATGTGATGGACCGGGCGAGAAATGCGGTCCGAAAACAGGCGAAAAATGGTGTTGGGCATGTTCGGACCCATGTGGATGTTACGGACCCCAGGCTAATTGCGTTAGAAGGTCTTTTAGAATTAAAAGAAGAATTGAAAGAGGAAGTGAACATTCAGGTGGTTGCTTTTCCTCAGGAAGGGATTCAAAGTTTTCCCCAGGGAAAAGAACTGATGGAAAAATCTGTCAAAATGGGTGCCGACGTGGTGGGGGGGATTCCTCATTTTGAGTTTACTCGGGAATACGGAGTGGAAAGTGTGAATTTTCTGATGGAATTAGCCGAAAAATATGATAAATTAGTGGATGTGCACTGTGATGAAATCGATGATGAACAGTCCAGATTTATTGAAACATTAGCTACCAGAGCCTATGAATCGGGAATGATGGAACGTGTAACGGCAAGTCACACCACTTCGATGCATTCCTTTAACAATGCTTATGCTTCAAAGCTCTTTAGGATATTAGGCATGAGCAAGATTAATTTTGTTGCCAATCCCCTTGTGAATACTCATCTCCAGGGGCGATTTGACACTTATCCCAAAAGAAGAGGCGTTACACGGGTGAAAGAACTTCTGGAAGCACAGATCAATGTGTCCTTCGGGCATGATGATCTTTTTGATCCCTGGTATCCGCTGGGAGATGGAAATATGCTGGAGGTTATCCATATGGGACTTCATGTGTGCCAGATGATGGGGTATGAAGAAATTCTGAATGCTTATCAGTTGGTGACCTATAATGCGGCAAAGACCTTGCACTTAGGGAAAGACTATGGAATTGCCGAAGGGAATCCGGCCAGCTTTTTGATTTTGAACGGAGAAGATTTTTATCATGTATTAAATGAAAAAAAGGAAGTGCTTTATAATGTTACTAGAGGGAAAGTCATTGCAAAAGCAACACCTGCTGTCAAAAAAGCACTCTTTTAATAAGTAGTTGATCCAATGAACGAAAAAGCCTGACATGATTATGGTGAGGCTTTTTCTATCGGATCATTATCGCTGCTGAGATTCCTGTAGATTCGATGACGAGCATCACTAAAAATCCTGTTGATCCCTTAGGTAGGGAGAAAGCGCTAGAAATGGTATAATAGCCATAACTAGAATGAAAAAAAGGAGAGAAACGATGGCGAACATAAAGGAGGTTGCAAAAAAAGCAGGCGTATCAGTGGCGACCATCTCCAGAGTGCTTAATCATCCGGAAACCGTGGCTCCAGCAAGAAAAGCCCATGTGGAAAAGATTATGAAGGAGATGAACTATAAGCCTAATGCGTTTGCCAGAGGATTAAACTTAAATCGCTCCCGAACCATTGGTCTCTTAATACCTGGGCTAACGAATCCTTTATACCCGGAAATTGCCGAGGGGGTTGAAAAAGTAGCTCGGGAAAAAGGATATTCTGTGTTTCTATGCAATACAGAAGGAAGCTTAGAAAAAGAAACAGAACATGTAAGTCTTTTAATGGAAAAAAGGGTGGACGGATTAATTTTGGTAGCTTCAGAATTATCTGATAAAAAACTTCTGAAAATGAAGCAAGATAAGATTCAAATGGTGCACCTAGGCAGAAACCGAAGTGGTCTTGGGATACCAACGGTATATACGGATTATAAGATGGGAGGCTATATCGCAACGAAGCATCTGCTAGATATTGGATACCGACGAATTGCAATGATCCAGGGCAAAAAGGATCACCCGGTAGATGATGAAAAGATTGAAGGGTATAAAAATGCCCTTAAAGAATATGGTGTGACTCCTAACCTAGATTTAATTCTTATTGGTGGAGAAGATATTACAGGGGGGTCTATTGCCACTAATAAGTTATTAAGCAAAGAGGAAATGCCTCAGGCTATTTTTGCAGGGAATGATCTGATGGCCATTGGAGCAATGGAAGCCCTTAAACGAAAAGGAATTTCTATTCCCCATAAAGTAGCGGTGATGGGTTTTGATGATATTAAACCCACCGCTTATGTAGAACCAAAACTTACTACCGTTTCTCAGCCAGTGCATAAAATGGGATTAATGGCGGCTAGATTATTGTTTGAGAATCTTCAGGACGGAAGGAAAACAGAAGAAGCTCAGCCGGAAATTTATTTGCAACCAAAGTTGAAAATACGAAGATCCTGTGGTCAGGACGATCGTTTACAAGAAATATTCAATTAGGAGGGACGTTATGGACCTTAGAACGAAATTTATTGGTTTGAACTTAAACAACCCCTTAATCGTATCTGCAGGCCCTTTAACCGGTACTGGTGAAGGAATGGTAAAGGCTATGGAACAAGGAGCAGGTGCGGTTGTTACAAAAACCATCGTAAACGAGATTCGCCCTAATGTGAAGCCCAGGGTAATGTATAAAGAAAAAGGTCTGTACAATATTGAATTATACAGCGACTATTCTTTGGAAAAATGGGAGCAGGAAATTACTTATGCTAAGGATCGGGGAGCTGTGGTGATAGGAAGCATTTTAGGGCATTCAGCCTCTGAAATAACCTACATTGGTAAAAAAGTTGAATCCTACGGAGTGGATGCAATTGAAATGAGCCTTTTTTCACCTCATGGAGAAGGCATTGACGGGATTGTTGATTCTCCTGAAGGACTTTATGTGTTTACTAAAGCATTAACAGAAAGCGTGAATATTCCAGTGATAGTAAAACTTTCTGCCAATGTGTTAAATATCGGAAAACTGGCCAGAGAGGCTAAGCGGGGTGGTGCAGCGGCGTTAAGTGGCATCGATACGGTGAGGGCTATCCCCGGAGTAGATCTTTATACAAGAAAAGCCTTGCTGCCTACCTATGGTGGATATTCTGGGGAAGGAATACGTCCTATCGCTTTTGCGGCTTTGGCTTCGATGGTACAGGCAACTAATCTGCCTGTTTCTGGGGTCGGAGGCGTGAGTAAGGGAGAACATGTTTTGGAGTTTTCCATGCTTGGTGCCGTCACGGTTCAGTTGTGCAGTTCATTGATGATTCATGGGTACAGCCACCTGAAAACCATTCTGAAGGAACTGGAAGACCTTATGAAAAACCTGAATATTGAGAGCTTGGATGAAGTTCGGGGAAAGGCACTAGAATCCTTGTTGTCCTTTGAAGAGATTCCGAAAGAACCATTAGTAGCTTTTATAAAGGAAAAGGAAGACTGCAATCATTGTATGGGCCATTGCAAATCGGCTTGTTTGAACAGAGCTATCATACATAACGACCTTTCTTATACGGTGAATACAGAAAAATGTGCAGGTTGCGGACTGTGTGCTAGTGTCTGTCCGGAACATCGAATTTCCTTAAATTATGGGTAACATCACTTTCTACACACACAGGGGAAGGCAAGAACACAAAGGGACGGTTCGGAACAGAACAGTAAGGACGGGTTGAGTTACCTCAGGCTGAGTTGTCCCCGTCCCCACTGACATTCTGAACCGGCAATTTGAAGGCAATCATGTCATTTGACAGATGGAGCTCTTTGCGAAGCGAAAAAATCCGGAAGGAATAAGGTAGTGCTGGATGATCGACTTCGTTAAAGATAAGAAATAGCTTGTTTTCATAATCTTCCTATGATAGGATGAATAGATAAATAAATTATAAATCCTTAAGGTGCCTCTTAAAAGGAGGAGAATAGGAAAGACCGGTTATAGTCCGGCGCGGACCCGCCACTGTAAGCGAAGACGAATCCCTAAGATGCCACTGAAGAAATTTGGGAAGGCTGGGAGGAGGAAGAAACGCAAGCCAGGAGACCTGCCTTAAATGAAAACATGCGTAAAGCGACAAGGGGAAAGTAGGTAAAGAGAACTAAGATGGGAAGTCTCTTAATAATTAAGGGGCTTTTTTTAATGCCCTAAAAAAGGAGAATGAAAATGAAGAAAAAATGGCTGTCTCTGTTACTAATGATGGGAATCCTGCTTTTTATAGGGTGCGGAAAAGGAGAAGTTCAAACGGACTCCAAAGAAACAATAACGGATTATCAACCGGTGACGATCCAAAATTTTAATAGAACCTTAAGCATTACCGAAGTGCCAGAGCGAATTGTCAGTATGAATGTTCATACAACCGAAATATTATTTACCTTAGGCTTGGGAGACCGTATTGTAGGAACGGCTTTTAACAACGCTGAAATCCTGCCGGAATTCAAGGATGATTTTGACCGTATCCCTGTGTTAGCCGAAAGATATCCCTCTATGGAAGTTTTGTTAGGCGCTGAGCCGGACTTTGTATATGGGCGTGACAGTGCCTTTGGTGCAAATGGAACAGCTTCTGTGAACGAAATGGAAACCTATGGAATTCATGCCTATGCGGTAAAAGGAACCTTGGTAAATGGAGCAACCATGGATGATGTCTATGAAGACTTTCTGAACTTGGGCAGGATTTTTGATGTGGAAGAAAAAGCAATTGCTATTGTCAGTGAAATGCAACAGGAGATGAAAACGATTCAGCAACAATTGGGAGAAATAGAAGAACCGGTGAAAGTTCTTGTTTTTGATATGGGTGGAGACGCGGTATTTACGGCGGGACAATCCCTGCAAACAACCCTGATTGAAATGGCTGGTGGTAAAAATATTTTTGATGACATTGCCAATAACTGGGGAAGTGTTAATTGGGAAGAAGTCGTAGACCGCAATCCAGAAGTTATTGTGATCAATGACTATGGAGATGAAACGGCAGAAGAGAAAATCGATGAACTGCTTACTAACCCCTTTATGCAGGAGGTGGATGCTGTGAAAAACCAACGTTTTGTCATCCTGCCACTTCCCAGTGTTTTTGAGGGTCCGCGCAATGTAGATGCCCTTCGGATATTAGCTGAAGGGTTCTATCCAGAACAGTTTTAAAGGGAGCTGTCTAGATGAAAAAATCGATTTCGATGCCAAAATTATCGATATTGTTTTTGGTCTTATTGGTGGGTTCCGTTACCTTGGCTGTAGCTATTGGACCCGTCTCTATTGGGTTTCGAACCGTGTGGGAAATTGCCTTTAGTCAGTTCGCGGTGTTGGAACCATTGCTGGAAGAAGACTGGACAACAGCGCAAAAACACATTGTATGGGATATTCGGTTTCCGAGAGTTCTTCTGGCAGCCATCGTTGGTGCCGGACTGTCGCTGTCAGGAGTTACTATGCAGGCGCTTCTGAGAAATTCGTTGGCAGATCCCTATATTTTAGGCGTGTCTTCCGGAGCCTCCGTTGGCGCAACCTTAGTGATTGTATTAGGATTCTTCCGGTTTTTCGGACAAATGGCGATTTCTTTTGCTGCCTTTGCAGGAGCTCTTGCGGCGGTTCTGTTTATTTTTATGCTGGCGCAAGTAAAAGGAAAAGTATTGCCTGTTCGGCTTATCTTGTCTGGAATAGCTCTTTCGGCCATGTTAAATGCACTAACGAATATTATTATTATGACAGCACCAAGAGAAGAAGGAATCCGCAATGCGCTCTTTTGGATGATGGGAAGTTTAGGTGGTACTAAATGGTCTCATTTATGGATTCCTTTGATAGCCGTTATCGGTACCTTTCTTTTTCTTTTTTACCAATCCAGAATGCTTAATATTTTGTTAATGGGGGAAGAAACAGCTATCACTCTTGGAGTGAATACCCATCAACTTAGCAAAATGCTATTAGTGGTGACGGCCCTGACAACAGGAATTATGGTGGCAATTAGTGGTGCTATAGGGTTTGTAGGGTTAATGGTGCCTCATGTAACCCGTTTCTTAGTGGGAGCGGATCATAAAAAAGTACTTCCTTTATCGGCATTGTTAGGTGCTGTGTTTCTTATATGGGCAGATGTGCTGGCTAGAACCTTGTTTGCGCCGGAAGAAATGCCTATAGGCACCATTACGGCCTTATTTGGAGGGCCATTTTTTATCTGGCTGCTTAGAAAGAATGACTACTCCTTTGGAGGTGGCTCTAAATGATGGTTTCTGTAAAAGACCTGTCACTATCAATCGATGGATCGCCAATTATTGAAGACATTAGTTTTGCAGTAGAAAACAAAGAAATTATCGGGATCGTTGGTCCAAACGGGAGCGGAAAATCCACCTTATTAAAAACCATTTATAAAACACTGCGTCCAGATAAAGGAACTATTTTGATGGATCATCAGGATATCAGTACCTTGTCAGAAAAAGAAACCGCAAAGAAGATGGCGGTATTAAAACAGGAATCTACCATTGATTTTGATTTTACGGTTCGAGAAATGGTGGCAATGGGAAGAGCTCCGCATAAAAAAACCTTCGAAAACTATTCTCGGGCGGATTACATGATTGTCGATGAAATGATTGAAAAAGTGGGGATGAAAGCATTTTCCAACAGAAGCTTTACGACCTTGTCCGGTGGAGAAAAACAACGGGTCTTGTTTGCCAGAAGTTTAACGCAAAAGCCAGAGTTGTTAATTCTTGATGAACCGACAAATCATCTAGATATTAAATACCAAATAGAAGTCATGGAAATTATTTCAGAACTGGATATTAGTATTTTATCCGCCATTCATGACTTAAACATTGCTTCTAGCTATTGTGATAAAATCATTCTTTTGCATCAAGGAACCATTAAAAGCTTTGGAAGTCCGGAGCAGGTACTGCAGGAACATGTCATTAGGGATATTTTTCAGGTAGAAAACAAAGTAAGCAACAATCCCTTTACGGGAAGTATTCATATTTACTTTCTCGGTCTTGGATCTAAATCCAAAAGAAAAACCCCCGCTGCTTTTGCAGAAGGGGCTTTGCTTTAACTCCAGCCGATCAAGGTTGCAAATCCAATAGATAATACAGCGATTCCAGTCCATATACCGAAAATAGGCATAACAAATTTTAACCATTTTTCGTAAGGGATTTTAGCAACTCCTATGGCGCCCATTAAAACGCCGGATGTAGGGATGATAATATTTGAAATCCCGTCACCATATTGAAAAGCTGATACAGCTACTTGTCGAGATACTCCCACAACATCAGCCATGGGTGAAAGAAGGGGCATGACCACATAAGCCTGGCCAGAACCGGATGGTACGAAAAAGTTGAACAGAAGATTGGCTAAAAACATGCCTATCGATGAAAAAATAGGCCCTACGGCTCCTAGAGGAATAGACATTCCGTGGATAATCGTATGAATAATTCGTCCATCCGTTAACAAAATAGTGATGGAAGAGGCAAACCCGATGACCAGAGCACCAAACACCATGGATTGAGCTCCTTTGATAAAAGATTTTGCCATTTCGTCTGGATGTATTTTTGCTACAACACCTGTAATTAAAGCGACACCGAGCATAATACCACTGAGGTAATCTAGTCCCCATCCAAGGCTGGTTGAGCCATAAGCATATCCTGCAAAGCCAATAGCTAAAGTTGTTAGAATAATAGCATGAGAGAAGTTGAAATGAATGTCTTCAGCGGTTTGGCTGACTTCGAAATCTACTTGGCCCAGGATGCTTTTTTCTGGGTTTACCCGTATTTTTTTAGCATAATGCATGACGTAAATAACGGTAGCGATGAATACGACCACCATCACAGTCGTTCTATAGCCGAAACCAGAGAAAATAGGTACTCCAGCAATTTCTTGTGCGATAGCTGTGTTGAAAGGTCCCATAGGAGTCATGGCGAAGCCGGAGTAAGCTCCCAGGTACATAATGGCCATACCGACGAGAGGGTCTAGTTTAAGCCGTTTTGCTAATACTACGCCTATTGGAATAAAGGCAATAACCGCATTGATGACAATGCCTAACATGCCCAAGATAGCCATGATAAGCATAATGAAAGGGATCACCATCAACTCTTTTCCCTGAAGTTTTTCAATAGCAGCACGGATTCCTGCATCTAAGGCTCCGGTATCATTAATTACCTGAAAAAAGCCACCCACCAGAAACACTAGAAAAATAACATTAGCGCCATTTACCATTCCTTGGTGAATAGAAGTAAGGAATGTAAAAAGTCCAACTGGATTTTTCTCAACGAATGCAAAACTATCGGGATCGATTAAGGTAATCCCCAGCGTTTCGTCTTCTGTCATGGTGTATTCGCCTGCGGGAATAATATAAGTAGACAAGGCGGCAAAGATGACAAAAATCATAATTAATGTATAGGTATGAGGCACCTGAAATTTCTTGTGAGTTTTTTCTTTGGCGGTCATTACAGACACTCCTTTTTGGTATGAAATATGAAATATAATGGCATTTGATTTTGCTTGATTACATTAGTTTTTTTCTTGTCATATTAAATAATAAGTTGACGCCATTGATCAAAGCATCCTGATGAAAGTTCATTTCTGGATGATGTAACCCTGGTGAGAGATCAGCGCCAAGACCGATATAGGCCGTTTTGACCCCTAAGCGTTGCGTATAAAAATGAAAATCTTCTGCTCCTGGTGTGCTGATTGCTTCTAAAGATTCTCCTAATTCTTCCATGATAGCATTTTTAGCCAAAGCGACCATATGGGCGTCATATTCAGCGGCTGGAGAACCATTAATACTGGTAATTTCTCCGACACCTCCTAAATGCTTTCCGCTATGCTCAACAGCTAGCTTCACTTTTTCAAGAATCGATTCCATTACTTCATTAGTTTGTGCCCTGATATCCATTGTTAAAGTTGCTTTATCGGGAATGGTATTAAAGGTATCACCTCCAGCGTTCAAACGAGTTACTTTAATAGAATGAGATACGTCTGGGTCTGCTTTGATGCAATTGATAGCATTTGTCAGCATAACACTGGCGTCAACCGCGTTGATCCCTAAGTGTGGTCTGGCACCATGAGCGTTCAAGCCTTTTACTTGAACATCCACTCTTTTGCTTGAACCATGGTACAGTGCAGGTGTTGCCTGGCCAAGGCGGCATTCCTGGATAGGTCTGAGATGAATGCCTACCAGTTCCTCCAATTCGTCTAATTGGCCACTGTCGATCATTTGGTTAGCTCCCAACTTTTCTTCAGCCTGTTGAAAAACCAAATAGAGTTTCCCTTGTTTAATGCCCTGTTCGCTGACTTTTTTTGCAGTTGCCAACACTATAGCGGAATGTGCGTCATGACCACAGGCATGAAAAACATACTTTATTTTGTTTTTTTCGAAGGCTAAGGCATCCATATCCGCTCTTAATCCAAAGACAGGGCCAGCTTTTCCACTGTCAAGAATACCTATGACACCTGTGCCTCCAACATTTTCAAGTACTTGGTAATTCATTTTTTTTAGCTCTTCGGCGATGAAGCGAGAGGTTTTATGCTCTTCAAAGCCTACTTCTGGAGTAGAGTGAATTTGTTGGTACACCTTTTTTGCGTAAGCGTCTATTGATACTGTCATTTCCTGTTGCTCCTTTCTAATGGAAGGTTGTCTTTTTTTATACTGAAACTCCTTCGCTTGGTAAGGCGAAGGAGTGGACTGCTTTCGTCATATATAGGTTATAGATAGAAAGCGAAGGGTTTTTGTATTGAATTCGGTGATTATGAAGCAAACTAAGACTTATTGGAATCTAATTTTGCTACCGTATAACCGGTGAAAGATAAAGCAAATACAACGATCGGCGTCGTGTAATTAAATACCGCCCATTTTGCGTAATCTAAGGTGGCTACGCCCAACACACTATAGATAAACACCCCGCAGGTATTCCATGGAATTAAGGCAGAAGTTAAAGTTCCTGAAGATTCTAGGGCGTTAGACAAGGTTTTGGGATGGAGTCCTTTTTCTTTGTAGGCAGGAGCATACATTCTTCCCGGAACCACAATAGCAATGTACTGCTCTGGCATGGTAGCGTTACTACCAATGCAAGTTGCGATGGTAAGACCGATTAAACCGGGGATGCTTTTTACCCTGCGAAGCAAGGCTTCGACAATGACCTCTAACTGTTTTGTCTGTTCCATAATTCCGCCAAACATCATGGCAATTAAGGTTAGGGAGATGGAATAAAGCATACTGGTTAAGCCGCCAGAAGATAACAGATCATCGATGGTTGTTAAACCAGTTTCGCTAACGAATCCACCATAGCTGGCGGCTAGAATATCGCCAAAGTCAGCCCCTTGAAAAATAGGAGCAAAAATAACGCCAACTAAAATACCGATCGTAATACCGGGGATTGCTGGAACTTTTTTGGCGATAGATCCAATGACTAAAACAGGTGGTAATAAAAGAAGGGGAGAAATAGTAAAATGAGCCTGCAGCCCTTCTCGTATCTCTTCAATAGCACCTAATTCGGCACCGGTAGTGCTAAACTGAAAACCTAAGTATAAAAAGACTAAAAGAGCAATTCCGTATGAAATAACCGTATTACCCAACATAAACTTAATATGGGTAAAAACGTCAGTACCAGCCATGGCAGGTGCCAGATTGGTGGTGTCGGAAAAAGGCGACATCTTATCTCCGAAGTAAGCACCGGAAATGATGGCACCGGCCGCAATTGGTGCTGGAATGCCAAGACCTTGAGCAATGCCCATTAAGGCAAGTCCGATAGTCCCCATGGTTCCCCAGGAAGTTCCGGTGGCTAAAGAGGTAACGGAGCAGATTAAGGCGGTGGCTACCAGGAATATGGTAGGGGTTAGTATGCCCAGCCCGTAGTAAATCATGGTGGGAACCACGCCGGCCAAGAGCCAAACGCCGATTAACACACCGATAATTGCTAAAATAATCATTGCTTGTAACGCTTGATAAATTCCATCATACATACTTTTTTCAATCTCTTCCCAGGAAAAGCCGATTTTTAGTGCCATCAACGCTGCAAAACCAACTCCCATCAGCATAGGAATATGTGGATCAGCGCCATAAACGCCAATACTAATTCCCATAACGATGATTAAAAATAGAAAGGATAGTAGTGCTTCGCCAATAGATGGTCTTGTGTCAGACATGAATAAAATACCTCCTAAGTGTTATTTTATACTATTCTAGTTGTCATTTAATAATATCGCAAGTTTTATGCCAATATGACAATTTTCAATATTTTGGAATAAAGAGTTAAGAAAAATTTCTTTTAATGAAATCGAAGAAGGGCTAAAAATAAGGATAGAGAGTGAATAATTATAAAATTGCGAACAATTGAAGAATATAGCATTTGAAAAGAGTGAATTATGCGAATTTGGCAATTAAACGTACAACGGGAGTGGATTTAGCAAATAATGTTCGAAAATAGGACAAAAACGGCAGCAAAATAATTGGCTATGCAAAATAATTGGCTAGGATTCTTTTCTTATTAATGGTCACCTTGTTAAAAGAAGGAAAAAAGGGTACTCTTTTATACAGTGAGACAATATGATAAAGTAGCACAAAAGAGAGGTGGGAAGAGTGCTTTGCAAAGAAATGAATATGTAAATCAACTTTATAAAAAGAATGAACAAGGTGAATTTATTATAGAAGTATACATTGAAAAACTTTTAAGTGCTTTTAACGAGTGGGACAGTTCTTATCTGGAAATTCGAGAACTAAACGCCAATCTGATCTATTTTATTGAGAGGTGTTCCAAAGATATTCCTGTCCGTCAGAAGATAGAGTTGTGGTTTATGGTGGCAGAGGAAAACGAAGAGCAGGAAAAAGTGTTAAAAGAAGCTTTGCGGGCGAATTTTAAGTATCAACGCTACTTAGCAAAACAAAAAAAGAAGCTGCTTTACGGAAAAAGTGCTAAATATTTTGTGGTAGCGCTTTTATTTTTGCTAACGGCATTTTCTCTGAAAGCCAACGCTTCATTAAATTTGGCCGGCGACTTAGCCGTAGAAGGTCTCTATATCGGCGGGTGGGTTTTTTTATGGCAGTCAATTTCCATGTTTTCTTTTGAATCCTTAGAAGTAATAGAGAGAATAAAGATTTTTGAGAGATTATTAAATTCGAATATCCAAATCCACTATCGTTCTTAATTTGATAGGAGCAACGGTGGAAAATACTTTTTTCCTCCTGTTCCTAAAGATACCAGCCCCTCCCTTTGTGAGGGGCTGGGTAAAAAGAATGGATCGTCAGGGGCGGGGGGTTACATAACACTAGCACCACCGCCTGAATCAATCGTACCATCAAAATAATAAGGAACATCACCTAAGGTCAACTCATATTCAGTGTGAACAGAGTAAGGCATTCGTTGGAAATCAGAAAGTTCATCTGGTGCCTCGTAAATATCTAGCGCTACCTGAAGAAAATCACCTTTTGAAGCTAAAAAACCCTTTTCCACTCGTACTCCGACGTGTTTAACCAGTCCCTTTTGTTCCTTTCCATCCTTACCAAGAGTAGGGGTGTAAAGATTATCTGAATTTTGAATTTGAGTTGAAAAACCCGTCTCATAATGGTCTGGATTGCGCATAGGTGAATTGAAAACGTAACGTCGTGTATCTCCAATTCTAAACTGATCAGAATACCAACGGTCAAGTCCGTTTATTACTCCACCGGCATATTGTCCGTAAGGGAAGAGACCTACCCAATCACTGGCTTGACCTGTAAACCAAGGATGAAGATGTCTAGTAACATTACCATCAGTACTTGCTCGTGCAATCAGCGGCGGTAAAAACCGATAATGAGCACTTTTTGCCTGCTGTTCTGCCATTTTGCTTAGGAAAAGAGTAAAAAACGGCGTATTTCCAGTGTCAGGTTCGTGGACAGCTTCCAAAAACATGTCTTCCAATTGTTTAACATATTCCTTCGGGCAAGGACCGCTGTTATCCGGATGAGGTATATCTTCAGGAAAACGGTATTCAAGACTCTGTACCATTTCTGCATTTGCGATGGGATAGCCGCTTCTATAAGCAGAACGCGAAGATGGTTCGCTAATGCTAATAGGTCCTTCTAATGGATTGTTCACATAATAAATTCTACCAATTTCTAATGTAGTTGTATGAGAGGGTCCATATCCTGGCTCTCTAAACTCCTGAAGCTCGGTAAAACGAATACCGGCGTTTCCTGGCCTGAATCCTGTGAACGATCCTGATTCTTGAACAATGATTGAATAATAATCACCAGTTACTGAATGTAGTCCTTTTCCAAGAACCTTACTACCTTTACCCGGTGTTGAGAAAAAATCTTTATGAATATGGATGGTTTCTGTAATGCTACGGGGATAAACCACCTTCGCCGAGGCCGTCCCATCGCGCCAAAAATAAAGACCATCATTAGCGGCAGCATTTCGGAAAGCGCGAAACTGATCAAGGTTTTGGAAATCATCTAAGGATTTAATGGTAGTACTAGTAGACTGACTACCAGGAGAACCATCCGAAAAACTCATTAGGCCTAGGGGTTCAGCAGCGGCCAGTAGGGCTGAAGCCTTCTCAGAAAACCCATGCACTACCTCTCCCTCACTGTTCACATGAGTAGAAGTGCCTTGAACCGTTAAAGTAACACTTTCTGGATGATTTCCAGCTCTTTCCAGATCAAAGAGTTTCCAATAATAATCTTCTTGATAATCCGTATTCCCCTCCGGGTCAAAGTCTGAATCGTGGTCTCGTCGATAGTTCTTGTAAGCACGAACATAGCCATCATAATTAACAACACTTCGTTGATGCAACTGTTGGTACTGATCTTCCGTTAAAGCACTTACTAAGAAATAGTCGGTTTCGGTTTCCGTATCAGTAAGAGGGATCGACAGCGTAATGTCCTCACTGGCTTCCCA
>NZ_FNPV01000011.1 GCF_900107405.1 Tindallia californiensis | reverse complement strand
TATTAAAAGATGCCTTTCAATAGAGCTATGCGGTATTAGCACTGGTTTCCCAATGTTGTCCCCCTGATCAAGGTTGGTTGCCCACGCGTTACTCACCCGTCCGCCGCTAAGTATCCTTCTCTTCCATCCGAAAATTTCCGAAAAGGCACTCCGCTCGACTTGCATGTGTTAGGCACGCCGCCAGCGTTCATCCTGAGCCAGGATCAAACTCTTATATAAATTCTTCCTGTACCCAAGCTTTTGCTTGCGTTTTCCATCACGTTTTAACGTGTGGTTTCGTTCTCTCTGCTGTTCAGTTTTCAAAGAACTCTCTTTGCTTATTTTTTGCCGCTCTTAAGCGACTTGATTATCTTACCATGCTCTACTTTCGATGTCAATACCTTTTTTTGTCTTGTTTTCCGCTTCGCATTTGTTACTGTCGCCGTGTTTTTGCGGCTTATTTAATATACCATTTTTAAGGAAAGGTGTCAACAAAATATCCCCTTTTACCTAAAACTTTTTATGACACTTTTTTTCTTCCTTTATAATATCTTCACAATGTTTTTCGAAACGATTCTATCCCACTTGCTTGATTTAGTGTTTCCTTTAATCTCCATCTAAAAGAATTCATCATAAATGCCTTTACAATTATCTTGTTCTATCATATGATGATTTCAGAGGCAGAGTAGACATTATGCGTTAAGTGTTGAGGGATGGGAGGTTGCTCTCAAACGAAGAATTTCTATTCGCGTTATAATGTTGCATCCGCTGCCACATATGAGAAATCATATCTCTATTTCTCTTATGTGGGGTCTAAATGCCTCACTTTAAGAGAAAGGAGGTGTGCATATGTTTGGTCTAAGTTCCGGGCGCATACCTACAAAAGTGTTGGTTATGGCGTCTTTTTTTGTAGGTATCAATATTATTCTTTCTCGTATTGGTGCCGTCATGTTATTTAACAATAGTGTGCGAATGAGTTTTGGAAATGTCCCTCTCATTATTTCCGGTATTTTACTTGGTCCCTTTGCTGGTTTCATGACAGGCATCGTCAGCGATTTACTTGGATTTTTAATCAATTCCCACGGTGCTGCTTTTCACCCTGGTTTCACCATTAGTTCGGGTCTAACCGGCTTTATTCCAGGCGTGGTTGTGCTAGTTACCGGTAGGTTTGGCTTCCAAAGGTTTTCCTTAGTTTCTGTGGTTGCATCAAATATTTTGGTGTATCTCTTAATTTCCGGTCTACTGAATACGGTCTGGCTAACTCATTTATTGGGTACTGGCTTTTGGGTATTATTTCCAGCCAGATTAGCAAGTCATGGAGTTGTCACCATTATTAATATCACGCTTGTGTACGCGGTGATCAAATCTTTTCAGAAAACAAATTTAGTTCCCAATGTATTACAGAACTAAAAACGCATCCCAGGTGGTAACCTTCTCTAGGAAGACCCTTTATCAAGGGTTTTCCTAGATTTTATCTGTGTTCAGTGATAAGGCCAGTGCTAGGATCTTGTGTTTTGTATTTGCTTGTTTTTCTAATTTTTCAGTTTCTTTTTTTCCTGAAACGATTCAACTTTGTCGTTAGCTGTTTTATCTTAACAGCTAAAAACTCATCACCTATCGCTTCTTTTTTCACTCTCCAGCGCCAGTTATTCGCTATTGTACCAGGATAGTTCATCCTTGCTTCTGACCCTAAACAAAGATAGTCTTGCATTGGGACTATCACAACTCCTGCATTGGTGCTGAACAACACCTCCAAAAGAGCCCAACATGTCTTTTCGACATTATCATAAACATCAATCCCGTGCTGCTTTTTTATACGTAAAGCAATGCTCTTGTTTTCCTGTGCTTCTGTTTGAATCCAACCTACTAACGTATCATTATCATGCGTTCCACTATACGCAAAAGTGTTTTTTTCATACTCATAAGGTCTTTCCCTTTTTTTCAAACCAGGATAGAAAGAAAACTGCAGTATTTTCATTCCGGGGAGTCCGAATTTCTTCTTTAACGCCCTTACAGATGGAGTGATAATTCCTAAATCTTCCGCAATCAAAGGAAGGCTTGAATATTGTTTCTTCAGCTCTTTGAAGAGTTCGTCTCCAGGTGCTTTTATCCATCTACCGTTTTTAGCTGTTATTTCTTCTTCCGGAATTTCCCAATAAGCTTCAAATCCTCTAAAATGATCTATCCTTATTATATCTACCATTGTTAAGAGGTGCTCTAGGCGCCTACTCCACCAATTGTAATGATTTTTCTTCATTTCATTCCATTTATAATGTGGGTTTCCCCACCGTTGTCCTGTCACCGAAAAGTAATCAGGAGGAACACCGGCTACCACGCGAGGTGTTCCATCTTCTTTCAAGTCAAACAATTGAGAGTTAGCCCACACATCAGCACTATCGTGAGCCACAAAAATAGGTAAGTCCCCTATGATTTTAATATTTTGTTCTGTATACTTTTTTTTCATCTTTTGCCACTGCATAAAAAAACAAAACTGCAAAAACAGGTAATACTGTATCAACTCCACGTTTTCCTCACTAAACTGGCGTATCACCTGGCTATCCCTTTTTTTCAATTTTTCTGGCCATTGATGCCAAGGTCTTTCTTTTTCCTTCTTTTTAATGGCTCTAAAAAGAGCATAATCATCCAACCAGTCCTTATGCTGCTCGCAAAATTGAGCAAAGTCATTAGCACCCGATTCTTTTCGAAACCTTAGAAATGCTTGGTAAAACAGCTTTTCTTTCCATTCACCGATTTTTTGATAGTCAACAACCTCGTCATCAAAAATGGGCGTGTTCTTCAATTCACTACTGGTAAGGTATCCTTTCTCTCTCATCCATTCTGGGTCCAATAATAATTCTTCGCCTGCAAAAGCTGAAAAACTTTGGTATGGCGATTCACCAAAACCAACAGGGTGAATGGGCAAAATCTGCCAATACTGTTGTTCTGTCTTAACAAGAAAGTCTAGCCATTCCTTACAAGCACTTCCCAGATCACCAATGCCATGGCTGGAAGGAAGCGATGTCACATGAAGTAAAATACCTGCTTTTTTCTCTGATAGGATCATACTAATCCTCTTCCTTTTTTAGGTTTATACATTTTATTCCAATATTCATCTACCATGCGTTCCGCTGAAAAAGCTTCTTTCGTTGTTTCAATACTTTTCAGCATCATATCCGCCCACTTTTCAGTGTTTTCATAGTAGAGAGGAATAACTTCCTTCTCCATCATTTCATATAAAGCTTTTGCATCCTTTTGATCTTGTTGCTCTTCTGTCTTAGGGGTTATCACATCTCCAATTGCCCAGCCATTAACCCCATGTTGACAAGCTTCAGGCCACCATCCATCTAAAATGCTTAGATTGAGGACTCCGTTCATAGCTGCCTTCATTCCGGATGTTCCACAGGCTTCTTTAGGTCGTTGAGGATTGTTTAACCAGACATCACATCCTCTCGTGATCAATGCACCTATTTCCATATCGTAGTTTTGAAGAAATACAATAGCGTTTGGATATTTTTTTTGCATTTCATAAATAGCGCCCATTTTTTCTTTCCCGGCATTATCCATGGGATGAGCTTTTCCAGAAAAAACCAGTTGGATTTTTTCCTGCTTCAGCAATAGATCTATTTTAGATCTATCACTAAATATTAGATCACTTCTTTTGTAAGGAGTCATTCTTCGTGCAAATCCAATCGTTAGTTTTTCAGGTTGAAAGACAGCACCTGTCCTTTCTTCAATAAGCTTTATCAAGTTTTTTTTGTTTTTCTGATGAAGTTCCAGGCATTTTTCTTTTTCTAATTTTTGTTCCAGAAACCCATCATCCATCCAGGTTTTTAGATGCACTCCATTAGTAATGTTAATCATGGGAGCTTTTCCAGTAACGGACTTCCACATTTTTTTAGTAGTCTCCAAATGAAGCTCGGCTACGGTATTAACCTTTCTTGAAAGCCTTAATCCAGCCACCGTCATATTAAAGGGTGCTCCCCCTATTTCTATTAGCTGTTCAATCGTTAATCCTTGGTTTGCATTCATGTAAAGAAAGCGACTTATGGGATGGGTTTCGTTACCAGCCTCAACGGGTGTATGCGTCGTAAACACAATTTCTTTTTTTGTTTCTTCCCAGGCATCATGAAAAGATACACCTCTACTCATTTTTTCAGCGATCAACTCCAGTCCAGCAATCACGGCATGGCCTTCATTAAAATGGTAGGTGTTTACGGAGTATCCCATCGCTCTTAATGCTTTTATTCCTCCTGCTCCGAGCACAATTTCCTGCGCAACCCGATCTTCACTGTTTCCACCATAAAGATTTTTGGTTATTCCATGATGCGGCGAACCGGAAATATTGGTATCTAGTAACAATAAAGGCACATTACCATAAGCTTCTGTTTTCCATACTTTTACTGGCACTTTTTCTTCTCGGATAATTACTTCTACTATGGTCCCGGTATCTTCCAGATGCGAACAATTAATGTTGCGATAGCAATCTGTCACCGCTCCTTCCTTATCCAAGTATTGTTCTACATATCCCTGTTCCCACTTGATGCCAATTCCAACCACCGGTAAGCCTTTATCTTTACATGCTTTCAGATGATCTCCTGCCAGAATTCCGAGACCGCCGGAGTAAATCTTAAATGATGATTCTAAACCGTATTCCATACAAAAATAAGCAATAACACCTTGCTTTGACTCTTGTTTTTTCAAGCTGACCATCCTTTCTTTTCTTATCATAACTGTACCAACATCCATCCCGCTCCGATCATCATTAAAAGTGCAGGAAACATCATTGCAATCATTTTACCCATTTGAGCATTAAAAAAATCAGCTGTTAAGACTAAGCACAAATGCATCGGTGATACCATAATTCCTGCAAATCCACTGACATGTGCCAACGCCATCAAAGATAAATTTACTTCTGGCATCATTCCTATGAGTATCGGAAAGGCTATAGCAACAAATGCTTGAGATATTCCAGTGAAAAAGCCTATGGCAAAAGGCAGCAGTATACTTAATGTTACAATCGAAATTCCCCAGCCTACCATTTGATCAACCAATATATTCACCGCACCAGATACTTCCAATATATCCTTAAAAATCATAATGCCAATAAGAATCAAAATGATTTTGTAAGATACGGAAGCTTGTAAAAATCTTGGAATCTCCTTCATAGAGAGGTTCATAGAAAAAACCATCGGAAGAATTACTAGAAACAAAGAGAACCATAGCGATAAGTTTAGTAGAAAAAATGCTGCCAAAATCATAAGGATTGGAAAAATCCCCAGGATGAGGTCCTTAATATCTTGATTCTTGTTCCTTGTCTCACTTGTATCCGTCTGTTGTGTTAGATTCGCTGCCT
This sequence comes from Tindallia californiensis, assembly GCF_900107405.1. NCBI lineage: Bacteria > Bacillati > Bacillota > Clostridia > Peptostreptococcales > Tindalliaceae > Tindallia > Tindallia californiensis. The sequence goes on along the minus strand of NZ_FNPV01000011.1, from coordinate 67,414 downwards.
CCCTATTCTCTTTTTTCATTTCATAAAGGAGGTAAGGAATCCCAAGTACCACAGCCATAATAGTAAAGGGGTATGTCTTTTTTATGAATTGATTCATCGGCACTCCCATCACTTCAGAAGCTATGATCAGTGAAGGGTATAATGGTAATACGCATTCCCATACATGTCGAAACCAAAAATTAATAACGCCTTTCCGTTCAGCCGTCATTTTATGATCTCCACAAGCATTCGATACCATCGAAGCAGAAAACAAGGCTCCACCTGCTGATGGAAGAAGGCCCATAAACATAGGAGGGACTGGCATCACCATCCGATAATCTCTAATAAGATGATTTAGCGAAAGTACCATTTTTTCCAGCATGTTTTTTTGACGCATTATATATTCCAGCATCATAATCAACATTAAAGCCAATGCTGTTTGTATTGTTGATGTGCTAACCATGGTTATAAAAAATGTTTTTATGGTTTCACCCACGGACATTTTGAATAAAAAAGCCATTAGTGCCGACCCTATCATCATTGAAACTCCTAAATTAATCTTCTTTTTTATCAATAGTAAAATAACCACAAAAACAAGACCTAACTTTAATAGTTCCATTATTTTTGCTCCTTCTCTAGAGTTAATATTATTTTGACAGCTATTTCTATTGTACCATTCTAATCTGGTTTTATGCACAAAAAGGAACAGGATTACCCAATTCTTCATCGAAGTTGGAAAATCCTGTCAACGGCAGAGACCTCTCAGATCACCTGGATATTCAGTTTTTTCGCTTATAGAATCTTGGATTCCGCATACCTCCTGACATTTTGCATATTGTTACTTCTTTTCTGCAACCGTCTTTTTACAAGGTACTGCTCGAAAGGTACTGCTTGAATAGATATTTTGCAAACGTATGTTTTTCTCTTTTTTACCTTATGCGAAGTCCACTCCGCATCTTAGGACGTCCCTGCCGTTAAAGAATGATTTTGCCAGGCTACAAAACTTCTTTCCTTGTTCTTATTATACCACTTTCTGATAATTCCATCAACTAGTTCTTTTCAAATAGTCAACGCATTTCTTAATTCTTCCAGCCTCTCCATTTGCTGTTCTTTCATGTAATGGATTAGTTCCTCCATCACATCCATGGTGGCACAAGGATTTGTGAAGTTTGCTGTTCCGATTGCCACAGCATTTGCACCAGCTAATATGAACTCAGCTGCATCATGACCATTCATAATACCGCCCATCCCTACAACCGGTATCTTAACCGTCTGGCATACTTGGTATACCATTCTTAGAGCAACAGGTTTAATGGCAGGACCAGAAAGACCACCCATTATATTTCCTAAAACCGGTCTTTTACTCTTTGTATCAATAGCCATGCCTAATAGCGTATTTATCAATGATAGAGCGTCAGCTCCTTCTTCTTCGACCACTTTTGCAATCTTAGTGATATCCGATACATTCGGACTAAGCTTGACCATTAAGGGCTGTCGGCTTCGTTTTTTCACTTCTTTTACCACCGCTGCAGCCATTTTCTCATCTGTTCCAAAGGTTATTCCACCTTCTTTAATATTAGGACAGGATATATTAAGTTCTAGCATATCTACCTCTGTATCAGCCAGTCTTTCGGCAACACGGCAATATTCTTCGATACTTTTTCCAGATACGTTGACAATCACTTTCGTATTAAATTGTTTTAAGAATGGTAAATCATCTTTAATAAATGCTTCCACCCCCGGATTCTGAAGTCCGACTGCGTTCAGCATCCCACCATAGGTTTCAGCAACGCGTGGTGTCGGGTTTCCTTTCCAAGGTGTCAGGCTTACGCCTTTTACAACAATTGCACCTAGTCGATTTAAGTCAATGTACTCCCCATATTCTTTCCCAGATCCAAAGGTGCCCGACGCTGTCATAATTGGATTTTTGAGTTTTACGCCTGCTAAATCTACGGAAAGATCTGGTTCTTTCACCGCTTTATTATGCATCCCAAACAACCTCCTTACTATTAAAAACCGGTCCGTCCGAACAAACTCTTTGATGTTGCCAGTCCTCTTCCTTTTCTTTCTTAATCTTGCAGGTGCATACTAAGCAAGCACCAATACCACAAGCCATTCGTTCTTCAAGGGAAATCTGTGCAGGAATACCTTTTTGTTTAGCCCATTCAGAAATTTTCTGCAACATTGGTCTAGGGCCACAACTATATACAACATCTCCATCTGCGTGATAGTAATTCATAGCGTCCAGTACTGTTCCTGTGTATCCATAAGATCCATCATCTGTTGCAATTCTAAGTTTTTCGCTATGTTCTTCGAAGTCTTTCTGTAAAAAGGGGGTTGAAGCATATCCCAGGTATATTTCTTTTTCTCCTGGAATGCGCTTGGAAAGTTCTAACAAAGGTGGTATCCCCATACCTCCCCCAACAATGATACTCTTCTGTGCTGTGGCCTTAATATCATATCCGTTCCCTAAAGGTGATAATAAGGTAACTTCCTCTCCCATTTTCATTAGAGAAAGATCTTTTGTTCCGTTTCCAACAACAGCATAGACAATTCGTAATGCCTTTTGATTTCGATCAATTTCACAAATACTAAGCGGGCGAGGTAATAGTTTTTCTCCTTGTTTAAGCTTAATATGAGCAAATTGTCCGGGAATAACACCTTCCGTAATCCCAGGAGCTTTTAACCACATACTCCAGCAATTCTCTCCAATTTTTTCATGCGTTACTATTGATGCTTTTATCATTCGTTTCATGCAATACCTCCTATCTCAATTACATCCATATCTTTGATCTGAACTTCTTTTTCCATTATTTCTATCATAGCTTCTAATATATCCAAAGAAGTAATCAATGGAACGCCTGCTTCTACGGCAATTCTCCTAATCCTAAACCCATCTCTTAGATTGTCATTCCCTTTGGTTGGCGTGTTTACAATCAGACTGATCGTCCCACTTCGAATAAGGTCTAACAAGTTAGGAACCCCTTCTTTAATTTTCTTCACCGTTTCAACAGGAATCATGTTCTCCGATAAGGTCTCCGCTGTCCCCGAAGTCGCTTTTAAGGTATATCCCATAGCATGAAGCCGCTTGGCAAGACGTGCAAAATTCTGATGTTCGTGAAGATTGATCGTTGCTAATATAATTCCACCTTTTTGAGGCATTGTGATTCCCGCTGCAATAAGCCCTTTATACATGGCTTCTATCGAGGTTTTTCCAATTCCTAAAACTTCGCCTGTTGATCTCATCTCTGGACCAAGACTTACTTCAACCATTGGTAATTTTTCCGTTGAAAATACAGGAACTTTAACCGTATGGATTTTTTCTTCTTTATAAAGTCCTATTCCCCATCCCATATCTTGTAATCTCTCACCCAGCATCACTCTGGTGGCTAATTCAATAACCGGCACTCCGGTAACTTTGCTGATGTAGGGTACGGTTCGACTGGAACGTGGATTTACTTCAATTAAATATAAGTTATCCTGAAATTCTATAAACTGAATACTTACCATTCCTGATATCTCTAGTCCTTTGGCAACTTTCTTTGTTACTTCCAGCAATTCTTTTTTTCTTTCTATTGTCAGGTATTCAGCCGGGTATAGTGATGTGCTGTCTCCAGAATGCACCCCAGCCCGATCCAAGTGTTCCATAATACCAGGTATTAGCACATCTTTACCGTCGAAAATAGCGTCTACTTCTATTTCTCTGCCCATTAGGTATCGATCAATTAATACCGGATTCTTATGATCAGCTTCAAAAGCGTCTTTCAGATATTTCTTAAGTTCCAGCTCATCTCTGGTGATTTCCATTCCTCTTCCACCAAGCACATAGGAGGGTCTTACTAAAACAGGATATCCCAAAAAGTTGGCTGCTTTCAATCCTTCTTCTAAAGACCACACAGCTTTTCCCTGTGGACGATTTATTTTCAATCGATCCATTAGTTTTTCAAACTTTTCACGATCTTCTGCTGTATCGATTTGTGTTGGTTGAGTTCCTAGAATAGGAATATTCATTTCCTGAAAAAAATCGGCTAATTTGATGGCTGTCTGGCCACCAAATTGTAGAATAACCCCTTCCGGTTTTTCTTTTTCAGCAATGTTTAATACATCCTCTTCTGTTAAAGGTTCAAAATAAAGTTTATCAGAAATATCAAAGTCAGTGCTCACTGTTTCAGGATTGTTATTTACCATAATGGTTTCCAACCCTGCCTTTCTTAAGGCCAAGATGCTGTGCACAGAGCAATAATCAAACTCAATCCCCTGTCCTATTCGGATAGGTCCTGATCCAATAACCATTATTTTTCGTTTAGAAGTTACGTTGACTTCATCCACAGAATCATAGGTTGAATAATAGTATGGTGATTGTGCTTCAAACTCACCGGCACAGGTATCTACCATTTTATATACAGGATGGATGTTCCATTGATTTCTCAGACCATAAATTGCTTGTGGACTACACTTGATTATATCGGCCATTCCTTTATCCGAAAATCCTTTTTGTTTGTAATTTCGTAATTTCTGAGGTGTTAGATCGGTGCTTTTCATTTCTTTAAGTTCTTCTTCCATTAAAACAATCCCTTGAATTTTTTGGATAAAGAAAGGATCTATGCCAGTAATTTCTGATACTTTTTCCACTCGATAGTTGCGGCGCAGCATTTCAGCCAAATCAAAAATACGTTCATCATCCGGTACTTGTATTTGAGCTTTTAGCTCTTGAAGGCTTTTTCGTTCAGAATCTGGATTAATGAAGCTGTATCTTCCAATCTCTAAAGATCGAATGCCTTTTAGCAATGCTGCTTCAAAATTATTCCCCAATGCCATCACTTCTCCTGTAGCCATCATTTTTGTTCCCAAGGATCGTTTGGCATTTCTAAACTTGTCAAAAGGCCACTTAGGAATTTTGACTACTACATAATCTAGGGTCGGTTCAAAGCAAGCATACGTCTTACCAGTGACCGCATTTTTAATTTCATCCAACCCATATCCAAGGGCAATTTTGGATGCTACTTTTGCAATTGGATAACCAGTTGCTTTGGATGCTAAGGCTGAGGAACGGCTAACACGTGGATTAATTTCTATTACGGCATATTCGAAGCTTTTAGGATTCATTGCAAACTGAACATTGCATCCCCCTTCAATGCCTACGGCATTAATAATGTCAATGGCTGCGGTACGAAGCATTTGATGTTCTTTATCGCTTAAAGTTTGTACAGGTGCAATCACAATACTATCACCCGTGTGAACACCTACTGGATCGATATTTTCCATATTGCAGACAGTAATGCAAGTGCCGTTAGCATCTCTCATTACTTCATATTCTATTTCTTTCCAGCCAAGAACCGATTTTTCTAATAACACCTGACCAACACGACTTAGATGAAGTCCTCTTGATAAAATTTCTTCCAGCTCATATTCATTATAAGCCATTCCTCCCCCTGTACCTCCTAAGGTGTAGGCAGGTCTTATAATAACCGGATATCCTACTTCTTGAGCAAAACCCACTCCCTCCTCCAGATTCGTAACAATCCTACTCTCAATCACAGGTTGATCAATCCGCTCCATCATTGCCTTAAACCTTTCTCGATCTTCTCCTTCTTTGATAGATTCGATCGAGGTTCCAATAACTTGTACATTGTATCTCTCCAGAGCACCGGAATCATGAAGTTCAACGGCTAGATTCAGTGCCGTCTGACCACCCATTCCTGCCATAAGGCTATCAGGTCTTTCTTTATCAAGAATCTTTTCAACAAATTCTAACGTTAATGGCTCTAAGTATATTTTATCAGCAAATGCTTTATCTGTCATAATGGTTGCTGGGTTACTATTGATGAGCACTACTTCGACACCTTCTTCTTTAAGGGCCTGGCAAGCCTGTGTTCCTGAATAATCAAATTCGGCAGCCTGTCCGATAACAATTGGACCGGAACCTATCACCAATACCTTTTTAATGTTTGATTTTTTAGGCATGATCTTGCCCTCCTTTCATCGCATTCATAAATTCATCAAATAGATATTTTGTTTCCTGAGGTCCAGGACTTGCTTCTGGGTGAAATTGCACGCTAAATGCAGGATGTTTACGATGTCTCAATCCTTCAACAGATTGATCATTCAAGTTAATATGCGTTATTTCAAGGGTTTCTGGCACTTCATTAACCACATATCCATGATTTTGGGAAGTAATGTATACTTTCCCTTGCTGTAAATCTTTTACCGGATGATTACAGCCTCGGTGTCCAAATGTCATCTTTTTGCTACTTCCACCTAACGCTAAGTTCAAAATCTGGTGACCCAGGCAAATCCCAAAAACCGGCTTTGTTTCAACAAAGGTTCGTATGTTATCGGCAATATCCATTAAATCCTCAGGATCTCCAGGTCCGTTCGACAATAGAATCCCATCAGGATTTATACTAAGTACCTCTTTGACCTTTGCTCTGGCTGGAAAAACAGTAATCTTACAGTTTCTTAACTGAAGAGAACGAAGAATATTTTCTTTCACTCCAAAATCTATGATTGCTACATGCTTTCCTTCCCCAAGGACTTCATATGAGTGACTAGTCGTCACTCTGTCTACGGCATGAATGTTATTAAACTGATTTAATTTTTGAGCAATCTGACTTTCTGTTAATTCTCGAAGGGTTATGATCGCCTTCATTGTTCCTTGGTCCCGAATTATTTTTGTTAGTTCTCGAGTATCAAGGGCTTCAATACCCATGATTTTGTGATGCTTCAAATAGCCTTCTAAGCCCATTTCACATCGCCAATTACTGGGATAGTTTGCTTTTTCTCGAACAATTAATGCCTTTGGGTGTGGAGTAGCCGATTCTATATCTTCCAAATTAATTCCATAGTTTCCGATCAGTGGATAAGTAAACGTAACGATTTGCCCATGGTAAGATGGATCCGTCAGTACCTCTTGATATCCTGTCATGCCTGTTGTAAAAACCAGTTCTCCGACGCTTTCTTGCTTATATCCGAAAGCTCGTCCTTCAAATTTTTTTCCGTTTTCTAATATCAGCTGTGCTTTCATGCTACTACCTCCTGATTCCATGGCATTTTACTTGTTTGGGCAAACAAAAAGGACAATGAAAAAGCGAAAATTATCGCCTTTCTCACTGTCCCTATTACACTTTTAGCATTAACGTAATTCCCATTACTTACATGACAATTGCTTTTCATATCATTCACTCCCTTTCTGACCTCGCAGGATCAATTTAAAGGTATTTCTTTTGTTTTTATATCTTCGAAATATACTATCATGCTGACGAATATGTGTCAATATTCAATTTTACAAAAAAGAAAGAATTAGTGATCCACTCCCAAGAGCCCATGTGTAAAATGAAAAATAATATAGCTTTCCTTGAGCAATCATACGAATGAGCGTCCTTATGGCGAATACACCTGCAAGAAAGGATGTTATAATCCCAACCATCAGCATCGATAGACCGATATCGCCAGTACCTACTTCTATTGCTTCTATTACCTCCAACATAGTCGCTAAAGCAATAATAGGAAAAGAGAGAAGAAAAGAGTACCGAGTTGCGGTATGTTTATTAATTCCTTGAAATAGTGCACCAGAAATAGTCGCACCAGACCTAGACATTCCCGGCGTTATAGCAAAACCTTGAAAAATGCCCACGGCAACCGCATTTTTCCAGGTCATTTCCGGAAGTTCTTTTTTATTACTCATAAACTTTTGCGATCTTTCAGACGTCCATAAAAGGGTTCCAGTAATAATCAACGCTATTCCTATTACTCTTTGTGATGTATATATATTAGAAAATATATCTCTAAATAACAAGCCCATAATACCCGTAGGAATCGTTCCTACAATAATCAAAAAAGCTAATCGATGGTATTCTTTCTCTAATCCTAATCCTTTTCCTTTAATAACATCGGCACACATTTGAAAAAAGGCAATAAGAATATTAATTAAATCTGTCCAGTATACCACTAGTACAGAGAACAAGGTGCCTATATGTAGCATTACCGTTAAAAAAAACACCCGATCTTCCGGTACTCCTAAGAAAAACTGCGTTAGCGCCAGATGTCCTGAGCTGCTTACTGGTAAAAATTCTGTAATCCCTTGGACAATCCCCAGCACAATAGCTTGAAATAATGTCATTGGTTCTGTTTACCTCCTTATTAAAATGGCTATTTCTATGCTTCAAAAACGTAACGCGAATGCTTTACTAGCCTTTATGTTCGCAAACAGCTATCATTAAATAATACTTTTTCCCTGCTACTGGTTTTTCAATTGTTTCATCTCTTTGGTAATACATATCTATATTAAAGAATGATTCCAGTAGCTCCCTAAACTCTGATTCAAGGTATTGATGAACATGATAAGGAGAAGAACACGGTTTTCCTTTTCCTTGACCAAAAGGTGTTGAAATAAAAAGTTTTCCTTGAGGTTTTAGCATTTTAGAAATATTTTCTATCACTTGGGTGTCTTCCCTCAAATGTTCAATCATTTCATAACAAATGATGTGATCGTATTTTTTAAGCATTTGGATACAGCTGGTTTCTCTTGCATCGCCAACTTGAAATGTGCTCTTCAGATAACCGTACATATCCTTGGCATATTGAATACTATCTAAATCAATATCTACCCCTGTGATATGCTCAATTTTATTCTCATCATCTGAATCAAGTAATATTTCTGTACCATAGCCTACGCCACAGCCTAAATCAAGTATTTGACCAAAACAATATTTTGAAGCAAACAGGTATCTTGCTATATGTTCCCTTAACATTCCATTCTTAGGGCTCATATACTCCGGTATTACTCGTTCTCCCGTATATTCCACAAAAGATCCCCTTTCTACCTGGTAATTCATCTGTCTTGCTATCAGCTTGATGCTGTTCATTTTTGCATTTCTCTGATGATTCTACTATAATGATATCCATGAAGTAGAATTTATCATATAAGGAGTGAACACTATGCCTGAGAAAGGATATGTTCAAGTTTATACTGGCAATGGAAAAGGCAAAACCACAGCAGCTCTGGGTCTTTCTTTGAGAGCCGTATGCAGTGGCAAAAAAGTATATGTCGGACAGTTTATCAAAGGAATGGCTTACAGCGAAATGAAAGCCCCTTCTTTATTAGAAGGTATCACCATTGAACAATATGGTCGCGATTGCTTCATTAAAAACGATCCAACAGAAGAAGATGTTCTCATTGCAAAAAAAGGATTAGACACAGCACGAGAAATAATTCGCAACAAAACATACGATGTCGTGGTTTTAGACGAACTTAATGTTGCTCTGTATTATAAGCTTGTCTCTATAGATAAGGTGCTTGATCTTATTGCTGCCAAACCAGCTTCAACAGAACTGATTATAACCGGTCGGTATGCTCCTGCCGAGTTATTAGAGGTTGCTGATTTGGTAACAGAAATGAAAGAAGTAAAACACTATTATCAACAAGGTGTAAAAGCTCGTAAAGGTATTGAAAATTAAAGAATTTATTTTTGAAAAAACAGCCCGATAAGTGGGCTGTTTTTTTGAATCATCATTATCTTTTCGATAATTGCCAACCCTGCAATATCAATGTACATAGATTCCTTTGTTAGTTATGTGTTAGCTTTTTAATTAAATGCATGTGCTTTTTTAGCCATTCACAATAAACTTTTTTCCTTCATTATATATAGGTTTATTTTTGCAATTATACAATTTAACAAAATAGCCTTCAATGCAAAATATATAATAACACAAAAGATTTAAATAAAAAAGACCCACGAGCCCGCCCTGGATGTTTTAAGGTTCATCCTCGGCTTCAATTTTCCATGCATCCCCGAATTCTTTTTTAAGGCGTTTCAGATTGGATTCGATCATAACATGAAGAACGTTTTCGTCTACGTTTATACCGTTCTCCCTTAAAATACTCACTGCGTGTTCAACGGCAAGATCCAGCTTTTCCGACGGTTGTTTTTGCCTGAATTTTTGTTGCACGAAAAGCACGACGGATTCTGCAATGCCTTTAACTATCAGAAATTGTTCTGGGCTAAGCTTGGTTTTTATAACTCCCTTGGCTGTCAAAATATGTTTACCTGCGTAGATTCCTACCAATGCAAGCAATAAAAAGAATATCTCAATCACATGGCCTACGATTGCAGTATATATTGTTTCAATCACTATCTTCCACCCCTTTCAAGATAGTCGATTGTTTTCTTAATCAAAACAGCGCATTCTGCTCTGGTGATCGGAGCATCAGGATCAAAGGTTGTTTCCGTTCTACCGCTTATGATTCCCTTTTCCTTGAGCGGGTCGACATGATCCGCCTGCCATTGTTGTTTTATGTCTTTGAAATATTTAGATTTCATATGCTCTATCATCCCTTCTATGCTATAGTCAATGTGCGGATGCTTTCCCCAGCTATGCCAACGCCCTGCGCTGAGTGGCCGCCTCACAACTCCATGATTAAAACCACGCGCCTCAATAACATTTCCATTTCCTTCATAAACACCAACGTGCCCAGGGAAAAACACGAGAACCCCAGGCTCATCTGGTATAGTGTTGATCGGACCTTTCTCAGCGCACCTCTTAAGAGTGCCATTTGCATTCCAGTCTGTAGTAGCATCATACTGTAGCTGACCTCCCGGTAAAGTCCAAAGATAACCCTTTACCATGCCGTTGCAGTCAAAAACTCTTTTTCCAAATCCCTGACGATATCTCGACATCCTGGAAGCTGGATAGTGTGCTGGATACTGTCTTGCTAATCGCTGCAGTAGATTTTCAGTCGCTATCTGCCCGAAAGTTCCCCACCAGTATGGATTTCCTAACTGCCTTTCAGCGAATTCAACTAACCCTATTCCTGATTTTTCCAATTGTTCCACCCCTCTCTAAATTGGCGGCAACGAATCATCTTTGTTATGGTGATCATCCTTTTTCTTGCTTCTGTTTATACGTACTCCACTAATCACTGACGGAATGGTGTTTATGATATCGAATTTCTTTTCCAGAAAGCCGGATCCGGCCGCTATGACAAATGCTGACATCATCCAATCCATCCAATCATACTGAAACGTCACATCCAAATATTCAAAGAATCGATAGTCTCCAAGCATGGAAATAGCGAATGCCAAAACCAGAACAAGGAAGTATCCAACTGCCTCATGAATTTTTCGATTAAAAAGGTTTTCAAGTTCCTCAACAATGTTTTCTGTCATTCCAATAAAAAAGATCATAGCAATAAAAGGAATAACAAGAGATACAATATCATCCATATCGCTCACACCTCCATATCCCGAAGGTTTTCCATTCTGCTGACATCAAGCTGCTCATGGCATATCAAAACACCCCCAATAGTGATAAGGTGCCAATAATTCCTCCGATGGCTCCTATAATCCATCCAGACCACTTAATTAAATCATCTCCAAGTTTTTCTTTTGTTGATCTTTGGCTTTTAAAATCATTCCACTCTGTCAGAATGCCCTTTGCCAGTTTGTGAAGATGATTAATTTCATCCTTTTGCTGGCATGGTTGACCTTCCAGCTTGCTTATCCGTTCCCAGAGTCCGTTATATCGCTCAAATTTAGTGTTGAATTCCTTAATCGCTATTTTTGTATCGATGAAATCCTTTCTAAGCTCTTGCATCTGTTCAAATAGTTCTTTGTTGTTATACCAATTTTCTTGAGTGCTACGTTCCACCCTGTCACCTCCTGGAATTCTCTTCATTAAAAGAGGCCCCCCTGGAGGGACCTCAAATATAGATGTTTCTCATTTTAATTATTGGTTCAAATACTTTGCTTCCATTATTTTTATAAGAAGTAATTTTAACACGCTAAAAGCTATCTGGCCGCCTTTTTTCTTTATGGTATCTTTTGCCTTTTGCCATACTTCATCATCTTTTGCGGCTTCTAAAAATTCATGACCCTGCCAAGTAAGATGCATAGCTTTCCAATCTGATCCATTGTGATTTGAGAAGTCTTTAGCTTTAATCAAACCTGCTTGATCAAGTATCATGATGTGATAACTTATCTGTTCTCGTGAATAGCCGTCTACTTTAAGTTCTTGTATTCCTGTGCAGGAATCTTCTTTCTCAACCTCAATCAATACTTTTCTCACTAAATCCATATCTCTTTCCACAAGCATCCCTCCGATTCTATTTAATTAAATGAAAAAGTCTTTGAGATGATTATATCAAAGGTGAAAGTAATGTCTATGGCAATTACTTTATGACATATAATGTTCCTTATGTGTCCTACCAACCCTTCCCTATCTTCAAATCTTTCCACTCTTGCTGTAATCTTTCTACTTCTTCATCTTCTCCTAAAGTCTGAGCATCTTTAATAAGACTTAAATAACGCGCTTTCTCTTCTTCATAAGTAGGCTCTGGTTCTGGCTCGGGAGGAGCTTCGATAAACTCTCCGTTTTCATAAAGCCTTCCCAATACAACTCCTTCACCATAATCTTCTTCACTTATTTCTATCATATGAGGTTCGCTTACTGCTCCTTTAAGCTGAGAAATGCCGACTACTTTATTATTTTTATCTAATTGTGCGTAAAATTTCATTGATAAACCTCCTTTTACTCAAATTCGATTACTTCCCATGGATAACCTTTTAATATGTCCTCATCCGCTATCCCGTAAACTACAACTCGAAGATTAGTTGAACTCGAAAGGAAGGGGGTTACCGTCCCAGCCCAACGACCAAAGTCATGAGAAGATTGACTCCACGGTATATTTACATAAGACTTAGATAAATTAACACGTGAAATAGTTATATTTGTTGAAGCAATATGGCCCCCACCAGGACTTGCTGTTAAATCACTTCTTCCTCTCTGCACACTCTTAATCCCTCCCCCACTCACCAAATTCGCTACGTCCTGTGCTGAATGAGAACTTCTACTGGAAATAGTTGTATCAAGGTTGTCCAAATTACTTGCCCTTGAAGATGTTAATCGACTTGTAAGCGTATCAGTAGCCGACTTAATAGACTCCTGCAATGCTTTCGTTGCTATCTCAATAACATTCGCCATTCTTATACCTCCTCATAAATAAACTGTAAATCTCCGTTTTCCACTCGCCAACCATAAGTATATGTTGTTCCTCCATCTACAAATCGGTGTGGCATTTCTTCTGTCTTATGCGTCATATGGTCATTCTTTAATTGCTCCATTGTTTTGCTTGGAGCATCCCACCAATTAGACTTCCCAGTAATAGCTTTTATTCTATTGGTAATCCATCCTATCCACTGATACAACTTTCCTGGTCCTAATCCGGTAGGTGCTTCATCTGGATCCGCAGAAGGGGTTAACGCTTCGTCGATCAAATCCATATTATCATTTTGATGTGATACGTTATAATTCTCATGTGGTTCAGGCTTCTTAAATACATAATTTGGTGTGTTTTCCAATGGTTTTCACTCCCCTTTAATCCAACTCGGAAGATCTTAATTCTTCATAAGTGTACACTTCCATCTGCTGATGGGTGTATGTTGACAAATCTTGATATGTGTTATATATGTACGTATATAACACAGCTAAGTGTGCCGGTGCTATCTCATCTATAGCGTTCATTGCATCATCTATGTTAGGAGGCAAGCCAATTACACTGGTAAATGTAATGTTTATACTACCGTCAAAAGCCACTTCCACATCTCCATTAGTGTAGCTGTCAGCGACCAATTTGATTAAAGCAGCATCTACCTGGCCTGTCCCTCTCATTTTAGATTTGATAACACTGCGACGCTCATCCAGTGGTTTAGAATTATCCACCGGTATTTCAAGTTCGTTTTCGTAAACAGCAAGGCCCCAAGTCGCTGTATCGATCGACATTTGGAGCCTTAAGTCTTCTATTCCTGCATCTGTTGATTCAAACTGATTAGCGTAGGCATTAAAGATTTGAGCAAATACTTCTGATTTTCGCTGAAATTTCTGCAACCGATTAACCATCTCATCTCTATAGCTCATTGAGCGTCACCGTCCCAAGTATCGCGACCTCTTCCGGGTCAATGTCCACGTTTACAGTTCCACCATTAACGGTTAAATCCGAGTAATCGGAAATTCCATCAGTTTTAAGTATAGAAGCCCCCAGCCTTGCATAGCTTACAAATAATTCTTTAAAAGCTATATCAAAAAGATATGATTCAAGACTTTCAATTGCGCGCTGCTCGGCTTCAGCCAATGTTGATCCTTCTGATAAAATCACATCAACAACAATATTAATCTCAAGGGCTTTTGCACTCTCTACGGTCACAAATGCACCAATAGGTGCCGTTCCATCCCCCAATCCCTGAATTCCCGGATCAAGGTGTTCCTGGACTGTTTCAACCAGCTCAGTAGATGCAGGATGGCGGTTCATATCAATGATTAGCACTTTAACTGTGTTGTCTCCATCCCAAAGCGGAAATACTTTTACATCTCCAACACCTTCGATCTCTTTAGCCCACACAGCATAGTGTGCTCTATTCCCACTGGTGGCAGGCCTGCGGATTGCTTCATAGTACCTTTCGAGCAAATCATCATCACTTTCTTTTTCAAAACCGTCGTATGTCGGCTCTGTATTAATTACATTTGTAAAACCTGAAAGTGTCACTGGGAAAAGAGTGATCGACTCCGCTGGCACTTCTCCCTGTTCCCCTGTTATAGTCGATTGAATATTCACTTCTCCGGAATCAACAATTTCAACCGTTTCAACTGATTCAAATTGGATTCCGTTTTCTGTTTCGAAAAGGTCCCCTTCATGAATGGTGCCAGTTCCAGTAACAGTAACCTTGCCAATGGCATGCGTTGCTAATCTTCTTCGAATACCAGAACGCTGTTTAACACGCTGTTCCAATTCCTCACCAGATAGGTTCTCAATATTTAGTTTCTCTTCTACTGATTCAATTTTATTCCTTTTAACGTTAAACTGTTCGGCAGCTGGAGCCAATGCGTCATAGATAAAAGAGCCTGGTCTTTTGTCATACTTATCGTTTACATCATTAAGCAAACGATTCAATATTTCTTTCTTAGACATCTATAAGCCCACCTCCCCGTTAAGGATCCCAAAGATGCTATCAACATCAAAAGTTATCTTAAGCCTGGAACCTTCTTGTTCAAACTCAAAATTACTTACACTTCTTACCGCAGAATTTCTTATTAATGCTTCACGGATCATCCGCTTCATCTCTTCCTCCACGAAAGTAGGCTTTAAATTGCTACCAATCAAGCTATAATGCTCTGATCCATATTCTGTTTCTTCAAAAATAAGTGTACTTTTTATGGTTAGTAATGTTTTTTTAATCCATATCTTCAAGTATTTCTTTCCATCTGCTTCCAGGGTTTTTCCATCTCTAAGTTCAAAATCACCTTTTTCGAAGTCCCACACGAGCGTCTTATAAACCCTGCTTTCCCTTTGTTGCTGTTTTTCCACAACATCATTTTCGGTATATTCTAATTTAGCAATATCAGGCAAGCTCATACCATCACCGCCTTATCCACTACAAACCATTTTCTGAGTGATGTATCTGGAATCATAATCACCTTATCCCCAGGAACAAGAGTATTTGTATATTCCATTGTTGCTGTCAACTGATTGGCCTGAGATGTCGGCAACGTAAAACCCTTAATATCATAATCCTGTGCTGGAGGGCTATCCTTTAAGTGGAACGACATTTCACCATCACTGGTTATGCTTAGCTGATTAATGTCAATTCCAGTCAAGCGAAACGTTCTAACATAACCATTCAACACATGATTGGAAAATACCAGCCTGTCTCTTTCCAGAATTATATTGTCACCATACTTAATCCTTGGCGGCGACATGGATAACACTTCACCAATCGTTGCGGTAATAATTGTATTATTTTCTCTTTCTTCAAACATTTTAGCCAGCTTATCAATGTTTTTCATTACACCACATCCTCCGGCAATGCCAGTTCTAATTCCATTGTGTATTTCTTTTTATTGATTCGATGCTTTGCTTCAACAATCATATATCGACCTGAAATGCCAGTTACCGATTCAACTACATCAAACAGTCTGCCTCCCCTGAATAACGTATTGCCAATAAATTTCAAAGTTATTGTTTCATGCACTTTTGATAATCTATTCAAAAGAATCATAGCTACCTGTCTGCTTTTTGCTGCATCTTCCGCTTCGATCTTTATGGTTTCCTCAATTAATCCATATCGTCCGATCATTGCTGTATCCTCTTTTTCTGCAGTAACTTGGTATTCCGTTTCTTCATCGTCAACAATAAGCCGAATACGATTCCGCATTGATTCAATGCTTCTTGTCCTGGAAGGATTGCCGACTGCTTCCAATATATTTTCCCTTTGAACATTTTCAGCCAATTCAAAGAAACCAGCGATCACCAAATCAATTCGTTTTCTGATTACTAATTTTCCATATCTCATCTCTGCGCTGATTCGATACCCTTCCTTTTTTTCAACCTGATCAATAATATCCTGAATAATTTTTCCTGGAGTTTTCAGCATATATATCTCATTGATTTTGGTAGGCATTTCGATGATAGATTCAATCTGTATTCCAAAATCAGTAAGAACCTTTCTGATAGCTTCCGTAGCAGAAACGCTATTAAATTGGTATACAGTCGTTGATTGATTCAGGTACCAGGTATAATCATAACTAATGTATTTAATCGGATCTCTCCCGTTTCTTTGCTCTTCTACAATGACGCCACGATATAATTCAATAATTTCCTTTTCTGTAGGGCTATTAATGTAATCCTCTTGTGTTAAAATAACCAAATCACCAATTTCACATGGGTTTACTGGAACGGCATCCGTATCGGAATTAGCCATCATAAATTCCAGAGAGACGGTAATGCTAAATCCACTATCCCATGCAATATCATTCGTCAAAGGAGTGATATCATATGTTGCGCTTTGATCATTCTTTATCAAAAGTAATCGAAACATTTAATCACCCACCTGGACTAATGTGAATTCACGAATTGACATAGTATATTTAATATCACCACTTTTATCAGTGCTGTACTGAAAATCATCTATTGTTATTGGCATATTAATGGAGAGTGTTCTTCTACGACTAACTATAATAAGTCTCATTGGCAGCCGTCGATCCCTCCATCTTTCAATGGTATCTACATAATCCATGCCCCACATACTTCTATTCTGCAGAAATGGATAATTTCTCACAGGGAAAAAACTGCTTATTTCAAGGGTTTTTAAACCTCTGGTTCCAGGTAGATTAAATGCTTGCATAATAGATTCAAAAGTTTCCGATCCAAAGGGTGAGTCAATTTCATATTGTTCAGGAGGGGCTGGCAGCTGAATTACTTCCTCATTATTATTAATGGATAAATAAATTTCTACTGACACGATTCACCCCTCCTATGCAAATAATTTCCGTTCAATTCGAGGCACAAGTTTATCAGCAATTTCTTCCGCTGTCAGATCAGTACCATAGACGTTGATCTCGAAGTTGTTTCCACCACCACGAGTGCTTTTCATGGTTTCGGTGTTGTCTTTCAATTCTTTAGCTAAATTTTCCGTTGCTGTTTTATCCTGGTTAAAATTAATTTCCTGTTCTTTTTCGTACTTGGCCAGCTGATCACCGAAATCCATTTCTGGGGATGCAGATTCCCTTTTATTATTCTTCCAGCTGAATTCCTTTCCAGCAGTATTAGCCTTAGCTGCTCCAAAATCCACACGTCCGACACCGCTATCTACAGTAGATATGTCAACACCAGGGATTTTGTTTAACTGTTTTATAGTCCCATTTATTCCTTTTAGGACTCCTCCAAGAAGCGCATCTACCGCACCAAGAAATCCATTTACACCAGCTTCAGCAAAGCCAACAATAGCATTCCACAATGATTTTCCAGCAAGTTTTACATCATCCCAATTTTTCACAAGAGCTACCCCGGCAACAATTAAAGCACCAATACCGAGAGCGAGCCATCCAACAGGACTCATCATCATTGCCGCGTTTAGTCCCACCTGAGCAGCAGTCATGGCAAACTTTGCCATTGTTACAGCTTTCGTCATTAGATAATATGCACTCAAAGCACCAACAATTCCATAAACCAAAGGACTAATCCTTGACCAATTATCCCGTATGAAAAAATACATTTTAGAAGCCGTATCAAGCACGCTTAAAATCCCAGCCACTGTCATAGGAAGTGCTGTATTTGTAAACCAATTCAAAGCACCGCCACCGGATCCGGACGAGCCAAATGTATCAACAACACTATCCCGCACATCATAAAATACGCTTTTGATGTTGTCGATTCTTTGCCGATTCTCTTCCAGAATCTCGTTGATACGGTTAAACATTCCAACTGCAAAATCTCTGATTTGTGGCACCGCTTTCATGGCCCATTCAAGACCATTGGTAAAGTATGGCAGGGCAACCACGCCCAGCTGTCGGAAAGCGCCAGTGCCTACTTTTTTTAATCGATCCAGCTGATCATTGAATTTAATACTCATATCAATGGCACTGTCAGACATTACCATGCCAAGTTCATGGGCTTCTTCCCTTAGAGCCTCGATACTTTCAGCACCAGAGTTAAGCAGGGGAGCAAACTCTTTACTGGCATTATCCCCAAGCAAACGCTGGGCAATTTTAGCCCGCTCCGTAGAATCTTCATATTGAGACAGCTTATAAATGGTTTCTTCGAAAACGTCCTGCTGATTTCGGAGGCTTTCATCCGTGTTCTTTAACTCCATTCCCAATTTGGCGTAAGCCTCCTGAGCAGCTGCCGTTCCATTACTAGCCTGTATCATTGCATTCCGGTTATTTTTTGCAGCACGCTCAAAAGTAGAAAGAGAAACACCGGTCTGATCGATGACATGTTTCCACTCCTGGTACTCTTTTCGTCCCATGCTTAACCGTTGCGAAATTTTATCGACTTCATCACCGGCGTTAGCCGTCTGCTTTGCAATAGCGGCAACACCAACACCAGCACCAGCAGCAGCGGCACCAAATGCCATTACCCCTTTAGCCAACCCCCTAAAAGCGGATGTACCCACACGCTTCAACTTCCGTACATCCCGCTGATACTGCCATTGGCTTTGTTTGATTTTTTGCATTTGCGGCGTAAACCGATCTTTTAATTCAAATACTCGTTGAATTACCTTTGCCATATTCTTTCACCACCAGAAATGGAGTAGCTTTCGCTACCCCATTGGTTTTTTTACTGCTTCTTCCATAGCACGGTTCATGCTTTGCACCATAAAGCGCTGTGTTACGAAATCGACATTCATTAAATCGTGGATGCTATGCCCTCTCTGTACGTAGTGATGAAGATAATAAAAGTATTCATCACTACGTATTAGTTTTTTAACTCATCGTCCAACTTCTTAATCCCAGATCCGTATCCAGCCATTTCCATGCAATGTCCAGATATAGAAGCCACTTCCCCAGCATTAAACAAGATGTCCACAATATCCGTTGGCTCAACGCAACCCATTTCTTTCTGCAATGATTCATCTTTAATGTTCGGATCTACCACGCAGTTGTAGACAACATGTGCATCTGAACGATACACATCACCATCATTTGCCATCTCCAGTGCCTCAGCACAGATTTCCCGGGAAGGCTCCTGAATCACAATCTTCCCATCCAGAGATGGCACATAAATATTTTGCTTCCGGTGCTTCTTATTTTTCAATACGTCTTTCTTCTCCAGTAAATCATTTATTGTCACTTTCTTCATTTAGTATCCTCCTAAACCATATCTGGCATACTGAAATCGCTAAAGTTAAATGGCACCTCGGTTGACCCAAGTGTTTTTTGTTCAAAACTTAGTAGCGTAGCTTCGTTAAATGTAACATCTCTTAATACAACCCTTTCGGCGCCATGCGCTTCCGGATCATCCAACTTGCCGGCAATCGTACTCCTGGGGAATATGCCCTTTTTGATGTTATTAGCAACCTTTCGCTGGATTCGAGAGTAAACCTTCTTTATCGTAATCGATCCTTCGCCATTCCATCCAGTTCCTTTTTTGTAGGTTCCTGCGTGGTTGGCAAAGTTTACATCCTCATAGTCCATATTTACCTTGGCCTCAAAGGATTCCACTTCCGCCCACAGTTCACCGTCAACCCAAAGGCTTCCATAAGTACCATTCATTACTTTGCTAGCTTCTTGCATATTTCACACCCCTTTATACATTTACTTTTAGATACAGATCTTCCATTGCATCAAGGAATCTCATTGGACCATTGATAAATACTTTAGACTGGAAAGTGTTGTTCTTGATTTCTTGCTCATCCCATTCAGATGTATCGGTGCCTATTCCTTCCCAGGCTAGCCGCTGTGCTTCAATATCCACATCAACAAAGTTATCTACGTTTGGATTCAACACTTCTCCTTCCAATGTTTGCAAATAAGCGTTAACCGCAGAAATGAACAGAACCTGATTATCATAGCTGTTGTTAACCCTTCCGACATACTCATCATTAAAGGTTCTTCGGATGTCTTCTTTAACCAAATCATGCCCTTCAATGATTTTAATTTTCTTCCAATCTTCTCCCTGGGTAACGTCTAAAGTTGTAAGCGAATTGACTCCACGTCCAATCTTAACCCCTTCATCATTGATAAGAATCAGCTTGCCATCATCAATATCCTGATCAGGGTCTTCGCTTTCCTTAATGCTGTCTACTTCATTCAGCTTGTAGTAGGTAGAAGATCGCTGCAGGGATAACCCGGCAAATACACCTGCCAGCCTGGCAGTATATTCAGCAGTCGTATAAACCCTTTCTCCTACCTTTATGTCTTCAGTAGTGAAATTCACAATTCCCTCATGATCTCCGTCATTATTTGGCAGCACCATCTTATAAACTTTGTCAAAGTTATCTCTTTTGGTTTTCAGCCAAGTGGCCACTGTAGACACGTCAGACTCTCCAATACCTGGGATAGCTCCCCAGTTCCAATGTTTTGTTGCTAAACGTTGCAACGCTTCATTGTAGTCGGTAGCATCTTCATCGATTCGTTCCACGATGATTTTGTTTGGAACACCCAGAAAAGCCTTTTCAATATAGTCTTTATTCTCTTCAGTCCAATCATCTGGATCAATATCAGTAATGATACTGTATTCTTTTGTGTCAAAATCCTTTTTTGTGTCGTCCTTTAAAATTAAAGCAACAATGCCTCGTTCACTCCGCTGGATTGCACTCACGGCCAGCGACTGAAACTTTATTAATATTTCAGGCAGTCCCATCTGTTTCACCCTCTCTAAATCTTATTAACAATTTTATCCAGTTCTTTTTCCAGTATTTCATCCCACTTCTTTTCCATCTCTGTATTGGCTTTATCAACCACTTTTAAGCCTTCTTTAAAGCCATACTCTGTTCCGTCTTTTCCTTTCATAACATGCCCATCTTCAATTAGGTGAGCATGAGGAGCGTTATTATAAACCCTGACCTTATAATTTGCACCTTCCGACCATGCCTTTCCAAGTTTCCAACGTTTATGATAATTCCCCGTCTCGGAACCAACCAATTTTCTAGCGTATCTCCTAACAATGGTTCTTGCCCTTGATCCAGAACTTCTCAACATTCGCTTTGTTTCTTTAGGAAAATTTTTCATCGCCACTTCTAAATCCCTGAGAAATTCATCCATCCCTTCATCTTTTACATCAAACATTTAACTCATCTCCAACTCTTCCATCAACGGCAGTTCTTCATCATCTGAATCGTTGTCCTGATAGAAACTAAAATCAAACTCAAATTCCAGCACATCATCCACAAACTGGGATCGTGTGTCGCTGATTGTGACAATCTTCGCCAAGTCTTCCGTTTCAACAGAAAAATTCAGTGCAAAGACTTTTTCCAGACGGTCCAAAATCTCTAAGTTTTCAAGATCACTCTCATACCGATTGCTGGCAAAATATAAAACTCGACAAGTCATCTGGCGCAAAGTAACCCTCAAGAATGTTTCTTTTTCAATGTTAGCAAGCCGAAGGAAAAAGGAAGGCCTTGAAAAACCTTCCTTAACGTCCCTCGACTGAATTGGGATCTCCGGGAACTCCTCAATAATCTTTGTGTTGATTGATCTTACAATGCTTTTAACTGGGATCATGCTTTCACCTACTTAATAATCTGTTGGCAGAATATTTCAAGGAACTCATTTTTCATATACGGATTTAAAATGTATTTGATATCGAAGCGCTCACCCCGACACATCAAATACATTTCCCTGGTGATATTTTTACCTGCCTGGTACCGTACTTCTACTTTATGACTGACATTAGCCAACACCGTTTCCGTTTGTTGGTTCTGAAGCTTACCTGTTTGCGGAATAACCTTGGCCCACATGGAATCAACTTTGGTAAACTCATGTTTTGTTTCCATCAATTCATTGGTCTTATTCCCCTTGGCATAAACATCAACCCTAACATTGGGTGTCCATCGAACCTTTTCAGCTGCTTTTTTTCGATCAATCATTTTCCATCGCTTCTTTCTTTTCATTCGCAGCAGCCTTCAATTGCATTCGAAGTATTTCTCTTTGAAAGTTTTCTTCGAAATATTCAGTGGCATTATTATAGACATACCGGCACCGATCCAGCAGCAACCCTTTTTCGAGGGATGCCGTCTCAAAATCAAGTTCAATGCCGGCTAAGTCTTGAAGATACGCCTTTGCCTGATCAATCATTCGTTGCAGCATAACATCTTCATCATCCCATGTGATTTTAAGGACTTCTTTTACTTCTTCCAACATTCAAACCACCTACTTTTCAGCTGCTTTTTTTTCTTCCTTTTGGAGCTGGTTTCTTTGTATCTTTTGATACTTCTTTTTCCTCAGGCTCTTCTTCTTTTTCAGGTTCTTCTTTTTCAGGCTCATCTTCTAATTTTTCTACAAGAACCCCGTGAGAGGTTGAATTAATATCATTCAACCTCTCCTCGTTTAACTCTATTTCCTGTCCTTCAGCATATCTTTCTTTTGTATGCTTATCGCGAAAACGTTTTAACACTTTGGCTTTCATGCTAATCCTCCTTTAGTTCCTTCTGCCTACGCTTCCGGCTCATGGAAATCTTCAGCATTGGTCACGTAAACATTTTTAGCCGGCGTAATGTCGAGGCCAGATATATCAAACAGAAGGAAGCTGTCATTGTCGATAGGATGTCCGTTTGCATACTGCTTGGCAATATAAGTTCGCTCATCTTCCAGGAACTTATAGTGATCGCTGTAATCAATCTTTTGAGTTGACCCAACGCCCATAAAGTAATCCTTTGCCATCCCTGCAATTAACTTGCCTTCTGTCACAGCCACAGACTGAACAACTTTTGCCGGAATCGGCATCACTCCATGCACAAAGGTGCCATCAGTGGTGAGCATCGTGGTTGCTGGAAATACTTTTTTCCAGTAATCCAACGGATTTACCACAATCAGTACACTGGGAACGGTCCGCTTCCCATTTTTCGTTAACGGAGCCATGATCTTCTCACCCAGCGTTTGAGGTTCAAGGTTTTCAAGAGCAACAGCCGTTTTATCCGGATACACGCCTTCAACAACTGATCCACTTAAATCTTTAATCATTCCAATAGGTTGCTCATTACCAGTACCGGCAACGATGGCCAGTTCCAGGGCAATCGCCATGGATTCAAACAGAATTTCACGTACAAAACGATCCAACCACTGTGGGCCAAGATCCAGCATCGCCTTGGCCACCGGTACAAAAGCAGATAGCTTGTAAAGTTCCGTCTTTTCTTTCTTGAACGCCATTTCAAGCTTCTTGGTAATTTCAGCCGTCAGCTTACCCCACCAGGCTGCCTCCACATCGTTATTTCGTGTGATCCATTCCGTGGTCGCAGTCGTGTTCACAAAATCAATTTCGCTCAAAAGTGGATGCTCCAACCGAAGGTCTTCAAATACCCGGTCAAAGATCGTCGCCGGCATTAGCTTTTCAGTACCAGCAAAACCCTCTCCACCAATCACTTCGTTGTAATATTCCAGTTCCTGGGCCGTCAGAGGATTTAGCCCACGCTTGGCCATAACGGCCTGATCGTTCAGGTTTTCGTTCATGGTCTGCTTGGCTTCCTGCAAAATATTCGATTCAATTTCTTTCGCAAATTCAAACTGTGCCTTTGCAAATGCTTCAGAGTCACCGCTTTCAATGGCATTTTTCATCATTTCTTTTAATTCAACGTTCTTTGCATCAAGATTTTTCATTATTCGTTACCTCCTGTTTTTTAAACTTGGTTAATATGGACTTTACTTCTTCATTGTGTTTCCCGGGTGCATTCCCTTGAGGTTTCGCCTGCGCTGCATACTTTGTGAGCAGCGTTTCCTTAGTATTGTTCTGGGGCTTCTTATCCACCTCAGCCTGTCCACTAATAATCTCATCACACAAACCCAGCGCTAGGCATTCTTCTGATGTTAGAAAAGTTTCTTCAGCCAATAGGCTTTCCAGTTCTTCTTCAGTTCCAACAAAGCGGTTCATATAGCTTGATTTAAGCGTTGCATCAATTTTATCCAGATCATTTGCTGTTTTTCGGAGTGCATCGGCATTTCCAACTTCAAACGTCCAGGCTTTATGGATCATCTGCATGGAATTGGAAAACATATATACCTTATCCGCTCCGGTACAAACGATACTGGCCCCGCTTCCTGCCAGTGAATCAACATATACGATTATTTCACCATCATGCTGCTTAAGCTTGTTGCAAATAGCGATGGATTCAAACACATCACCACCGGGTGAATTGATGTGCACATTGACTGCCTTACCTTTCAACTCATTTAAGGCATTTCTTACACGTTTCGCCGATATTACATCATCCTCTTCATCAAACCAAAATGCCTGGCGGATGGCTCCATAAAGATATAGTTCGGCTGCTTCCTCTTCCACTTCGTTTTTTACTTCCAGCTTGGTATCGATCTTTGGAATATCTTTCAATTCATTCACCTCCCTTCAGCGTTGTCATTGATTTTTTCATAGTTCTTGGTAATGTACCTTTCATTTGCCCATGCTTCATCAATTTCTTCACGCCCCAATATTCTCAGATTGTCATTCAAGGTATTTGCTCCGATTCTGGTCAAAATATCCAGTGAGGATGCAATATCAGTAATATCTACACTCTTAATCCTTGTGGTGTCCATTTTCATGTAAGTCCTATTAAGATAGTTTGCCTTACCGTAAAGCTTTCGATTAACTTCATCTTCCACCAATTCTGCAATCGGATTTATGCAAAAGGTTAAAAAGTTGTTCACTGCTTTGTCTGTATCAGCTACATTTCCCCTAAGCAGCTGCGGCGGGATTTGAAAAGCAACTGCTACAAAATCAAATATGTCATCCACAAAGGATCTAACTTCCCTGCCTTCCGCCGTCCCTTTTACACCAATATTACTGGTCAGTTCATCATATTCCATGCCATTCGACAGAGGAAGCGCTGCCCCACCTTCCGCATTAAAAAACCTCCTCATTTTTTCATTGAGAAGGCTTTCTAATTCTTTTTGTGCTTTTTCTGTTTCCGGATAGCTGGTTGGAATTTTTAATATTCCTCTTCTTGAATTGTTTGCCTTATAATGTTTCATGCTTGCTTCAATCAGCTTCCCATAGGAAACATACATCCCGTCAATTACTTTCCTGATTTCCTGCTTGTGCAGTTCCAGATGAAACACATCACGTTCTCTGAATTTTTCTCTTAAAGACAATCCGGACACTTCTACCTGATCATATAAATTATCCCGGAAAGCATACGGTTTTTTAACAAAGCTATCAGCAACATAAAAATAATCATTCTGCTGTATTATCAAACACTCGTTGTTATACACCAATTGATGAATCGCTTCCCGCCAAAATTTACTGGAAGTTTTATTAGGGTTTGGTTCTACGTTAAATAAATAGTAGTTTTCACCCCGCTTCTCCTTTCCTTGTTCATAAGTAATAAATTCACTTCTTGCAACAGCATTGGCGATCAAATTAATGCTGGCATCAACAGCCAATTTTTTATAAAGCACTTCAGCCTTTATGTTATCAATGTTTTCGTCCAGCCTAACCAATCCACTTTCTTTTTTGAACAAACCTAAAAACCATTCCCATATTCCCAAGTTCTCACCTCCCCTTAATAGAGAACGACATCGAATGACTTAATTTCACTTTGCATCTCCACCAATTCCGAATCATTTACCAATGCATGTATTAAAGCAAAGAACCCATCTGTCTTACGAGTTTGAGGTTCTATTTTCAAGTACGTTGTATTTCCTTTCCCATCCACATCCGTACAGGTATTATTCGTGTACCAGCGCATCGTCATATTATCACCGAAAACCAACTTTTCTTCTGCAAATAACGACTCCACCAAGGGAGCTACTTTTGCATGAGTTACAGGACCACTTCTAACTTCTTTCAGTGGCAGCCCGTATTCAGTAAATTTTGATTCAAGAAAGCTGAACCGATATGAGTCAGCATAAATATTAATAATGTTGAACTTTTTAGCTTGTTTTAAAAACCAGTTTGAAACATCTGAAGCCGTAATGGAGTCTCTATGAATAATTGTAATTAATCCTTTGTCAACAGCTTCCTGTACTGGAAACTTAATCGGGCGGCTCTGAACTTCCAGTGCTTTGTGACATACAAAGGTATGTTCAACCCAATACCTTATACCATCCACCTTAAAAAGAAGCCCTACGCTTGTAAAGTCAGTAATGCGTGCATAGTCAATAGCACCTATACATGCTTTCCCTTCTAATTGTTCATAAGGGATGGCACGATTTGTTTTCATAATTTTATCCCAGGTGGCCACCACCGTAAAATTGTTTTCAGCCGGGTAATTCATTCGTTTCGTCATAAAATCCTGTGCGATGCTTGGCTGATATTTCATTTTTACAAAGGATTTTTCAATCTCTTTTTTAAGATTAGGAAAATATCTTATGGATGGATTTGCTTTTTCCCAGTTGTCCGGATCCTGATACTCATCCCGGTGATCAATTTTATAAATTAATGGCAGCAGCCCAAGATCCGTTATTTCTCCATTCAGAACATCCTTGGACAATTCCAAGTAATCATCCAATACACCACCACGAATATAACCATTGGTGGTAATATAAAAAGTCCGGGAATGCTTCCTTTTCCCGAACCCACTGGTGAATACTTTTATGGTGTCATAATTTTCGTACTCATGGATTTCATCAAAGACCAGACAAGCAGATCGCTTCCCGTCTTTTGTCCTGGCGTTGGACGTATTGTATTTTAAATAGGAGTTTGTTTTCTTCATCACAATCTTTTGTTTGGTGCGGTAATACAGCTTTTTAAGCTTTGACCATTTCTGTTCTAGCATTTCATACACATCATCAAAGGAAGTCTTTGCCTGATCTTCGTTATTCGCAATAATATCGATGTTGTAGCCCTTTACACCATGAAAATGTGTGCCAAGATAAAAGCAAATAGCACTAATAAAGCCGTTTTTCCCATTTCCTCTTCCCATCTCAATAAAGAACTCATCAAATATGACAGTATCATTTTTCGTGTTATAGCAGTGCATCAGTGCAATGATGCATAATTCCCAGTCCATCAATTCCATTTCCATATACGCTTCAATCTTTTCGACTGCCGTATCAATTTTTTCATGGTCAATCCATACATGCGCCTGATTAAGCTTTCCCTCAATGTAATCCATTGCCAATTTTAATTCGTGGGAGGATTTGATTATTTCAGACCGAATATCATCCATGTACTGATCAATGTGCGGGTGATACTTACATTTCTGGTTCGTCATCCATTTCAACTACTTTCGGTGTTGCTCTCAACCCAAGCTCATTAAGGATTTTCATCATTTGAGCATTCGTCTTATTGAGCTCGGTAATGGAATCATTCTTTTTAAATCCGGTCTGCCCTCCGCCATTGTTGTATTCCACCGAAACACCACGCTGCTTAATATCTTTAATCAGTGCGTTTTTAATTTCCCACAGATTCATATAATCATTGATCAGGTCAGAGTACATGGAACCATGGATGCCTTTTTCTTCCAGCTGGTCCATCAGGTCTCTTTTGATTTCTGTTTTTTTGATTGCCATGTCATACCCTCCCCTCTCCGGATTTTTCGAAAAATATCTGTTTTGAATTGTCCCCCATGCGGTCTCCCGGTTTTGCAGGAAAATCGATTTTTTTCACCCGGGGTGCATCTATCATCACCATTTTTCCTCAGTAATATATTTTTTAATGTCTGGTTGCCATAGTTTTTCCGGATGCTCATAGTTATGGCAAGCAGCACACAAACCTATTAGGTTATCATCATCCAGTCCAAGATCCGGGCGAGCGGTTAAATGTTTAATGTGATGGACGTGATCAGCAATGCTTACTTTCCCTTTGCTTTTACACATCTGGCATTCATTGTGATCCCGCAGCAATATTTGTTTCCGCTTCTTTTGCCACGTCTTGCTCTTATAAAAATAACTGGTGTTACCATTACGGATTGCTTGAAGGTATCTTTCCTGCATCTTTAACATATAAGCACCTCGGAAATAAACAGACCAGCTTTAAACCTGCATCTTTACTCCAGACACAGGAATAGCATTTAGATTTCTTAATCAGTTTTCTTTTTAAGCCGTGTTCCATATCATCAGCTCCAATAATATAGCCCGATCCTAAACAAAGGATTGGGCCAACGTGATTAATATCTTAAGTTATTTTCTCTCATCTTATCTTTTATCACAGGTTAATACTCGCATTCTATCACCAATTTCAAAATCAGATTTTTTTCCCTTTTTTATTTGTCATATCTGGTATTCTGTCAAACTCACACCAACCGCTAAACCTTATATTTATCAAGGCTTACAACCCTTTTACTAAAATACAGTTTAACTATGACTAAATATGACTAACTGAACTTAAAAATATTTGAAATTTCGATAGGCTTTATCAATATCATCCTGGGCAATACCGATATATCTTAGTGTTGTTCCTGGTGTTGAATGATTAAAAATAGTCTGCAGCAATGCCACGTCTTTGGTCTTTTGATAATAATGATAGCCAAAAGTCTTTCGCATGGAATGAGTGCCCAGCCCTTCCACCCCGAAAGACTCTCCAAGATCCGAAAGAATAACATAAGCCATCTGCCGGCTAATGGGCTGATTGTATCCCTGCCGGCTTTTAATCAGATAGTCGTTTAATTCTTTTCCAGGATAATAAGCTTCAAGGGCTTTCTTAAGTATCGGATTAAAGGGAATACTTTTACGTTTATTGGTTTTCCCTTCCCTGATCCTTATTTCTTGCTTACCTTTTAGATCCCTAATTCTGAACCGTAATATATCCGATACTCTAAGACCCGTATAAATTCCCATTAAAAACAAGATGTAATTTCGTTCGTTTCTTTCTTTCAAATAACGGCACATACTTTCTAATACATCCAAATCCCGTATAGGTTCAACATAGTTCATGGATATACCTCCTTTTCTTCACGAAAAAACCCAGCCTTATGAGACTGGGTTCTTAGTTCTTATACTTTGCATGATTCATCTGGTGATTTGAGTTGATGAATCAGTTTCTTTGGTTGAGGAACTTCTGCTGAAAGCGAACAGTTCATGTTTAAAATATATGTGTCGTCCGATAACACTAATCCCTTGACGAAACCAAGCTCTTTCCCAAGCCTGATATGAATTATCTGCTCACCATTACGCTCTTCTACAATACAACGACTTCCGTCTTTGAATTTTTTAACATCCATTATGATACAACCCCCTTATTATATTCAGACTGTTCTAATTTTCGAGCAAAATACATCTGTCCTTTGCCGGTTATAAGGGTTGTTGATCGGATTTTATCTCCATCCTGCATATGAACAACGGTCTCTTTCACTTCAAATAATCCCATTTCCAAATACTTTTGGATTGGTGCGTTTCGCCTTCTTCCAGACTTGATCAGATAACCATTTTCACGAAGCCATTCAAATAATCGATTTTGGCCTATTTTTATTCCAGCATTATGGATTACCTTCGCATACTCACCAATTAAAATCCCGCCATCAGATGTTGACAGTGCTTTTCCAAAATTGGTGTAAGGTTTTTCAGATTCCATTTGTTGATGCAGCCGTCTTTTGTCTTCTCTTTCCTTTTTAAGTTCTTGAAATACTTTGATCGCCAGATCAGGATTGCCGAGCAACTCATCTGTTGCATAAAGTCCATGCTTTCTTATGGATGGTAAAACTTCACTTGTTACCCAACGTTTAAATTTCTTAGCTGTTGGTAGTTTTGACGAGAGTATAAGTGAATATAATCCACTTTCGCTAATGATCCATGTTTCTTGCTTTCTACCCAAATCATCGATGACGGGATGTTTCATCCTGTCATCTTCATCCACGTGCCGGACAATGGCTTTATTAGGTTCTTTATAGTCTAATATTTCAGCAATATCTATCCCTATAAAATATGGTTCATGATCAACCATTAATGTTCTTACTTCACCAAATTGTTTATCAGTG
Source organism: Tindallia californiensis (assembly GCF_900107405.1). NCBI lineage: Bacteria > Bacillati > Bacillota > Clostridia > Peptostreptococcales > Tindalliaceae > Tindallia > Tindallia californiensis. The sequence goes on along the minus strand of NZ_FNPV01000011.1, from coordinate 37,106 downwards.
AACACCTGCAACTCATTCATATTCATACCTCCTTGAATATCACCCTTGAGATATGCTATAATGAACATAGCAATGCCCCTTGGGGTGTTGTTGTGGTAGGGAGTCCGTCAGTCGCCAAACTTGTTCGGGCTTCCTTTTATTTTTTGCTTCTTTTTAAAATATACTTTACTTCCTTCTCAATTTGAAAATTACCTTCAATGTAGCCTTGCATAAATGCTTCCAAGACATCATTCATTTTTACATTGTTTTTTGAGCATGCTTCTTTGAATTGTTTCTGAATATCTTCGTCAATTGTAGTTGTAAATTGTTTTCTCGTCAATCAACCACCTCCTTATATACATAATAACAATATTCGTGATTACATTTGTCAATATATTTTTATTAATGTTTTTTAAATAGCTCAGAACACAAAAAACCATCACGCATTCTTCCAAGGGCGTCCACTGAATAGACTACCTTGTAATCGCAAAATAATTTATATAACTGGTTTCTCTTTGCTTAATCTTCTAACTAATAAAATACACAAGTAAACCCGGCGCTCATTGAGGCCGGGTTTATGTTATGATAAAGAATAAAAAGGGAGGTGATATTGATGACAGACAAGAAGACTCCTCCAAAGTCTCCTAAACCTTCAACTCCTAACAGACCCATTCATGAGCAACAAAGGTCTGCAGAGCCACCAAGACCACCACTGCCTAAAAAACCTAAAAAGTAGGCAATCACTCACTTTTACTTTCCTGCCAATCAATATAATCACTCATGTCGTAGTCTTTGATTACGACATTTTTTTCTATATCAATATAAGTTTCTTTAACATTATGAAATAGCCTTTCCACATCAAAGTCTTCGAATTCGAATAAAACTTCGTCTATCCCCAAAATAAGAGATTTCTCCTCATTGGGAGTGGAATAACAGTATGCAAATCCTTTCTCGCTTTTTCCATCGGGAAGAATGACCTCTAAAAAACGTGATTCCTTCCGATCAATTAAAAACTTTTCCCAACACGACTTATTGCTTGACTCAATAAGGTTCCTTTGTTTTCTTATATAAGCTATGAGCTTCATCCATAGAGAGTATGCCGGTTCAGATAAAACTCCTGCAATTACTGATAATACAAATACTATCATTAGATAAATCGCAAGGTTTGATATTTGATTTAGTGACTCCACCAACAGATTAATGGACCACAATTTGTTAATAGACGCATATATAATGCTGCTGGCTACAATAATCGGAATACTGATCATAATGCCTTTTACTGCCAATCTTATTTCTGAAGGGCTATCCTTTTTGGGGCATCCCAATGCGCTGCTTACAGATTCGCTCAAGAGTCCTGGTAATATAAATATCAATAACGCAATAATGTTTGAAATATCCATCCTCAATTCCCCTTCCTAAGTCTCCTGTTATACAATATATCATACTATCAGGCTCGCATTCTATCTCTACCGCTCAAAACATCCAAACACTTTGGGTGAATCCGATGAAGATGCTGCCACGTATAACCCATTTCAGCAGCGACTTCTTCCCAGGTTAAACAATCAATATATCGTAAAGTCATAAGCAGTTTTTCTCTCTCTGGAAGCGTATTGATTGCTTTAAGTATTTTTGCCTGAACACGATAAGCTTTTTGTAAATCCCTGTTAATGATATCCCGTACAATAATTATTTCTGATACATAATTTCCTATACGATCACCATTTTCAGGAGTGCACTTAGTATTATCTTCCTTCATTTCTCTAGACTTAAACCTTGCCTGTTCCTGTAATTCAAAGAGCCTTTCCTCGTTCCTTCGAATATTTTGTTTTAACCAGCAATATTCCTGCAATTCTTTTTTTGTAATTTTCAAAGGCCGCCCCTCCCAAATTCTTTTTATGGTATAATAGTGTTAGGTGAACACTTTTCGGGCAGCGGGCGGCTGTCCTTTTTTTTATTCTTCCATAGCCTCTTTAATTTCTTCCTTATCCTTTTTCTTCTTCGAGTCTTCCTTGTATGCATAGTTAATATATTCTTCAGTATGTTTTTCGCACCATATACCAGCATCAATGTATTGTGACATCAGTACATCAGTATCCTTCCTTTGGTAAAATTTTTACACCGCAATTTAGAATTAAAATCCATTTTTTACCACCTCATTTTTATTACGCTACATGGCGATTATTTTTGTTAATCCTCCACCCAAACATTTTCCTCTTCGATAACAACGGTATCACCTATGAATACTTGTTTAGCTCCATTTGGCGTACCAAATTGAATTGAATTACCCCTGCAAATAAAAGCTGTTGCATCTGTACTTCGAAGGTTTTCGATTATCTTCAAAATACTTTTTTCTGTTCCATCAAACGTAATTTCAACCATTAAATTCATCCTTTCATTGCAGTTCTCATGTCCTTCATTGTTTTATACCTTTTTGAGCAATATCTTTTCAAGATCCTCATTACTCCAATCTTTACCTCTAGATTCACACAGGTGAAATTGTGTTTTTTTAATAGATTGCAATTGTTTTGGATCTTCTTTCTTTTCCCAACTTCTGACAGCTGCCTTCCAGTCTTTCATTTTGTTCTTTCCGACCATCCATCCTTTCGATTCATAAAAATCAACAAATCTCTCGGGAATAACATTGTTTTTTCTTTCATCACAATATTTTTTAACTTCTTCATAGCTGGGTGAATAAAAGCGGGGTGTCTTTTCTCCCTCTCTCTTTACTTCTTTAACATTCTTTACATTCTTTACATTCTTTACATTCTTGTTTGTGTCTTTTTGTAGTCTCTTCATGGTCTCTTCATGGTCTTTTTGTAGTCTCTCAGTAGTCCCTTCATGGTCTTTCTGTAGTCTCTCAGTAGTCTCTTCATAGTCTCTTTGTGGTTTTTCAGTAGTCTCTTCATAGTCTCTTTGTGGTTTTTTAGTAGTCTGCACTTCTTGCCAGTCCCTATAATTGCAAATAGTGAGTGTGGTCTTTTTTTTATCGCTTTCTTTGCATATCATTTGTTCAGCTTCTAGAAGATTCAAAAAGTTTCTCACTTTAGATTTACTCCAACCCCACCGATTCATTAATTTAATTTCACTAGTTATGAGCTGACCACGACTTACTTCCACTAGTTCATTTCCAAGCAGAAACTTGTTTTCATCATGATTTGCCATCATGATTAAATCAATCCAAGCCTGACCTTTGCTGAACGGTTTATCTTGCCACAGCCAATGATCCTGAATTTTTCGATGTATTTTAACAAACCCCAATTTTGACAATCAATCACCTCCAAATTATTCTTAAACCAGTTCCATGAACCTACATACATAGACATTCAGCTTCATTTCGTGTTATACTATTTACATAGAAGTTTTTCTTTTGGTCTCACTTCAGTTGCCGCTGAGTGGGACCTTTCCATTTTTTGATCTTCTTCATCCACTACATATTTTTTCCGCTTACATTTTTCATTATGATCTCTTACCAGATCCGCTACATTCAGAAAATCCCACAATCTGATTTTTAAAGTTTCAATCACATGTTCCAGATCCAGCATCTCCTGAGACCATCTTTCCAATTCCTTAATTTCCTGGTCTGTACAGTCCTTCTTGTTCCTTTTATTCAAGAGCAGTAGTGCTATTTTTTCCAGTGCTTCATGGGCCTCTGCTTCTTCCTGGCGATACTTGGTCAATATCCCCATCGGCGACAGGTCCACATTATTCAACAAATCATAGCAATACTGCTGGCCAATGGCACACTCATTCCGACAATACCAAGCACTTAGTTTTGGATCTTCATACACCCGGTCCATTTGAATAGCCACATCCGGCGAAGGCTTTTGAGTCCCCAGTTCATAGTTGCTTAACGACCTGGCACTGATAAATAACCTTTTTGCCGCCTCATCAATAGATAATTTTTTCCCGTTCCGTGCAGTACGATACATGTTTTATCCTCCCTTTTACTACCATCATTCGTGGATAACAGCCATTTCGCATGATACAATATAACCAAAACCACCCGCCTATCTAATCAAGTGTCTCACCTTCCACAGCACCCGCCGCCCCGGGTGCTCCCTTCTTTACACCGCTTCATTATGTTCCGCATACCATTCTTCCATGGCTTCTTTTCCGACATAGTCTTCCAGGAGTTTTGGACTGATGTGATACGTCCACAGAGTACTAACTTTAACCGCCGTACCAATGGGAAGGATATTCCTCTGAAGACCAATCCTTACAAACTGCTCTCCCTTGCCAAGAATGGCAGCTGCATCCTTTACCGATAACTTTCTTTTCATCGTTCAGCCCTCCTATTCAGCTTTTTTATTGCCAACATACTCCGCAGCAGCTACGATATAACCCGGATACACATCCCGATCCTTACTGCTGAACTTTTCTATCAACCGCACAACCTCATTCGGTTTTGTTTTGATCGTTTTTCTTTTAGGTTTTGTTCTCCCTTTCCATGTTTTCCTTGGCATCATCTCACCCTTTCTTCATCCTGGCATCCAATCCAGCGAATAATAGCCAACCTTCCTTTGTCTTCCTGGCATAGTCCATCATCTTGAGTTTTCGCCATCCACCATCCACCGTCTCTACTTCCACATGATCTTTTGCAATATCAATTTCATGCTCCAGATCTAGATCCCGATCATAGACACACAGGCAACCCGGTTCGATCACCAATATACCGGTAGTCCATCCGTTCAATATATTTGCCGTTTCTTCAATATGCCTGGCAAGTTCATTTTTCATTCAAAGAACCTCCAATCACCATCGTGATTCCAAGTGCTTTTAATAATCTGTCCGCATGTTCCAGTTTTGGAAACCGTTGCCCACTTTCGTAGTAAGTAATGGCCCTGCCGGTTATCCCTGCCTTAAAACCCAATGCACGTGCACTTAATCCTTGCCTTAATCGTTCCTTTTTGATTACCTTTATAAAATGATCATTCACTTTTTCTTGACAACTCCTTTCCCCTCTAATACTATATATGGTATAAACAAGAGTTTCGAAACCTATATATAGAAAGGAGGTGGACTTATGGAAAACGAAAAACATACTCAAAATGACAATACCGCAGCATCTGATTCACTTAAAAACCTTATAGACTTTAAAAAGTTTTCAATTTCTCAATTCAACTATTTACTGGAAACCTTAAACCAGGAGAATGAAAACGATGGAGTGAAAATTCACAACAGTATTATTCTTCTCACAAATTTTGGCATGGTATACTGCAGCCCAACTTCTTTTAATGTCGATGAAGATAGGCAAAGCAACACCTCAACTGAAGAAAATCAAACTGTGTTGTCGCGTAAAATGTTGGAGCTTAGAAACAAAAACCTTGAATTAGAACTTGATGAAAATCCCAACTTAAGAGTTCAAAACGTTGCATCCGTTATAACTCTTAAAAATGTAAAGCTTAGACCGTTTGCAAGTCATGCTGAAGAAATCCCCTTACCTGAGTTAATTTTATTTACCGAACACATTTGCGGCATAGCTTATGGAGAAATTAAAAAGACTTAGTGCGCCTATAAATGCCAGCCTTCAAAATTTCATCTGTGGTCATTGATGTTCCATGAACCTCTATTTCAAAGTTTTGTTTTTTAAAATCTAATTCAGTCACCAAAATCCTTGCAATTTTCGGATTTTCAGCTTTTAAATTCTCTATGACAAATTTAACCATTGCCTGTGTCAATTCTGCTGCACCGGGCTGATCACTATCTGAAGGATCTTCGGAACGGTTTGTTAGCGGCAAATCGTTCCTTTCCTGATCAACCATCTCCCGGCAACGATTAAACAACGTTTTAATTAAATCCTTTCTGTACGTATCTGGCTCAACAAATATTTCCTGTTCTTCTGCAAATCTGATGCCTTCCAGTAGTTCACCGTATGTCTTAGCATTCTGGCGTGCCAATTCAACTATTTCTCTGGCCATTTCATCTATATTGCCCTTACTTGTTTCGATTACTTCGCTAATCGTTTCGTATAGCTTTTCTTTATTTGTTTTATCCATACATCCTTCCTCCTCTTCTTAATGAACCACCATCATCTGAACCCCAACAATCGTTGCATTTCCCGATATTTCCGAATAAGAATCTTGCCATACATCATCAATGCTCATGCCCTTCGGATAACCGATCCTTTCACAAAAGACCCTTCCTTCCTGGTCTCCCTGCTGCCTGTAATAAACTTCCCAGATTTCTTTTGCCATACTTGCGCCTCCTTTTACGCCGCTGGGCCGTTGTCGTTGTTTTCAACTTGTCGTTTCGCCATGTTTTCAATCAAAAAAATATCTTCTACTGTCGCATTAAGTATTTCAGATATTTTTATTGCCACTGCTAACGACATCCTTCTGCTGCCATTTTCTAACTGACAGTAATAACTTTCTGATATTCCTAGTCTTTTGGACATATCTAATTGAGTTATATTGGCTTTTCTTCTTAACTCTCTAAGTTTTTCCATGAGTAACCCCCTCCTTCCTAAACTTTGCTTATCGCCATCTTTAACAACATAATACATTCAACTTTGCACAATGTCAATATCAAACTTTCTATTTCGCCAACTTTTTTTATTGCCATTAAAACTTTGCTATATGTAAGATATAATGAAGGTTAATAGAATGGAGGTTATTCAATGACCTTAGGTGAAAGATTAAAAAAAATGCGCAAAGAAAAAGAAGTTACGCAGAAAGAGCTAGCTGATATTTTTTCGTTGGGTGAATCTACAATTTCTTTTTATGAAAAAGGAACACGAAGGCCGGACTACGAAACCTTATCAAAGCTTGCCGACTATTTTGACGTGTCCACCGATTATCTCCTCGGAAGAACAGACGAACGAAAACCCGGTGCTGGTACAGGATGCAAAACCATCCCCATCATCGGCACAATCAAAGCCGGGATTCCGCTCCTGGCAGAAGATAATCACGTTGCAGATTTAGAACTGGGCGAACTCAAAGCAGATTTTGCTTTAAAGGTCGAGGGAGATTCCATGAGCTGGGCCGGGATCCACGCCGGTGATACTGCTCTATTAATAAAACAGAACGTCGCCAGTCATGGCGATATCGTCGCTGCCGGTGTAGAAGAAGAGACCTGGAACGCCACCTTAAAATATTACATACAGGAAAACGGCACGCTTCTTTTGCGTGCCGCCAATCCATCTTATGAAGATATCATTATTTCACCGGATCACCGGATCATTGGTAAAGTGGTCCACATCCTCAAGCAGCCACCAACAACCAGCGAATATTTAGCGCTGGCCACCGATAAAGAAGTGCGGGATCAAGCCTGGGAAAAAACCATTGAGCAAGCCGCCGGACTTGGCATGACACCGGATATGGTAAGAAATATGATGGTTTCCATGGCTACACTGGCTAAGAAAAATTTTAAGTAGTCATAAAATAACAATATAAATAAAAGAAGTTGTACTTTTTCGTTATTATGTTGCTCTCTATAGGAGGGATTCATTTTGAATGAACTAAAAAAAATTATAAGTGAATTTAAATCGCTTCCATATTTATTTATAGGGTCTGGTCTATCGAGAAGACATCTTGACACTGACGACTGGGAGGGTTTATTAAAAAGATTTGCAAATATGATTAACACAAAGAGTGATAGTGATAGCGATTATGCTTATGAAAAATATCATAGACAAGCAATTAATGAATTGAGAAAACAACCTGAACCTTATAATGATGATTCTTTTTTATTGCCCATGGTCGCAACTATGATCCAAGAAGATTTTGATAAGAAATGGTTTGAAGATCAGCAATTCTCAGAAAGCAGGATCACGCTGTCAAAATATGTAAAAAATGGCGTTTCACCTTTCAAAGCAGAAATTGCTGCTTTTTTGAAATTGCGTTCCGATGAAGCAAACTATAATTCTGATCACAATCATGAATTACAATCGCTGAAGAAAGCAGCTTCTCGTTCAATCAATGGAGTTATAACCACAAATTTTGACACTTTAATTGAAGATTTGTTTTCTGATTTAGAGTATGAAGTATACGAAGGCCAACAAAGTCTTATTTTTTCTCCACTAAATGGAATTAGAGATATTTTTAAAATTCATGGATGTTGTAAAAAACCAGATAGTATTACAATAAATCACAAAGATTATACCAATTTTATCAAACGAAACGCCTATCTTTCTGCAAAACTGATCACTTTTTTTGTTGAACATCCAATTATCTTTCTTGGTTATAGCATCACAGATAACAATATTATAAAAATCCTTGAATCTATCGTAGAGTGTCTTAACAGTGATAATATAAATGAGTTAAATAATCGTTTGATTTTTGTTCAACGGGGAGATGGAGATGGTCTTATTCACGTTAATAATATGATTAGACAATTCGGCAACAAAAACATTCAAATGAAACAAATCAAATTAGATGATTATTCTATCTTTTATGACGAGTTGTTAAACACTAAATCCAGATATAGCCCGAGGCTTTTAAGCCAACTAAAAAAGGATATTTTCGAAATGGTTGTTGCGAACAAGCCAAGCGGAAAGTTAATTGTTGCTGCCGATATCGATGATGAGCAAGATATCAATGATATTGATGTTGTAATTGGCGTGGGGATGAAGCAGTTTGCCAAACAAGGAGTAATAGGCATAAGCACCGAGGAAATATTTAAGGATATAATATGGAATAATCTTGATCTTGGATCATTCCCTGAAATGCTTGTGGACTTTGTAAACAAGGCACTCCCTAAACATTTAAGGGATGCTTCTGGAAGCCTGCCTTTTTATAAGTACATTAAAGACATGGATTATTCATCTTTGCCTCGCGATATAAGTAAGCATATTAAAGGTGACTTTGATAGCTTTTTAAATAGAAACCTTCTCGATAACAGAAAAAAAAGAGGTGATCAGTATTGTTCTGTGCAGGATGTTCTAGTAAAAAATGATGAGCTAGATAAACAATTAAAAGAACTCCCCCTGTTGACGGAAGACAAAATAAACGTTGATGAACTTGGTCATTTTCTTAAGGGTTCTTTTCCAAAAGATGAACTGTTACTTCAGGACCCAAAAGCGCCTCATGAAACAGATCTAAGAAGAATCATAAAAATATACGATTGGTTATTATATAAAAAATAAAGCCCACCCGGTGGCGCTCCACATGCATTATGCAGAACTTACACACCTAAGTCGGCTTTCTTAATTAATGAAATCATACCATAAATCGTACCTATCTGTCAAACTGATATTTGCCGCAATAACCTATAAGAAAAATTTTAAGTAGTCACATAATAACATCATAAATAAATACAAAAAAACAACCACCCAAAAGGATGGCTGTCATAAACAAGAACTCCACTTATGCCCCTTTGCCGGGTAACCGGCAAAATGTATCGGGTGAATTCACGGAAACACCTACAAGGTCAACCGTGAGCCAAGCCAGGGATAGCCTTCAACATTCCCTGGAAGGTGCAACGACCAGGTGGTGAGTAGGCTAACAATAAACCACCCACGAGCGCCCGACATCCTACCGGGATGATGAGATGGTCTGAACTTGCAGGCAACTGCAAGAACTGCAGGATAAAGAGCCTGCGGGATAACACATTGATAAACGACATACTAGATGCACCTGGAATCAAAACTGGTATGAATGAATTAACTGACAGCATGAAAGGCTTAGGCAGCATAATCAATGAAAGTAGAACTTCAATCAGTGAAGCCTTCGAAAACAGACCTTTCAAAGGAGATGATGCCTTCGGTAAACAAGTGGAGTTCCTGTTTTTATTATATCATTGTATTGCATGCCATGTGATTGTATAATATGATTATCACCAACTCATTAACGACAATCCTTGGCAGTACGTCTCCCACCATAAGGGATGTGCCGAACCCAAGGATTTTTTATATCTTACTTATGCGGGATCAAGCCTGGGAAAAAACCATTGAGCAAGCCGCCGGACTTGGCATGACACCGGATATGGTGAGAAACATGATGGTTTCCATGGCTACACTGGCTAAGAAAAATTTTAAGTAGTCATAAAATAACAATATAAATAAGTGTGCGAGAATAGTGCGAAGGAGATGATGCACAATGGCAAACCAAGGAATTAGAGTAATTGCAATGCCAGACGAATATACTATATATGTCAACAGTGGTTCAGAAAACAAGCTTCTCAAAAAAGGACATGTATTAATGGTAGTTGAAACTGGTTACGAACTTTTTGATACTGATGGCAAATCACTTGGCAATGCCATGCGTGTTAAAGAGGAAGTTGAAGTGGTTCAGGTCTATCCAAAATACTCAGTTTGCAGAAAAAGGGATCTTGATGCGTTATCTTTTAACAAACACTTTTCTCTTGATTCTAAATCGAGTTACAGTAAGTTGAATTTGAATAAGGATTCCATTCAACCTGCATTTTCTGGCGAGGTTTCACCTATTGAAATTGGAGATTTGGTCATTATAAAATAATTTTGGTGTCGATTGATTAATTTTTCCTGATAGGGTATAATATAGGTACAGGAGCCAGCATTATAGGCTGGCCAATGGTCGACTTGTCGACTAGCGAGAGACCTCATTTACCCAGTCGGGTAAGGGGGTCTTTTTCTGTGTCATCGGTTTATGACAAGCCATTCAAGTCCTTTGAGGAACAAATTGCATTGATGCAAAGCAGGGGCATTGCAGTAAAAAAAGATTCCCGCACCATTGAAATACTGAGTTCTATTTCTTACTATTCTCTTGTAAATGGCTATAAAAACACTTTTTTAAAAAGCCCCAATGTTGACATATTTATTGAAGGAACAACATTCGAAATGATCTATTACATTTATTTGTTAGACTCAGCGATAGCTGGCGTATTATTGAAATATATCTTAATTATAGAGCGGTCATTAAAAACTAAAATAGCTTATCACGTGTCAAAAAGTTACGGTGTTCATCATGATGATTATTTAGATCCAAGAAATTATACCACCAGATCAAAAACCAAAACAACCCAACTTTTAAATGCACTGGAAAAGAAATGCAACTCTCCTTATCGAAATACCACTTCATACCACTACCGTCATAATAAAAATCACGTGCCGCCATGGATTCTTGTTAACGATATTACTTTCAATCAAATAATTTCCTGGTATAAAGCCATGAACGCCAGTGATAAAGATTATGTGTGTCAAAACATGATTCCATACAGCGCATCTCCAATAACAATCGATAACAAAAAAGAATTTTTCATTAAAGCTGTGACCTTGCTTTTGGACTATCGAAACTCAATTGCTCATGGAAATAAGGTCTTCTCACCACACATAAAAAGTATATTGCCTAAAGATCCACTCTTCCTATTAATAAACGATGAAGCCGTACTTTCCGATAATGAGTTTAATAAAGGGCTAGGGCAAAAGGATCTTTATGCTGTGTTTGCTTCATTAATTCTATTAACAAATAATGTGGATCTATTGCGCTCCTTATTCTTGGATTTAACACATGTTTTCCGCGATTATTACGATGAAATGATCCTCAATAAAACTTATTTTGAATTGTTAGGATTGCCGGATGATATAATGGATCGGTTGCAAAAATTTTCCATTAGCAAAGCTTCTTTTTTAAAGGTTGAGTCAATAGATAAGAACCTATAAATAAATTTTCTTTTAAGTAGTCACATAATAACATTATAAATAAACCTATAGAAAAACAACCACCCAAAAGGATGGCTGTCATAAACAAGAACTCCACTTATGCCCCTTTGCCGGGCAACCGGCAAAATGCATCGGGTGAATTCACGGAAACACCTACAAGGTCAACCGTGAGCCAAGCCAGGGATAGCCTTCAACATTCCCTGGAAGGTGCAACGACCAGGTGGTGAGTAGGCTAACAATAAACCACCCACGAGCGCCCGGCATCCTACCGGGATGATGAGATGGTCTGAACTTGCAGGCAACTGCAAGAACTGCAGGATAAAGAGCCTGCGGGATAACACATTGAATATTGGCATAGCAGGATCACTCGCAATGAAACAGCATACCGTCAACAATGTATCAGTATTAAAGGGGCTGGATATTGGGCTAAGGCCTCATCAAAAAGCCCTTACTTCTCTGCCGTCCATAACCGGAAACGAGTGTACACAGTTAGGAGTGAAGGCCTTCGGTAAACAAGTGTTATTATATCATTGTATTGCATGCCATGGGCTTGTATAATATGATTGTAATCAACTCATTAACGACAATCCTTGGCAGTACGTCTCCCCACCATAAGGAATGAGCCGAACCTAAGGATTTCTTTATATTCTTTCATGGAGGTGTGCCTTATCGAAAGAACAGTTTATTTTTATAAGACTATCTATGAGATCCAACCAATGATTCTTAAATCAAGAGGAAGCTTTGGGAAAATACTCTTGGAATCTTTAAAAATTGAAAAAACATATGAAATCAACTCACGCGTCGTTATCGAAATTTTGAGTATTTCTGAACAAGAAGTGTTTGGAAACATTGGAAAATTGGGAGAGATTAGCAAAAGTAATTTAAGACGGTTTAGAAATAGGGAAAATCGAAACGAAAAAATTCGTCCTGAAGTGTTTCAGCAACTGTTAGAAGATTTTACATACTTTTATATAAACCACGATATTGGCAAAACCAGCATTCTTTCTAATAGTAGCGCACCAAAACTAGCATCGCACTTCAGGAGTCTTTTGATTGATGAACACTGCGAAATCAATGAGTTCAAATTAGTACCAATAAAGATAGATGATATCTCTGCGACATTGCGTAACTTCAAAAAACTATTTTCTGTCTCATACACTTATGCATTCTCAGGATACAACGATACACCACCAAAGCTTAAGGATATTTTCAGCTTTTCTCAAGGCGATCTAGAAAAAGTATCAGTGCACCTTGATATAGTTAAGGATTCCGCCAGCAGGGAATTACTTTTACAACTTGCTGACAACCCTGAGCTTGAATCAGAATTCAGTAATCTATTGTTAAAAGGAACATTAGAGGATAATCCGATAACACAGACAGTTGATCTAATTGAAAAAAGTTTAACAAAAAGAATAGCTATCGAACTTACCGACGATATGTACGAAAATGAAAATTTAATAAAAAAAGCTCTCAAGGATGAATTATTTCGAATTGCTTACCATGATAGAAATTCTATATAGGTAAATTGCTGATACAATAGCGCAGATTAGCCCACTTAAGAATGTGAATAAAAGCAGGTTTTTGTTCGGAATAAAAATGCCTATTAACAAAGTTGCAAAAAGAAACATTTCGCCAGTAAAAATACACCTAAAGATGATTTTTATGTAGCCAGACTTCTTAAGGTGCTGCACAAAATTTTTTTCATCAGGAAATGACAACATAATACTATGTACCGAGAAAAGAAAACCTGCTAAAACTCCAGAGACGTTAACGATATTAGAAATGTTATGGCTTGAAAGCTCAAACCTACCAGAAAGTAAGACAACTATGATTAAACAAGTTACCGGAATCAACACAAGAACATGACGCCTTCCAAAGTTATCAATATCTACTATAATATTATCAATACGCCGTGATAGTCTCATTGCACACCTCATTGTTCATTAAATATTTTGCGCACCTAATTAAATACTACTATTCCTCCCTTAGCATGTCAAAACAATCTTGTGTTATATTCGACCCATTGAAACTCTCTGTCATATTGGAAAAGACTTTAAAAATTCGTCTCGAGTTCGACAACAAAAAAACTATCATTCCTGCATAGAGCTTTCCCATTTACCAAACTGCGAGCCACGAGGAGATTCGCATCTCCCACTAGTAACTAAAATTTACCATGATTTGCACATTTTATCAATACAAACTCCGCTAATGATAAACATCTGGAATGTTTGTTTTCCAGACCACCGATGAATTTTTTGCTCTGGCCGCCGATAAAGAGCATCTGGATCAAAAAAATATGATGATAGCATTAACTTGATAAGTCTAACTAGAAAAAGACTACAGCAGTTTGTAAATCACAGACCAAAATATCTAACTTTCGAAAGGATGTTTAAAATGAGTGCTTTATTAGAACTTGTCCCAACTGTTCTCATGTTTTTTGTATTAGCTGTTGTCGCTACTTCAAATATTTGGAATAACAGCCTGTCATTCTGGTCCCTCTATAGACCCCACACTAGAGGCTTGTCACCGTTAATAATTTTTCTAACTCCATCCTTGCTTGCGTTTTGTATTATTTATAAATTCAATTACTCTGATATCCTTTTAAAACCATTTTATTTTTCATTTCTTACAATTCTGTTAGCTTTTCTCTTCGCAATTCTCAATGTAGTAACTATTACGCACAAAACAATGAAACGTTTTTTCTATTTTTCACTAAAAATGTCGGACAAGATAAAAATTTCTATTGTATGTTTGTCTGTTATTTGTTTAATTTCTCTTTCTTTCTTTACTACTTTACTAAATCTACAATTTATACAAGAGGTTTTATCAACCTCCAACGAGGACCAAAATAATTTATATTTCCATTTTGCATTATTCTATGCAGTGGTTACTACGTTACTAGTTTTGTATGTAATAGGTGCTGTTTTAGGAATCATAAAAATCATGAGCCTTCCTTTATGCCAAATAAAATGCACTTCGGCTCAAGATTCTTTTCCGCATTTATTTAAGAGAAATCTGATCGAAGCTTATGCTTTTGAAGTAGAAAAAGATTTCACTTTATTATTGCCAAAATCACTTGAACAGCCAATTCTAGTTCCAACAAATTCTATACAGCTCTTATTTTACAAAGAATAAAACTAGTGAACCTGATTAGTATTCATTAAACTCAGATGATGAGAGAAAAAAAATATGTTGCAATTTAGTTGAAGCTTGTAATTTTTATGATGAGCATTAGTTAATCTTTATAAAAAATTCTTAAATCATAATTTCAAAGCTTCCAACAGATTATGGTGTGTATTATCACGCGGTGCTCAATTGCTGCCTCGGCAGCTTTTTCTTTCACATTATTATCGAACATACATTTGCATATCGGGGTTTTACTTTGAGTATTGTTTTGTCGGTCGCTTATTTAGATCACGCAAATGATTACACATTTTCATCACTGACCAAGAAAGGAGAAACAAAATGAGATTGCCAAATGGATATGGAACAGTTTACAAATTAAGCGGAAATAGAAGACGGCCATGGATCGCCAGAAAAACAACAGGATGGACTGATGAAGGCGAACAGGTATGTCAGACCATCGGATATTATAAAACACGTCAGGAAGCACTTACAGCCCTTTCTGATTATAATAAAAACCCGTACTCCGTAGAAGCTTCCACTGTGACCTTTGAAGAATTATTCGAAAGGCTTAAAAACGAAAAATTTGATAAGATTTCGAGGAGTAATCAACTGGGGTATACTGCAGCATTTAAAAAGTCAGAAAAGCTGCATCAGATGAGATTTGTTGATGTTAAACACGCACATCTTCAGTCTGTTATTGATAATTGTGACAAGGGCTGGGGCACAAAGAAAAAAATTAAGGTTTTGTTTAACCAAATGTATGCTTATGCCCTTAAAAACGATATTGATGTCAGAGATTATTCAAAATTCGTTGATTTAGGAAGAAAGGATATCGGCAAAAAGAGAGAAGTATTTACAGGGAAAGAAATTAATTTACTGTGGGATCATGTTGAACGGATGGATTATATTGATGCGATACTTATTATGATTTATACTGGTATGCGACCTGGAGAGCTGATTACAATAAAAAATCAAGACATTAACCTGGAAGAACGATATCTTCGTGGTGGAATTAAAAATGAAAACAGCATGGACAGGGTGATTCCTCTAAACGAAAAAATTGTTCCCTTAATAGAGAAAAGAATGTCCTCTGAAAATGAATTCTTTATTGCCAACCACAAGGGAGAGCAGATGCGTTATTGGAATTTTTACGAGGAAAAATGGAAGAGAGTCATGGAGCAGCTGCAACTGAGTCATCGCCCTCATGATTGCCGGCACACCTTTGCCAGTCTGATGGATTCTGCCGGTGCAAACAAGGTTTGTATCAAAAGAATCATGGGCCATGCCAGTAAAGATATTACTGATAAGGTTTACACACATAAAGATATTCGAGAACTGATTATTGAAATTAATAAGATTTAGATTTGTTAGTTACATGTTAGTTGTATGTTAGTTGTTACGGTTTTTTTGTGGGTTTTCACAGCTTTTCATAAAATAAGAAGCCCCCAATTTCAACAATTTGAGGGCTTCCAGTGTTTTTTTTATTATCTTTTCGAGAATTGTGGAGCTCTACGAGCTTTTTTAAGACCGTATTTTTTCCGCTCAACCATACGAGCATCTCTTGTAAGATATCCTGCTTTTTTTAGTGTGTCTTTCAATTCGCCATCAGCTTTCACAAGCGCACGGGCAATTCCGTGTCTTAGTGCACCGGATTGGCCTGTAAAACCGCCACCATGCACTCTAGCCAATACATCGTACTTATTAAGTGTGTTTGTTTTTTCAAGCGGGCTTCTAACTTGCTCTCTTAACGTTTCGTAATTTAGATATTCATTGATATCTTTATCATTAATAATAATTCTACCATCGCCAGGTACTAATCGAACTCGTGCAACAGATGTCTTTCGTCGTCCGGTTCCCCAATAGACTACATTACTCATCTTTCGAAAACTCCTTTCTGAAAAAAGTCTCTACACTTCCAAGGCTTCAGGTTGCTGAGCCTGATGTGCATGCTCACTGCCGGCATAAACTTTAAGCTTTTTATACATTTGACGACCTAATCGGTTCTTAGGAAGCATCCCCTTCACAGAATGCTCTATCACTCGTTCAGGATGCTTGTCAAGTACGTTTCTCAATGATACTTTTCTTTGACCACCTGGGTAGCCTGTGTGTCGAACGTGGAATTTCTGATCCAGTTTTTTACCGGTCAATGTTACCTTTTCAGCGTTTATTACGATAACGTAATCGCCTGTATCAATGTGACTAGTATACTCTGGTTTGTGCTTTCCCATCAAAACCATGGCAATTTGTGTTGAAAGACGACCAAGAGTTTTGCCTTCAGCATCTACGACATACCATTTACGCTCAACCTCTTTTGGCTTAGCCATATATGATTTCATTTTATTACCTCCTTATTGCAAGAACAATTGCGATTCTATCCTCTAAATGATTCTTGTCCTATATAATTTCATAAAGGTATCTTTGACCCGGGGCGGGATCAGCAAGACACACTCTAACATATTATCTTATTGTTCCAAATGTGTCAATACTATTTTATCAACAATGCATATTTTTTTTATCGTAATACACTTCATTGAGAAACAAACCTTCCGGTGGTGCTGTCCATTTATTTTGGCAATGTTGCTGTGAGAAAAGCCTGGCTTCCAGCTCTTCTTTTGATGACTTATAAACCCCGATTTTTATTATTGCTGCTACTAGCATGCGTACCATCTTATATAAAAAACCGTCACCTTCAAAAATAACAGATATCTCTTTTCCTTCTGCATTACTAAGTATTTCAGCACGTGTAATGGTGCGCACTGTCTCTTTCACATCGCTTCCGCTTGCCATAAACTGAGAAAAATCATGAGTGCCTACCACAGATTGTAATGCGTCTTTCATCCGTTCAATATCTAGAGTTGACGGAAAATACCATACATAGTTATGCTTAATAGCGCTTCGACAGAAGTGGTTGTAAATCTTATACTCGTACTGTTTGCCAATAGCGCTAAACCTCGCATGAAAATCCTTTGGCACTTCAATTGTTTTGGTTACAACAATGTCTTTTGGTAATTTACTGTTTAAGGCGGCTGAAAACTTTTCTGTAGGTATGCTGCAACTAATATGAAAATTTGCAGTCTGTCCTAAAGCATGGACTTTTGCATCTGTTCTGCCAGCTCCATTTATGGTCACATTCTGCCCCGTCAAAGTATTAAGGGCATTGTTGATCTCTGATTGAATACTATTGCCATTTTTCTGGATTTGCCATCCGCAATAATTAGTGCCATCGTACTCGATTGTCATTTTTAGATTTCTCACCTTGCGAACACCTCAACTATCCCATATAACGCAATAAAAGCATTAATATAAAATATCCTCCTATTACCATTAGCGCTAACGCATCTCGTTTTTTCCAACTTAGAGCTTTTAGACGAGTACGATTTTCTCCACCCCGATAACATCTAGCTTCCATCGCCATCGCTAAATCATCCGCTCGCCGAAAAGAACTAATAAACAGAGGTACTAATAAAGGCACCAAACTTTTTGCCCGGTTCATCAAATTGCCGCTTTCAAAATCTGCACCTCGAGCTATTTGAGCTTTCATGATCTTGTCTGTTTCTTCCAAGAGAGTTGGTATAAACCGCAACGCAATCGTCATCATCATAGCTAATTCATGAGCGGGAACACCTATCCTCCTCAGTGGATTTAATAGATGCTCAATTCCATCTGTCAAGGTAATTGGCGAAGTGGTTAAGGTTAACAAAGAGGTTCCAACGATAAGGAAAATTAACCGCATAGCCATAAAAACCCCTTGGTTAAGCCCTTCTCTTGTGATGGTTAGTGGTCCTATTCCTAAGATAGCTTCTCCTCTTGTCATAAAAAGATTAATAAAAAAAGTCACAAAAATAAGTACCATCAATGGCCTTAATCCCTTTAGAACATAGTTGAAAGGGATTTGTGATGTTAAAATAACGGTTCCAAGAAGCAAAATAACCGCTATATAGGCTGAAAATGATTGTATTAGAAATAACCCTGCCATAAAAGCAAAGGTTCCCATTATTTTCGTTCTTGGATCTAATTGATGTATAACAGATCCTGTTGGGTAATGTTGTCCTATCGTAATGTCTTTAAGCATGATCTTTTCTCCTCAACCATTTCAAAATAGCCATTTTTGCATCCTCTACCGTAAACAGTTCTTCTGGTAGCTGATGTCCTTCTTGGTTCAATCTTTTCATCAGCATTGAAATCTGTGGCACTCCTAGGCTCATCTTTTCTAGTTTCTCTGATTGAGCAAAGATATCTCCCGGTTTCCCAATAAGAGCAATCTCTCCTTGATCCATTACGATAATTCTTTCCACTAAGCGTCCAACATCCTCCATGCTATGAGAAACAAGAATAACTGTTTGTTGATACTCTTGGTGAAGTAACTGTATTTGATCCAGAATTTCGTCTCTCCCTCTGGGATCTAAACTAGCTGTAGGTTCATCTAATATTAGTATTTCTGGTTTCATGGCTAAAACCCCTGCAACAGCCACTCTTCTTCGCTGTCCACCACTTAAATCAAAGGGAGATCTGTCTTTCAAATCTTCAAAGGATAGATTGACTAACGCCATCGCTTCCTTCACTCGATCATTTATTTCTTCACTTGCTAATCCAAGATTTATCGGTCCAAAGGCAATGTCTTTATAAACACTTTCTTCAAACAGTTGATGTTCGGGATACTGAAATACTAATCCTACTTTTTTTCTAATATCTTTCATTTTCACCCCAGAAGCTGTAATATCCTGGTCATCAATCCAAATACTTCCAGAAGTAGGTCTTAAAAGCCCATTTAAGTGTTGTACTAACGTAGATTTCCCAGACCCCGTGTGGCCTATCAGACCAACAAACTCACCTTTTTTGATTTCAAGGTTAATATTTGACAGAGCGTTAGCTTGGAATGGACTTCCCGGGTTATAGATATGATTTACGTTTTCAATTTTAATCGACATAATGTCTCCACCATCTCTTCAACAGTCAATATATTTTTATCCACATCGATCCCTGATTTAGACAGTTCATGGGCTAATTCAGTCATTTGCGGAACATCTAGGCCTAACATTTTCAGCTTGTCGACCTGTGCAAATATTTCTTTAGGTACTCCTTCCATCACTCGTTTTCCTTCTTCCATGACAATAATTCTTCCGGCATCAACAGCTTCTTCCATAAAGTGAGTGATGTGAATAATCGTAATTCCTTCTTCTCGATTAAGTTTTTTCATTGTGTTAATAACTTCTTTCCGACCAGATGGATCTAACATAGCTGTAGGCTCGTCAAAAATAATACAATTTGGCTTCATCGCAATAACCCCGGCAATGGCTATGCGTTGTTTTTGCCCACCTGAAAGTAAATGAGGAGCTTTTGCAGCAAAATCCATCATATCTACAGCCTTTAAGGATTCATCAACTCTTTTTCTAATACCTGGCGGATCAACTCCCAGGTTTTCAGGGCCAAAGGCAACGTCTTCCTCAACAATTGTCGCAACAATTTGGTTGTCCGGATTTTGAAATACCATCCCCGCTGTTTGCCTTATTTTCCACAGCTGACTTTCGTCCTGTGTATCCATGGCTTTAATCATTACTGTTCCTTGATCTGGCAACAAAAGAGCATTCATTTGTTTTGCCAGAGTTGATTTTCCCGAGCCATTATGCCCTATGATGACAACATGCTCCCCTTCAGAAATGGATAAATTGATATGATCTAAGGCTAGCAACTGCGTGTCCTGCCCTTTATAAAAAAATGTTACACCTTCTACATTCATCATAAGCTCTTTTTCCATAAATTAATACCCCTTAAGGTTTCAATGTTACTAATCCTAAAATAAAAAATAGGGACTAAGCATTTCAACTTAATCCCGAGATTGGCTATTAAACCATTTCAATCATTACCATTTCAGTTCCGTCACCTTTTCTATTGCCAAGCTTCAGGATGCGGGTGTAACCACCGTTTCTTTCCTGGTATTTGGGTGCTATATCATCGAAAAGTGATTTTACAACAGTTTCTTCTGTTATATAGGCTAATGCTTTTCTACGAGCATGAAGATCCCCTTTTTTTCCAAGAGTAATCATTTTTTCTGCTAATCTTCTTGTTTCTTTCGCTCTTGTAATGCTAGTTTGTATCTTGCCATGCTTAAGCAAACTTGTAACCAGGTTTCTTAGCATTAAGTCCCGGTGTCCACTATTTCTTCCAAGTTTTCTATATGTTGCCATCGGATTTCCCTCCTTTGCTAATGATAGCTATCTATCATAAGGCTGGTTATACTTCTTCTTTATCTCTTAATGACAATCCAAGCGCTATCAGTTTTTTCTGTACTTCTTCCAGCGATTTTTTCCCTAGATTACGAACTTTCATCATTTCTTCTTCGTTCTTTTCAGCTAATTCCTCTACTGTATTAATCCCGGCACGCTTTAAACAGTTGTATGAACGAACAGATAAATCAAGTTCTTCAATGGTCATTTCAAGGACTTTTTCTTTTTCATCGTCCTCTTTTTGTACCATTATTTCCACATCATTTACATGATCCGTCAAATTAATAAAAAGATTAAGATGTTCTGTCATCACTTTAGCCGAAAGCGAAAGCGATTCTTCTGGTGTTATGCTAGCATTAGTGTGCACTTCAATCACCAGCTTATCATAATCCGTCATCTGTCCCACACGAGTATTACTTACCGTGTAGCTTACTTTTTTTACCGGGGTAAATATAGAGTCCACCGGTATAACACCAATCGGCATTCCCGGAGTTTTGTTGTTTTCTGCCGTTACATAACCCCTGCCTTGCGATACATTCATCTCCATATTTAAACGCGCACCTTCTGCAAGAGTAGCAATATGCATCTCAGGGTTTAGAATTTCCACATCTGCATCAGCAATGATATCGCCAGCATTAATGGCGCCTTCCCCCTCTGCTTCAATACGAAGAGTTTTTTCTTCATTTCCATGGACTTTGATCGATAGGTCTTTGATATTCAGAATAATTTCTGTAACATCTTCTTTAACACCTTCTACATTGTCATACTCATGAAGAATTCCTTCAATATGAACAGAGGTGACAGCCGCACCAGGAAGTGAAGATAACATAATTCTTCTCATGGAATTACCCAAAGTAGTACCATATCCTCTTTCCAGTGGCTCAATGACAAACTTGCCATATTTCTGATTTTCATCCAATTCCAGCATTTCTATTTTCGGTTTTTCCATTTCGATCATTCGAATAAGACCCTCCTTTGGATTCCCCGGGTTTCCTTATTACCGTTGAGGGCAATCATGTCCTGTATTTCAATTATTTGGAGTAAAGCTCCACAATAAGGTTTTCTGAAATAGGCAGGTCAATATCTTCTCGACTTGGCATAGAAACCACTTTTCCGCGAAGGTTTTCAACGTCTACTGATAACCATTCCGGAGCGTTTCCTTTTGCTTCTTCAATCTGTGCCTTGAATTTAGGAAGGCCTTTGGATCTTTCTGAAACAATAATTTCATCACCGACTTTTACAAGGTAAGACGGAATATCAACTTTTCTTCCATTAACCATAAAATGGCCATGGACTACTAATTGTCTCGCCTGAGCTCTTGAAGCTGCAAGGCCCATACGGTATACTACATTATCTAACCTTGATTCAAGAATTCTTAGCAAATTTTCACCAGTAATTCCTTTTTGATGATCGGCCATTTCAAAGTAGTTCCGGAATTGAGTTTCCAACACTCCGTAAAATCTTTTTGCTTTTTGTTTTTCTCTAAGTTGAATTCCATAGTTTGATAGTTTTTTACGACTGGTACCATGCTGGCCCGGAGCCATATTACGTTTATTGATCGCACATTTATCTGTATAGCATCGATCGCCTTTTAAGTATAATTTCATACCTTCTCTGCGGCATAATCTGCATACCGCTGCTGTATATCTTGCCATTTAATGAATACACCTCCTTGATTATAATCTATACACGTCTTCTTTTAGGTGGACGGCAACCATTATGTGGAATTGGAGTTTCGTCCTTAATCATACTTACTTCCAGTCCAGCTGCCTGTAAGGATCGAATTGCCGCTTCTCTTCCTGATCCTGGCCCACGAACAAATACTTCTACCGTTTTCAATCCATGCTCCATAGCTGTTTTTGCAGCCGCTTCAGCTGCCATTTGTGCTGCATAAGGAGTTGACTTTCTGGAACCTTTAAATCCAAGCTGACCAGAGCTAGCCCAGGCTAAAGTGTTACCACTAGTATCTGTAAGCGTAATAATCGAGTTATTAAAAGTGGACTGGATATGCGCCTGACCACGTTCTATATTCTTCTTTTCTTTTCTTCTTCTTGAAGTCTTTTTTCTAACTGCTTTCGCCATTCAATCTTCCCTCCTTACACCCTATTTTTTCTTGCGTCCAACGGTTCTTTTCGGACCTTTACATGTTCTTGCATTGGTTTTTGTTTTTTGACCATGTAGCGGAAGTCCTTTAATATGTCTAATTCCTCGATAGCAACGAATTTCTTTCAGTCTTTTAATATTCAGTGAAACTTCTCTTCGAAGATCACCTTCAACTGTATAGTCAGCATCAATTTTCTTTCTCAAAGAGTTGATTTCTTCTTCTGTCAGATCTTTTATTCTTGTGTCAGGATTGATACCAGTATTTGTCAAAATTTCATTTGACTTTGTTCTTCCTATACCAAAAATATAGGTTAGTCCCACTTCAACACGTTTATCTCTGGGTAAATCCACACCAGCAATTCTTGCCATTAAACAATACACCTCCTGCTTTCTTTAATCATAGTAAAATTCACATCGATTTCAAAGGACCTAGCGTCCAGTTTCTATTTACAGGGAATCAGGATTACTGATTCAGCCGCACCCTGAAAATCCTTATTATCCTTGCTTTTGCTTGTGTTTTGTGTTTTGGCAGATGACCATCACTTTACCGCTTCTTCGGATCACCTGACATTTTTCGCACATTGGTTTTACGGAAGCTCGTACTTTCAAAACAACCCCTCCTTAATTCATTACATACACGTGGCAGGATCTTATTTTTTACGCCAGGTGATTCGTCCACGCTTTAGGTCGTAGGGAGACAGTTCCACTGTCACTTGGTCTCCCGGTAAAATTCTGATAAAGTGCATTCTCAGTTTGCCAGAAATATGAGCCAAAATCTCATGTCCATTTTCTAACTGTACAACAAACATTGCATTTGGTAAGGCTTCTTTAACAGTACCTTCCACTTCAATAACATCTTTTTTTGACATGCAACCATTCACCCTCCTTACTCTATCTCATTGCCGATTAACTTTTCTATTTCTTTTCTCACTAAAGCATTAGTTAACTTACTGTCAGACTCGACTCTGCATTTAATTTCTTCCGAGATATGGTTGCTGACCTTAAAATGTTTCACCTTTTTTTTCTTAGGCTTATCAAGTCTTCTAAGTTTTCCATCAACAAGCAATACGTAATCGGGATCTAAAACATCAATAATGACGAAATACCGTCCATGATCACGACCTTTTTTAGACTGTACTACTTGCCCCACTCTTACTTGCTGCTGTTTCACAGTTTCACCTCTTATCAACAACCTGTTAAAATTTCCGGCAAATTTTCTGTTACGGCCACGGTATGCTCATAATGAGCTGACAGTGAACCGTCATCGGTTACAACCGTCCATCCATCAGGCAAGACATGTACGTTGTAACTACCGGCATTGATCATCGGTTCTATCGCCAACACCATGCCTTTTCTTAACCTGGGTCCTTTTCCAGGTAAGCCAAAGTTCGGTATCTGAGGTTCTTCATGCATAGCCGTTCCAATCCCATGTCCTACATAATTTCTAACGACTGAAAAACCGTAACTTTCAGCATAGGTTTGTATTGCATGGGAGATATCTGACAATCGACAACCTTCTCGTACATACTTTAGTCCTTCATAGAAACTTTGCCGTGTTACGTCAATGAGGTTTTGAGCATCGGAGCTTATGTTGCCAACAGGGTAGGTTTTAGCTGCATCAGAAAAGTAGCCTTCCAACTGAGCACCAGTATCTATGCTTATAATATCACCGTCTGTCAGTTTAACATTTCCAGGTATTCCATGGACTACTTGATGATTAATGGAGCTACAAATAGATGCCGGAAAGCCGCCATACCCCTTAAATGCTGGCTCAGCCCCACTATTCCTGATATGATCCTCAGCTATTTCATCCAGTTCCCTGGTAGTGATCCCCGGTCTCACATGTTGTTTCATTAATTCGTGGACTTCACCCACAATGACTCCTGCTCGTCTCATTCGGATTAATTCTTGTTCAGAACGTGTAAAAATCATTTAGAAATTTCCTTTACTGCCATCATGATGCTATGGGTAACGATCTCTATAGCTTTCTCACCATCAATTGTCATTAGCAAGTTTTTCAATTCATAGTATTCAATCAATGGCTCTGTCTCATCAAAATACACTTTAATTCGTTTTTCAGCAGTCTCTCTTTTGTCGTCGTCTCTTTGAGCAACTTCACCACCGCACGCATCACAGACACCAGCGACCTTCACTGGTTGAAATTCAATATGATACGTTGCTCCACAGCTTTTGCACACACGCCGGCCAACGGCCCTTTCAATTAGAACATCTTTTTCAACATGTATATTCAGAACTAAGTCTAAATTCAAACCGTGACTATCCAGATAGTTGTCCAACGCCTCAGCTTGAACAACTGTCCTTGGAAAGCCATCTAGCAAAAATCCATCCTTGCAATCCTCTTGGTTCAAACGATCTTTTATAATCTCAACAACTAGTTCATCTGGTACTAAGAGCCCTTCATCCAAGTAGTTTTTTGCTTTTACTCCAAGGGGCGTTCCTTCTTTAATGTTTTTTCTAAAAATATCACCTGTTGAGATTTGAGGAATTCCAAGGTCTTTCACCATTTTTTTTGCTTGTGTCCCTTTTCCTGCATTTGGCGGTCCTAGCAAAATTATTCTCATCGTATCATCTCCTGTCCAAGGTCCTGTCATACCATTTTGGTTTCCATTATGATTAGAGATGCTTTTTACTTAAGGAATCCTTGATAGTGCCTCATCATCATTTGTGATTCAATTTGTTTTACTGTTTCCAAGGCTACCCCTACAACGATTAGTAATGCTGTTCCTCCAAAAGCAACAGGCATACCTGTCAGATTCAAAACAATCATTGGCATCATCGCAATAAAGGCTAAGAATACAGCACCTGCTAAGGTGATTCTATTGAGTACTTTACCTAAATAGTCTGACGTTGGTTTTCCAGGTCTTATCCCCGGTATAAAACCACCATTTTTCTTCATATTAGAAGCAATTTCAACAGGGTTAAAAGTCACAGCTGTATAAAAATACGTAAAGAATATAATTAGTGTCGCTGTCAATATCGCATATACGTAAACACCAGGACTCCCTGCAGGCGAAAGCCATCTTTCAACAAATCTGGCAAACCCGCTAGTTTCTCCGACAAAGAAGGCTATTGTTTGAGGAAATGCCAAAATCGACATTGCAAATATTACTGGTATAACTCCTGCTTGGTTCACCTTTAACGGAATATGCGTGCTTTGCCCCCCATACATTTTTCTGCCTACCACTCTTTTTGCATATTGCACTGGTATTCTTCGCTGACCTTCCTGAATAGCAACAACACCAGCTACAATCAATAGAGCAATAACAGCAAATATGACAAGAGAAATAATATGAATTTCTCCTTGGCTAGTCAGCATGAAGGTTCTATATAAGCCATCTGGTATCCCGGAAACAATTCCTGCAAAAATAAGGAGAGAGATCCCATTACCAATACCATGCTCAGTTATTTGTTCACCCAGCCACATCAAGAAAGCTGTACCAGCTGTTAATGTTAAAACAACAACAATAATACTAAATGTATCTCTTTGAATTAAAGCTCCTCTAAACAAGCCCACACTGATGCCAGTAGCTTGTATGAAAGCTAAAATCACTGTTCCATATCGGATATATTGTGCAATTTTTTTTCGCCCTTCTTCGCCTTCCTTCGATAATTCTTCCAAAGCTGGAATAGCAATCGTCAAAAGTTGCATAATAATGGACGCTGTGATATAAGGCGTAATACTAAGTGCAAAAATCGTCATATTCCCAAAAGCGCCACCAGAGAACATGTCAAACATGGATAAGAGACCTGCGTTTTCAACAATGTTCCTAACATAGTCAATGTTAACTCCCGGTACCGGAATAACGGCCCCGAGTCGGAAAATCATTAACATCAGCATTGTAAATGTCATTTTCTTTCGCAGGTCTGGGATTTTCCAGGCATTTCTCAGGGTTTCAAGCAATTAAATCACCTCTGCCTTTCCGCCGGCACTTTCTATTTTATCTGCTGCAGATTTTGTAAACTTTGTAGCTTTGACAGTTAATTTTTTAGTAAGTTCTCCATCGCCTAAAATTTTCAACCCATTTTTTTCAATCTTTTTAATGAGTCCTTTTTCTTTTAACAACTCTGCCGTTATTTCTGTGTTATCATCAAAAACATTCAAATCATCAATGTTGATCAAGTTATACTGCTTTTTGAAGATATTAGTAAACCCTCGTTTGGGAATGCGACGAGCTAGAGGCATTTGTCCACCTTCAAAACCAGGTCTAACACCACCGCCGCTTCTTGAACGTTGTCCGTCCCCACCACGACCGGCGCTTTTGCCCAAGCCAGATCCTGTACCTCTTCCTTTGCGTTTAGGCTTTGTTACAGCGCCCGCTGCTGGTTTCAGTTCATGCAGTTTCATGTTCCCACCTCCTGTTATTAAGCTTCTTCTACTTCTACCATGTGTTTTACAGTTTCAACCATACCCATGATAGAAGGATTGTTTTCTTTTTCTACTACCTGTCCGATTTTTTTCAATCCCAGGGCCTCTGCCGTTTTACGCTGCTTGGGAAGTCTTCCGATCAGGCTTTTAGTCAACTTGATTTTTATTGTTGCCATAACAGTTCACTCCTAACCCAAAATTTCTTCCACGGATTTTCCCCGCAGGCGAGCAACTTCATCCGCTCTTTTTAGTTCTTTCAATCCCGCCATTGTTGCATTGACCATGTTTCTTGAGTTGTTAGAACCTAGCGATTTAGCTCTTACATCTTTAAGTCCAGCCAGTTCCAAAACAGAACGTACTGGTCCACCCGCAATGATACCAGTACCTTCAACAGCCGGCATAATTAGTACTTTACCAGCTCCGAAATGTCCTCGCACTTCATGAGGTATCGTAGTTCCTTTTGTTGGAACTTGAATCATATTCTTTTTAGCATCATCTATTCCTTTTCGAATTGCATCTGGAATCTCCATTGCTTTTCCAGATCCTATTCCTACATGTCCATTTTCGTCTCCAACAACGACAATAGCTGCAAATCGAAAGTTGCGTCCACCTTTTACTACCTTGGTGACACGTCGTATATCAACAACCTGCTCTTTGATGTCAAGTTGTGAAGCGTCGATTCGGTCCTTCTGCATTAATTACCCTCCTTCTTTAATAATACCAGTCTCCCTAAAACTTCAATCCGGCTTCTCTGGCACTATCTGCCAATGATTTAACACGTCCATGGTAAATGTACCCACCACGATCGAAAGTTACTTCTGTTATTCCCTGTTCCACAGCTCTCTGTGCAACAATTTTACCAACAAGAGCTGACGCTTCTTTTGATGCACAGGATTTAACCTGATCTTTCACTTCTTTTTCTAAGGATGAAGCAGCAACCAGTGTTTTTCCGTTAATGTCATCAATAACTTGTGCATAAATATTGTTTAAGCTTCTATAAACATTTAATCTTGGTCGCTGTGGCGTACCACTCACTTTATTACGTAGTCTTTTGTGTCGTTTTAATCTCAGACTATTTTTGCTGGGCTTTTTGAGCAACTTTTGACACCCCTTTCATTACACTATTTACCTGTTTTTCCTTCTTTACGTCTTATATATTCGCCGGCATAGCGAACACCTTTTCCTTTATATGGTTCAGGCTTGCGATACGCTCTTATTTTCGCTGCATAATTACCTACTCGTTGCTTATCAATACCCTTAACCACTACTTCTGTTTGCGTTGGTGCTTCTATTGTAATTCCTTCCGGTGCTGTAAGTTCGATGGTGTGGGAATATCCAAGACTGAGAACAATTTGATTCCCCTGCTTAACAGCTCTATATCCTACCCCGACAATTTCCAGTTTCTTTTCATAACCTTTCGTTACGCCGTGTACCATATTGGCGATTAGCGAACGAGTTAGTCCATGTAAAGATTTATGCTTTTTATTGTCAGAAGGTCTTTTGATAAGAATTTCATCTTCTTCTCGAGAAATAATCATATCTTTATTGATTTGTTCACTAAGCGTTCCTAGTGGACCTTTCACCGTTACATAATTATTATCATCAACTGTCACATTTACTTCTTGCGGCAGTTGAATAGCTTTTTTACCGATTCTAGACATGGTTCCACCTCCTTGTATCTAACATTTCTTACCAAACGTAAGCGATTACTTCTCCACCTACACCAGCTTCTCGTGCCTGCTTATCTGTTGCCAGTCCTTTTGAAGTGGAGATAATAGCTACTCCTAAACCACCAAGAACTCTTGGCACATCATCTTTATTAGCATATACACGTAATCCTGGTTTAGAGATTCTTTTAATCCCTGAAATAACCTTTTCTTCGTTCTTTCCATATTTTAACTGAATCCGAATCAGTCCCTGTTTCCCGTCTTCGATAGCATCATAACTCTTAATGAAGCCTTCTTCCAACAGTAATCGCGCAATTTCTTTCTTTATGTTTGATGCAGGAACATCAACCGATTCATGCTTTACAGCACTCGCATTTCTGATACGTGTCAGCATATCTGCCAATGGATCAGTCATTGTCATGGCGTTTCCCTCCTTCCGAATCTACCAGCTGGCTTTTCTAACCCCTGGTATTTGTCCTTTATATGCCAGTTCTCTAAAACAAATTCGACAAATGCCAAACTTTCTTAAATATGCATGAGGTCTTCCACAACGCTTGCATCGACTATACGCCTGTGTGGAAAACTTAGGCTTTCGCTGTTGCTTTACTATCAGTGATTTTTTTGCCACTGGCCTGCGCCTCCTTTACTTCTTACTTTTCAAACGGCATTCCCATCAATTTCAATAATTCGCGAGACTCTTCATCCGTCTTCGCTGTTGTTACAAATATTATATCCATCCCTCTTACTTTTTCAACTTTATCATATTCGATTTCCGGGAAGATTAACTGTTCTTTAATCCCTAAAGAATAATTCCCTCGACCATCAAAGGCTTTTGCACTAACCCCACGAAAATCCCTAACACGTGGAAGAGCAACGTTTAGCAGTCGGTCAGCAAATTCGTACATTTTTTTTCCTCTTAAGGTTACTTTTGCTCCAACCGGCATTCCTTCACGCACCTTAAAGTTAGAAACAGATTTTTTTGCTCTTGTAATCACAGGTTTTTGACCAACAATCATTGTCAACTCGCCAACTGCTGCTTCTAAGGATTTAGCATTATCTTTCGCATCGCCGATACCCATGTTAACGATAATCTTTTCTAGTTTAGGCACTTCCATTACAGATTTATAATTAAATGTTTCCATCATCGATTTCGTCACGTCATTTAGATATGTTTCTTTCAATCTTGCCATTACCGGTGGCACCTCCTTTCAGCGGATTATTAGTCAATGACTTCTCCGGTTTTTCTACTTACACGTACTTTTTCTTTTGTATCCAGTACTTTATATCCGATCTTTGTCCCCTGACCAGTTTTTTTGTCGTAGTACATTACATTCGATACATGAACAGGCGCTTCTTGATTAACAATACCACCCTGTTGAACTTTTTGTGTAGGTTTTTTATGTTTTTTAACCATATTGATTCCTTCGACAATTACGCGATCTTTTTTTGGAAATACTTCCAAAATTTTTCCGGTTTTACCTTTATCTTTACCGGAAACTAAGATCACCGTGTCTCCTTTTTTGACCTTCATGCAGCACACCTCCTCGTTATAATACTTCCGGTGCCAGGGAAACTATTTTCATGAATTCTTTTTCTCTTAGTTCTCGAGCAACAGGTCCGAAGATTCGAGTACCCATTGGTTGTTTATCCTCTTTTATAATAACGGCTGCATTTTCATCAAAGCGAATATGTGTTCCGTCTTTACGTCGAGAATCGGATTTTGTTCTTACTACAACCGCTCGTACTACTTGACCTTTTTTAACAACCCCACCGGGTGTTGCGCTTTTTACGGAACAAACGATGACATCACCGATCTTTGCATATCTTCTTCTGGTACCGCCAAGAACACGAATGCATTGTAATTCTTTCGCACCAGAATTGTCCGCTGCTTTCAACCTAGACTCTTGCTGAATCATTGCGGCCCCTCCTTTCAGAATTTACTCTTATTTAGCTTTTTCTATGATTTCAACCAGTCTCCAGCGTTTGTCCTTTGACAAAGGTCTGGTTTCCATGATTCTAACTCGATCGCCAATCTGGCACTGGTTTTCTTCATCATGGGCTTTGTATTTCTTTACACGTTTCATTGATTTTCCATACAATGGATGCAATTCGATATTATTCACCGAAACAACAACACTCTTATCCATTTTATTACTCGTTACATATCCAACCCGGGTTTTTCTTTTATTTCTTTCCAAGATAAGGGCCTCCTTTCCTTGATGGATGCACAGATATCGTTTAACTGATTAACCTTGATCTAATTCACGTTGTCTTAAAATAGTTTTTACACGAGCGATGTCTTTCTTCACGTGGCGGATCCTTAAGGGGTTATCCAGCTGACCTGTGGCTAACTGAAAGCGCAGGTTGAACAACTCACTTTTTGCATCAACCATCTTCTGGTTCAATTCTGCACTTGACATATCACGTAATACTTTAGCTTTCATCAGCTTCACCACCTATTCCTTCAAGTTCTCTTCTTGAAACAATTTTACATTTCACCGGCAGTTTATGCATCGCAAGTCTCATTGCTTCTCTTGCTCTTTCTTCTGATACTCCGGCAATCTCAAACATAATTCTTCCCGGTTTTACTACCGCTACCCAAAATTCTGGCGAACCTTTTCCGGCACCCATTCTGGTTTCTGCAGGTTTTTTTGTTACTGGTTTATGTGGGAAGATTTTGATCCAGACTTTACCACCTCTTTTGATGGATCGAGTCATGGCAATACGGGCTGCTTCAATTTGGTTCGAGGTGATCCAGGCAGCTTCTGTAGACATTAATCCGTAATCACCATATGAAATAGTATTTCCTTTATTAGCACGACCACTCATTTTTCCTCTGAAAACGCGACGTCGTTTTACTCGTTTGGGCATTAACATGCACGATTCCTCCTTCCTGTACCATGATGCTCAGGCATTTAGCTGTATTATTGCATCTTTAATTGGATTTGTTTTTTTGATTTTCTAGAGGTTTTTCATCAGCCACTTTCGCTGTAGATAATACTTCCCCTTTATAAATCCAAACTTTTACCCCTAGTTTGCCGTAAGTAGTATTTGCTTCATGAAATCCATAATCAATATCTGCTCTAAGTGTGTGAAGAGGAACATTACCTTCGTTGTACCCTTCAGTCCTTGACATTTCAGCTCCGCCTAAACGCCCAGACGTAGATACTTTAACCCCTTTCGCTCCAGCACGAAAAGCTCTTTGCATTGCTTGTTTCATGGCTCTTCTGAAAGCAACTCGTCTCTCCAGGGAGAATGCGATGTTTTCAGCTACTAATTGAGCATCAACTTCTGGTCTTTTTACTTCAACAACATTTATTAATGCGGTTTTCCCTGTCATTTTTTCCACATTTTTTCGCAATTCGTCTACGCCTTGTCCGCCTTTACCAATAACCATTCCAGGCTTCGCTGTATGAATGTTTAGCTTTATACGGTTATTCGCTGCTCTTTCTATCTCTATTTTAGAAATTCCGGAAGTAAACAATTTTTTCTTTACATGTTCCCGGACTTTACAGTCTTCCATCAGAATATCACCAAAGTCTTTTTTGTTAGCATACCATTTTGTATCCCAGTCTTTGATAATTCCGACTCTCAACCCATGGGGGTTAACTTTCTGACCCATCTTATCCCTCCTTATCTGGTTTTTCGCGCAATACAATACCAATATGACTCGTTCTTTTTAGAATCTGTGTCGCCCTTCCCTGAGCTCTGGGCCGAAACCTTTTCATTGTTGGTCCTTGATTCGCATATATTTCCGAAATATAAAGATCGTCCTTATCCATGCTATGATTATTCTCTGCGTTAGCAATAGCTGAGCGCAGTAGTTTCTCAATAACCGGTGAAGCGCCCTTTGGAGTAAACTTTAAAATCGCCAGTGCTTCATTGACTTGTTTGCCTCTCACCAAGTCCGCTACAAGTTTAGCTTTTCTTGGTGCTATACGTATATGTCTGGCTATCGCTCTAGCTTCCATAGCCGCAACCTCCTTCCACATGCCTAAATGTTATTATTTTCTCTTTGTTGTTTTTTCCGAGTCATCATGACCTCTATAGGTTCTGGTCAGTGCAAATTCCCCAAGTTTATGTCCAACCATATCTTCCGTAACATAAACGGGTACATGTTTGCGTCCATCATGAACCGCTATGGTATGCCCTATCATTTGCGGAAAAATGGTAGATGCTCTGGACCAGGTTTTAATTACCTTTTTACTTCCCTGCTCATTCATTTCTTCTATTTGTTTAAGCAATTTCCCATGTACAAAAGGTCCTTTTTTTGCTGATCTAGCCAATGAGCTTCCTCCTTTCAATACCAACTCTTTCTATTATACCAGTCTGGTATCTTATCGCTTTTTCGGTCTGCTGACAATCATTTTGTCTGACTGTTTGTTTTTCTTTCTGGTTTTGTATCCCAGTGTTGGTTTACCCCAAGGAGTTGATGGACCTGGACGGCCAATCGGTGCTTTTCCTTCTCCACCACCATGAGGATGGTCTACTGGATTCATAACTGATCCACGTACTGTTGGACGTATTCCCATATGTCTTTTTCTTCCTGCTTTACCAATAGTAATGTTTTCGTGATCAATATTACCAACCTGTCCAATAGTTGCACGACATTCATTCAAGATGTAGCGAATTTCTCCAGAAGGAATTCTCAGTAGTGCATACTTGCCTTCTTTCGCCATTAATTGAGCTGAGTTCCCTGCAGAACGTGCAATTTGACCGCCTTTTCCTGGTTTCATTTCTATATTGTGTACAATCGTTCCTACTGGAATGCTTTTTAGTGGTTTTGCGTTACCAATCTGAATATCGACTGCTTCCCCCGACTCCACTTTGTCACCCACTTTTAGTTTGTTAGGTGCAAGAATGTATCGTTTTTCTCCATCTACATAATGCAACAACGCTATGTTAGCACTTCTGTTGGGATCATATTCTATGGTAGCTACTTTTGCCGGTATTCCATCCTTGTTTCGTTTGAAATCAATAATTCTATATTTATGCATTGCACCGCCACCACGATGCCTTACTGTAATCTTTCCTTGACTGTTACGACCACCCGTTCTGTTGTTTTTAGCCAACAGCGACTTTTCCGGTTCCACTTTTGACAATTCTTCAAACGTGGAAACTGTCATATGTCTCCTGGCTGGGGAAGTCGGTTTGTACTTTTTAATCGGCATGTCTATCCCTCCTCCATAAAGCCGTTAATTATACTCCTTCAAAAAACTCAATTTCATTACTGTCTTCCGTTAGCATTACAATCGCTTTTTTCCACGAAGGTCTTTTACCAACATGTCGACCCATTCTCTTGGTTTTACCTCGCATGTTCATCGTATTGACTTTGCGAACTTTTACAGAAAATATTTTTTCAACGGCATTTTTAATTTCAGTCTTATTTGCATCTTTCTTAACAACAAAAACGTATTTTTTCTCACCCATGTCACTCATGCTTTGTTCAGTCACGAGAGGTCTGGTGATCACGCTATATGGATCAAACATTATGCGTACACCTCCTCCACTTTTTCAACGGCACTTTTCGTTATCACAAATTTATCGTATTTCAAAATGTCATAAACGTTCAGCGTATTTACTAAAGTTGTTTCTACACCCGGTATATTCCTGGCCGAACGAATAATTATATCGTCTTTTTGATCAAGAACAATCAACGCTTTTTCGCCTGCATTTAAGTTTTTTAAGATGTTATGCATTTCTTTTGTCTTAATTTCTTGCAATGTTAGATTGTCTACCACAATTAGCTCTTCTTCATTAACTTTTGCTGTTAAAGCAGATTTCATTGCTAATCTTCTTAGTTTTTTTGGTAATTTGTATCGATAATCTCTAGGCTTAGGAGCAAAGGTAATTCCTCCGCCAACCCATATGGGTGAATTTGTCGAACCATGTCTAGCACGTCCGGTTCCCTTTTGTCTCCATGGTTTTTTTCCTCCACCCCTTACTTCTGACCTTAGTTTAGCAGATTGGGTGCCTTGTCTTTTATTAGCAAGTTGATTTTTCACAACAGCATGGAGCGCATGCTGATTCACTTTTACTCCAAACACAGACTCTAACAGCTCTAGCTCACTAACTTTTTCTCCTGAAAGATTATACACTGGTACTTTAGGCATTCCGGTTCCTCCTTCCTACTTTATTTTTCTTCTGTTTTCCTTGCTTCGCGAAGCATCACAAGCCCTTTTTTAGGTCCTGGCACAGCACCTTTTACTAGGATTGCATTTTTCCCCTCATCCACCCGAATCACTTCAAGGTTTTGCACAGTCACTCTTGCAGCACCCATTTGTCCAGGCAGTTTCTTTCCTTTGAATACACGACTCGGAGAAGCGGACGCTCCCATTGATCCAGGCAATCTCTGAAAGTGGGACCCATGAGTCATAGGACCTGTGCTTTGGTTGTGTCTTTTAACAACACCCTGAAAGCCCTTACCTTTTGATTTTCCAGTAATATCAACTTTGTCACCAGCTTCAAAAGTGCTTGCGTTAATTTCCTGTCCAATCTCAAAGCCACTTACATCTTTGACGCGAAGCTCTTTCATATACTTTTTCAAGCTTACCCCAGCCTTCTGGTAATGACCTTTCAAAGGCTTGATAACACGATGTTCTTTCGCATTTTCCGTAGCTATCTGAATCGCATTGTACCCGTCTTTTTCTTTTGTCTTGATTTGTGTTATTACATTCGTCTCGAAAGTAATAACCGTTACAGGTGTCACATTCCCTAAGTCGTCAAACACCTGTGTCATACCTGCTTTTCTCCCTATAATACCTTTCATCTCTGACACCTCCTGATAATCTTACAGCGGATTGCGTAGCAATCATCCTAAGAATGATCCGTGTGTTTATCTATCAAACTCGCTGCTTTTAGTTGACTTATAGCTTGATTTCGATATCGACGCCAGCCGGTAAATCCAATTTCATTAATGAATCAACCGTTTTAGGCGTTGGGCTCAAAATATCGATCAATCGTTTATGCGTACGCATTTCAAATTGTTCTCTGGAATCTTTGTGTTTATGAACAGATCTCAATATCGTCACTACCTGCTTTTCAGTCGGCAGCGGAATTGGACCTGAAACATTAGCACCACTTCTTTTCGCTGTTTCAACAATCTTAACAGCTGACTGGTCTAGCACCGTATGATCGTACGCTTTTAACCTAATTCTGATCTTTTGTTTGTTTTTCGCCATTACTTAACCTCCTCCATTCGCACTTTTGTGCGACGGAACCATGAACACTGCTCCGGGTGTGTTGTGTTTTTTTTAATCCGAAACGCATTATGGCCTGTCGCCCGATTCTTTGATCCGACTTGCTCAGCAGAAATTCCCTGATCGCTCAGCTACCTTCCACTTCATCGCATAATTAAGGACACTTAGTTATTTTATAATATTTTTCTTAGGAACGCAAGCTTTTTCAATGTTTATTTTTATTTTTTCTTCTATTATTGCCACCATGACTTTCGAAGGTTCTATATTTCTATAAGGAATTTTCAAGAAATCATTAGGTTCAATATCTTTCACATCGAAAAAGGCAGAAGCTTTTCTCTTCTGCCTTTTTAGTAAGTTACCTTAGATGTCTGATTGCTGAGATTTACTCGTGAATATCAGCAACAACGCCAGCCCCTACGGTTCGGCCACCTTCTCGGATCGCAAACCTTAGTCCTTCTTCTACGGCTATTGGTGAGATTAGTTCAATGTCCATGGTTATATTGTCGCCTGGCATTACCATCTCTACTCCTTCTGGTAGCTTGATGCTTCCTGTTACGTCTGTTGTTCTAAAGTAGAATTGTGGGCGGTATCCGTCGAAAAACGGCGTGTGTCGGCCACCTTCTTCTTTTTTCAATACGTATACTTCGGCTTTGAATTTTGTGTGTGGATTGATGCTTCCTGTCTTAGCTAGTACTTGTCCTCTTTCGATTTCATCTCGTTGGATTCCTCGTAGCAATAGTCCAATGTTGTCTCCTGCTTGTGCAAAGTCTAACAGTTTTCTAAACATTTCTACTCCGGTTACTACTAGCTTGCGTGGTTCTTCTGACAAGCCTACTAATTGTACTT
>NZ_FNPV01000010.1 GCF_900107405.1 Tindallia californiensis | reverse complement strand
CATCCTATTCTTGGTGGCATTTTAACAGGAATCCTTCTTTTTTATTTGCCTGACGTTGGAGGAACTGGAACGGCTATGATTCAAGGTATGATTAACGGAAGTTTTCCCATCGCTTTCTTGTGCTTTCTATTAGTAGGAAAAATGTTAGCCACTTCTTTCACCGTAGCGTCTGGCGGTAGTGCAGGATTAGTGATTCCTTCTTTATTTCTTGGTGCCATTACTGGTAATTTGCTTTCTTCGATTTTAGTTGCCGATGCCGGTCTTAATGCTTCTTTGGTAATTGCCGGTATGGCTGCCAGTCTAGCCAGTGTTGCCAATGTTCCTGTAGCGGCTGCCATCATGCTGATCGAAATGGTAGGTCTACAACTAGGTGTTCCTGCTACTCTCGGCAGTATTATTGGCTATGCTATTGGCCATAGTCGAGTTATTTATGGGGTCACTCGCCCGGATCAATGGCAGTTTGAAGAAACAACTAAATGGCGAAGCATCGACGCTAAATCCGATTGTCACTAATGATCAGGTGCACGAGGGGGCGGCACAAAGAGACGCTCTCCTCGTATTTTTGTGTTAAACAAATAGTGATCCGATGCGCATGATGATGCCCCCGATAAGAAAGGCAAATGTGCTGGTGGAGAGCAGAATTAATGCCGTAATCTTCAGATTGAATTCTCTTGCTAAGGTAGCAAGAATTGCTACGCAGGGAACATACAACAGTCCAACGACAGCGGCGGTGAAAAGCTGTAGCATGGTCAGATCCATGTCAACCAGCGGCACCACCGTCAGCTCCCGCCGAAGAATTCCGAGTATTAAAGGTACCGATGCTTCCGCCGGTAATCCCAACCACCCTACTACCAGTGGGCTAAAAAACTCTCCAATACGTTCCATTATACCCGATTCATAAAACACGGCAGCAACCCCAACAATGGCCATCATAGGTAATGCGCCTTCACCAATATAATTCTTTACTTTCGACCATACTTTACTTGCGATCACTTTACCTCTTGGAAGTAGCAGCTCTGGAATTTCCAGTATGGTATGGGGTCGATTACCAGGCAATATCTTAAAAACAACCATCCCGGCAAAAAAGACTATTAAGAAAGAAAAGATAAAAATCATTAACAACCCTATAATGGATCGTTCTGCCAATAGGGAGATAAAAGCACCGGTCTGGGCGACGCAGGGAATTCCAAAGCATACCATGGTGGCTACGGTAAGGCGTTCTTTTTGACTGCTCAGCTGCCTGGTAGCCATGATGGCCGGTATTCCGCAGCCATAACCCAAAAGTAAAGGAACCATGCTGGAGCCTGGCAAGCCTAATTTGTTTAATAGCCCATCTAACAAGGCGCCCAATCTTGGAAGGTAACCGCAATCTTCCATCAGGCTTAAGGCAAGATAAAAAGAAATCACATAGGGCAGTACCAATGTAAAAGGCCATTCTAAGCCTTTCACAAAAATTCCATACTCTCCGATTAACACTTCCAAAATAAATCCTTGAGGAACAAAGCTTTCAATCACTCGGCTAATCCCGGGTATGATAATATTTCTGAATAATGGCAATAACAAGTACCGTCGAAGGCTCATTCCAAAACCTACAACAATTCCAAAAACAATCATGAGAATAATTCCTGCCAGAGGCAGGCCAGGCCATGGCCTTACCAATCGTTCTCCCCATATTTCTCTTGTGGATTTTTGAGAAATTTCTGGTTTGGTTTTTACTTCTTGGGTAATTTCTTCTGCTTTTT
The DNA here is from genome assembly GCF_900107405.1 of Tindallia californiensis. Taxonomy (NCBI): domain Bacteria; kingdom Bacillati; phylum Bacillota; class Clostridia; order Peptostreptococcales; family Tindalliaceae; genus Tindallia; species Tindallia californiensis. The sequence goes on along the minus strand of NZ_FNPV01000010.1, from coordinate 132,992 downwards.
TCCAAAGCTCTTCCCGATATTCATGAGAAATAGCTGGAGTACGGCTGGTTTCTTTTTCGGTATTTTCTGTGTACAGCATTTGACTCAGGGCTTCCTTCACCACATCCACTCCAGCTTTATCGATGGCAACGGTTGGAATAACAGGAACCCCTAGTCTTTTGGAAAGTAGTTCCACATCTATTTTTTCTCCACGATCCTTAATCAGATCCATTCGGTTCAGCACTACAATGGTGGGTATTTGATACTCCATCACCTGAAAAAACAGATATAAACTGCTTTCCAGATGATGTGCATCAATCATGCTGATCACGCCATCAGGTCTTTCATCTATTTTAAAGTCCTGAAGGCCACCTTCTTCATGGCAATGATTGATTTTTTTAGAACTTATTCGTCCCTGAAGCATTTCCACAGCTACCCGCTCAGCCTCGTTATTGATTTCCAGGGTATAGGTTCCGGGAACATCAATAAGATTGGCTTTTTGTTGGCCTAGCTTCATTTCCCCTGCCGTAAATTCCACGGTAGTGCCTACGTAATTGGCTACACTAATGTTCAAGCCTGTGAGGTTGTTAAACATCACGCTTTTCCCAATATTAGGCTGACCGATCATAAGGATGTTTAGCTTGTCTTGTTGACTCGTCTTCAACGTGCATCACCTGCTTTGAGTTTTTTTGAGTTGCTTAAGGATTTTTCAGCTTTTGCCTTATTGATATAATAGATGGTCACACATCCAGATATCATTAACGGAATCCAAAAGGTGATCACCCGTGTTGTCAGTGCAATGGAAAGAGCTTCATAAGAAGCGATTCCTTCAGAAGATAGCACCAGTGCCATGGTTCCCTCGAAGGTGGCCAAACCTCCCGGCAGCAAGGGGATCATACTCACTAGGTAAGCTGTGTAGGTTGAGATAATCACCACCACCTGATTCAGGTTGTATCCCAGCATTCTAGCCACCAGATAGACTTTAACGGGATATAGTGCCCATACCATAAAAGCAATACTAAACAGAAAGACCCTTTTACGAGTGTCTTTGATAATGGTTTTAGAATGTTGAGAGGTTTCTATCATAAAGTGGTAGGCTTTTTTGATCTTTTTTATGATTTTTTCAAAAAAAGGAGGATAGGTTTTGATGTCTTTGAAAGTTCCTTTTGGAGTGGCACGGGCATGGATTGTCTGTAAATTAAAGAACAGGAAGAAGCATCCTAAAAACAGTAAAAATCCTAAAAAGGCTAAATAGACAAAAAGTGGCAGGTCTATGCTAAAAAAAGCCACTATCAAAGTCGCTAAGCTAATCAGCAAAAAAGGCATCATGGAAAAAAACTTACTTAAGAAAGTAATCGCTGTAAGCTGTGTATATTCCAAACCAGTCTCTTTTTGCATTAAATATACTTTCAAGGCTTCTCCACCTAGTTTTACTGATGGTGTAACACTTTCTACAAAAGCTCCCGCAAGATTGATGCCAAAAACACTCCCGAGAGAAACCTTGGGAGATTTCTGTTTCAGCAGATAATGCAATAGATAACTGGTAGCAAAAAGGGTTCCCAGCTGCAACATTGTCAACCAGAAAAGCTGTAGGAAAGTTATACGACTGATTACTTCGTAAACGTCCTCCCAACCTAGCATCAACATAAGGCCAATACATAAAACAACTCCTAAGATCAGTAATAAGGTTTTCTTCAACTTGTTTCGCCTCCTCTTCGTTGTGAGGATCCTTTGGAAGAAAGGACAAACAAATAAGATTGTTTGAAGGTTTTCATGTTCTGAAACACTTTCCCATGAACTTCATCCAGATGACACAAACCACCGTACTCTTCCCTATATGCTTCCACCGGTTGTCGAAAGACAATTCTCCCACCATCGCTGCCAACGTTTTTAAGGTTTTTCAGCATTTGTTCTTTGTCCTTTATGTGCAGGGCAATAAGCGCTACGGTAAAAGATGGCAGTTTTTCTGGCGAACCATTCCCTACTCGTATTTCTATATTTTTATCAAGCCCATACTTTTTCAGATAGTGCTGAGCCATGCGGACAGCTTCCGGATCTTTATCCAGGGCAATCACCTTTGCTCCTGTCATTTGAACGATATGCAAAGCTGTAAAAGGAATGGCTCCACAGCCAATATTAAGAACAGTGTCTTCTTTTGTGATCCCAGCCAATTCCACTTCTTTTTCCACCACAGGCTTATACAAATAATGATAAAGACAAAAGGTAGGATAAAATGCACCGACGGTTTTTTCCAATGACTTAAATAGTTTCTTCACAAAACAACCTCCACTCCTGTATCAGGATTTTCTTCCTAAACAGGAAAACATCAATACACATTGAAAAATCAACATATATTGATGTAACTATGTGTGTTTCTATTTCTTTTTTTATCCCTACTACCCTACAGGTTTCTTAATACCATACCAGATTTCTTTAATACTCTACTTGAATCCTCTGTGCGACTTCCTGCCCTAAGGCAATGTTTCTACCATCGATACAACAGAGAATTGGCCCATTCAGGATCCCTTTAGCCATCACGGTGACTGTCTTATTGATTCTAAATCCCAAAGAAGCTAAATAGGAATCCGACGGTACATTCACAATGGTACACTGTTCACCACATGCCAGCTGTCTTAACGAGCGACCTGAGCAGGATAAATCTTGACTCACCTTATGATTTGTTTCACAGCAGCAACTGTTACTCTTCGCCATACGAAGCCACTTCCTTCCTTAATAATGCCTTTTAGAAGCATTTTCAATAATGCCTTTTGGAAGCATTTTCCGAAATGATCGATAATGATATTCATTAGTCTTGTTTTCATTGTAAAGCAACATCCATTCTCTGTCAATAAATGTAGTCGGTTATTGTGATGATGCTATGATTATGTCATGTGACATTTATTCTGGTAAAATGTCACCTATGCGAAAAAAAATAATAAACATGACTCTGGAAGAAACTATTTACTTTTTACAAAAAGCATGGTATTCTTAAATTGTAATTGCGAATCATTTGCATTTACAATTCCCTTTGCAGCCCTATTCATTGATAGTAAGAAAAGAAGGTGATCGATATGTCCTTACATCTAAATGGCAAAAAGATTTTCCAAGGATTCTTTGCTCTCGCTCTATTCTCAGCCTTTTCTTTCCACTTAAGAAATCCTATAGACCTGTTTCACTGGTCACAAAGCAACTATAAAAGTTTCTCCCATTTTGTTGATCAGCATCTCTTTTTAGCAATGCTTATTTTTTTCCTGGTACGATTTTTCTTTGCGGTTGTCTCGATTCCGGGAACCGGGGTGCTAACACTCTTAGCCGGTGCTCTTTTTGGATTTTATATTGGCTCTTTGCTGGTGCTGTTGGCTGTCAGTTCAGGTGTCTTAGTCGCCTTTTTGCTGACACGGTATTTTTTCAAAGAGCCATTGAAAAATCAATTCAAAAAACAGTTCCAGTATATTGACACTTTAGACCTTCGTTATGGCAGCAGCTTACTGTTTTTCCTGCGGTTATCAGAATTTACCCCTTCTGTGGTGATTAATTCTTTTTTCGCCCTCACTCCTATGAAGGCTAGCACTTATTTCCGGGTGAGTTTGATAAGCATTGTGCCCGGAGTTCTTTTATTTACCAATGCTGGCTTACAGCTTTCAGAAATACAGCAGCCCTCAGATTTTTTTAATATTAATATCCTTATCACCTTAGTGTTTATCGGCCTTCTTCCTATTCTTTGTGAGTATCTTTACCTAAGGCATCACCATAAGCTAAAGGTTTGAAAAAACTTTGTAAAAAAAACGCCTTTCGACAGCATCATAAAAGATGTGCACGAGGCGTTTTTTCTTTTTTCGTTTTCTTTCGTTTTTTGTGAATCCAGCTTAGCTCTCTTTCATGACGGAATCATATAGAAATCGGTTTGTAAATCCATAGATGATGCTGATAATAATACAGGAAAAAGCCAACCACATAAAGGGTAAATACTCTAATGTGGAAACTCCTAAGATGCCCGCCATGTATACTCCATTGTCACTCCATGGCACCATCCCAGAGGTTAAGGTTGATCCAAACTCTGAATTTCTTGAAAGTACGCGGCGATCTAGCCCTAGTTCATCTATTTTTTCACTCATGATTTTAGGGGTCAGAATCAAGGCAACGTACATGCCACTTCCAAAGAAATTTCCAAAAAATCCGGTGATAATGGTAGCCACCGAAGCCGTTCCGGCATTTGTCACCCACTTATCCAGCAATACTCTTGTTAGCTTTTTCAAGACTCCAATTTCTCCTAATAATCCTCCAAAGCCTAATCCAAAGATAATAATAACAAGCGAGCCCAACATCGATGCCATTCCACCTCTACTAAGAATATTATCAATAAATTCAAGGCCTGTATCCTGTGGAATTTGTGCCCAAGCAGTTGTTAGCGCTACCGTGGCCGGTAATCCTTGAAAAACAACTCCCCACACAACTCCCAAAAATGCACCAAAAGCAATCACTGGAATAGCCGGCTTTTTCATTACCAATAACGCGATGATCAGCGCCATGGGAATTAACGAAAACAGATTCACATTAAAGATGGTACTAATCGATCCCATAACGGTTTCTACCTGGCTTAAATCAGCCGCACCATCACTATAACGAAAGCCCACAATGGTAAAAGCGATGGATGTGATCACATAGGCCGGTACCGTAACCGGAATCATTGCCTTCACGTGATCAATAACGTCTACATTCGACATGGTTGCTGTTAGAATCGTGCTGTCGGACACCGGAGAAAGTTTATCTCCAAAGTATGCACCGGAAAGCACGGCACCGGCGGTTAAAGCCGGGGGCATTCCCAGACCGGCACCAATACCCATCATAGCAATTCCGGCGGTTCCTGCCGAACCCCAGGAGGTGCCTGTTGTAAGAGAGGTAATGGATGTTATCAATAAGGTCGCTAATAAGAAAATGGACGGATGGATGGTTTGAAGTCCATAATAAATGAAGCTGGGGACAATACCACCTGAAATCCAGGTGCCGATCAGCGCTCCCACTGTAAGCAAAATCAAAATGGCGTTCATTCCATTAGCAATCCCTTTGATGGCTGCTTTTTCCATATCAGCATAGGCCATCCCCATCGATTTTCCAACGGCAAACGCCAGGAACCAGCCACCAAAAAGAGCCAGTTGAACACCAATTCCAGAAGAAATAAAAATAAAGGCCAACACTAAAAATCCACCTAACACAAACAGCACTTGCCACATCTTTGGTAACATTTCATTTTTTTCTGTCATTTTCCTCCCCCTTCACCTTGTATCTTAAGGATTCCGCTTTTACCTTAACCCTTTTTCTTCACCCTCGTTTTGAGATCAGCCTATCGATAGATCGCTACCAAGACCGGTTTTCTTCATACAATCCTCCTTTCACTGCCAGAGCCCTTTCTTCTTTAGGATCTATTGACACAGAATGCTTTATTCGATGACTACCATTGCTAAGCATTCCGCTTATAGAATATGCAAATTTTATGCCAGTTCAGAATATTTTCCAACAACCCACTTTTCCAATACTTTGGATATAAAAAACAGGTGTATCCTGAAAGGACACGCCTGTTAGGTGGAAAATTTTTTCCATCTTGGGTGGAAGTTTTTTGCCATGTAGGAAATTTTTTTCCTGTATGGTATCTCTCCGACTTATTTTAACCCATACTCTGTGATTTTATTGAACAGCTGTCTTCGGCTAACATGAAGTTTTTTTGCTGCTTCCGAAATATTCTGATTGCAAAGCATCAACACCTCTTCAATATAACGGGCTTCAAATTCTTTTCGGACATCTTTTAGTGGTTTGATGATACTGGAAGCTGTCTTCCTCTTTGCCCCATCATTGCTTCGAACTTCAGGTAATTCAGCTTCTTTAATAACTCCTTCCGTTGATAAAACAACCAGTCGCTCTACTATATTTTTCAATTCCCGAATGTTTCCCGGATAAGGATAGGTGAGCAAAAAATCCATCACGCTCGCTTCAATCCGGTGGATTTTCTTTTTCATTTCCTTTTCTGATGCCTGCACAAAATAGTTGATCAGATCAGGAATATCTTCTTTTCGATCTCTTAAGGGTGGAATTTCCATCGTAATGGAACTGATCCGAAAAAAAAGATCTTCCCGAAAAATTCCTTCTTCAACGGCCCTGTGAAGATCTCGGTTGGTTGCACAGATCAAGCGAAAATCAACATCAATTCCTTTGTTACTGCCTATTCTTTCAATTTTTCTTGTTTCAATGGCTCTTAACAATTTTGCCTGGGTGTTCAGGGAAAGTTCACCGATTTCATCTAAGAACAACGTGCCTCCATGAGCCGCCTCAAACCTTCCTTTTCGCCTTTCGATGGCCCCTGTAAACGAGCCTTTTTCATGTCCAAAAAGCTCTGATTCCAGCATGTTTTCAGAAAGAGCATGACAGCTAACCGCCATAGAACCATGATTTTTTCGTTTGCTGCAATGATGAATATAATCAGCCATTACTTCTTTTCCCACACCGGATTCGCCTAAAATCAGAATGTTAATATTGCTCTGTGCCGCTTTTTCAGCCATTTCTAATACTTTTTGAAATTTTTTATTTTTTGTATTGGCCATACAGCTAACGGAAGGCCGCAGACTTCTCAGCCTTTCATTTTCACTTTCTAAGGAAGCAAATCGCTCGATTTTTCGAATTTCTATCAGCAAGGCTTCTGTATCATGGCCTTTGATAAAATAGGTGAAAGCTCCCTTTTTCATTGCTTCCACTGCGTTTTGAATGGTTCCGTAGCCTGTAACCATGATCACTTCCGTATCACTATAATTTGCTTTAATTTGCTCCAGCAGCTCCATGCCGTTAACTTCGTCCATCATCAGGTCCGTTAATACAAGGTGATAGTTTTTCTGCTTTAGCTTTTCCAAGGCTTCTTTTCCATTGGCAGCCGTATCGGTTTCATATCCTTTTTTTTCTAGGATTGTCTGCAGCACTTCTCTGTATGCTTCTTCATCGTCTACAATCAGTACTGTTAACATCTTACGCTGATCCATCTTCATCCTCGCCTCCTTCCAGCGGCAGACTGATCCGGAAGGTAGCACCTTCTCCGGGGACACTTTCTACCTGTATCTTTCCTGCCATCTTTTTCACTTCATTGTACACAATATATAATCCGAGACCAGTTCCTTTTCCCATGGCTTTGGTGGTAAAAAAAGGATTGAATATTTTCTCTTGATTTTCTGGTTCAATCCCAACACCGGTATCGGAACAGGATAGCAGCAACCTATCTTGCTGTTTTTCACAGCCAATGGTTAATCTGCCTCCTTCAGGCATTGCATCAATAGCATTGGAAATCAAATTAATCAGTATGTGTTTCATTGCTTCCTGATTAAGATAACACTGGCTGTCTACCTGACAAATAACTTCTTTTTGGATGTTTTGGTTTTTCATTTCTTTACTTTCCAGATTCATGACATTTGCAATCACTTCGTGAAGATATACCTTTTCTTTTTTATCTTCTGTTAATCTTGAAAAGTTAAGCAAATTATCAATCACGTTGCTGGATTTTTTTACGGAACTTTCAATAACGTCTATTGCTTTTTGATTCAAAGAATCCTGCATGCTGATATTTTCCTTTAAAAGATAACAATAGCTTCGGATTAAACCAAGAGGATTTCTGATTTCATGAGCTACTCCTGCCGCCAACTGGCCTATGGCTGCCATTTTATTGGCATGTAACAGCTGTTGTTCCCCTATCCTAAGGTCTGTCATGTCTTTGATCATGATCAGTACCCGCTCTGTTTTTCTTTCCTTATCCTTTAACGGAAATGTGGTTTTTTCGTAGATCCGATTGTCGTATTCCATTTCTTTCCGAAAGTCTTTTTCTTTTATCAGGGTCTTTTTCATCAGACATTCATTGCAACTGGTATGAAGCAAGCCAGGGTAATCCTTGCAATTCTTTCCGATAATTTTATCTGATGGGTGCTGTATCAATTCACAAAAGGCTTTGTTCACATTTAAGATGCGACAGTCTTTATCAACCACCACCATTAAATGAGTTAAGCCATTAAAGGTGGTTTCTAAGTCATTTCGACTGACAAACAGTTCCTCTGTTCTTTTTTCCACTTCTTTCTTTAACTGGTTGTTCCATGCATAAATCAGGAGCATTGCTATGGCAAAAATGGACAGAATCCCACCTACACTGATAACCGTCCTCTCCGAAACCCTTTCTTTAATAAACGGGGCTGATATTCCAAACCATTTACGTTGAATATCGGTCATGGTTTCTTTTTGATTCAGACTTGCAATTCCTTTATTTAGAATGCTTAGAAGTTTTTTCTCTGATTTTGGAACAGCCAGAACGCTCTCTATTTCGTAAAGGGGATTTTCTGCAATTTTATATTCATCGCTGATGCCCATTTGATCCAGCATAAAGCTGATGACCGGTTCATCGCCCACAACGGCGTCCACTTCTCCACTTTTTAATAGACGAATTCCTTCTTTGTAATTTGGCACATGACGGAAAGTCACTTGCTCTACTCGACTCTCTAGGAACCCATTCACATAATCACCTTTTTGTGCGGCTACGGTTTTAGCCTTCAAGTGATCATAGTGCTTAATCTGGTCGTTGTCCACTGGTATCAGGATAATACCCCGCTGATTATAAATTGGTTTTGAAAATAAAAAATGTTCTGCTCTTTCTTCCGAAGGGTACATATCCGCAATCTGTGTTTCACCTTTCGCCAAACTCGCCAAGGCTTCCTCCCATACGAGCGGTTGAACCTGTATCTCTTTTCCCAGTTCAATAGAGAGGGCATTAATGTAGTCAACGATAATTCCTTTGTACTGACCGGTTTTGGGATCCTGAAACCTTAATGGAGGTGCATATTGATCCGATCCATAAATAATTTCTCCATAGACCTGTAACCATTCACGTTCTTCTTCTGTCAGACTTCCATTGATTCCAAAAAATTCTTTCAGATTAGTATTGTAACCAGTTCTTAAAATCATATCTACCGACCCAACGATCAGTAGGATAAAAATCAAAGCGAACACCACCATCTTCTTTCCCATGCTTGTGCTCTCACCTCCGAGACAAGGGGACGTTTTCAGATTGCTTTCGGACTTCTTTCGGAAGCACGCCCTCCTTCGCTCACATTATCCTAAATAGGCCTATAAATCAATATATAAAAATACCTGCACCCCTTCCCTTGTTATAGAAGCCTGCTGAAATGAAACCTAGTGCTCCGAAAATCTTTAAGAGCCTTCCAGAAAACTTCTTTAAAAGCACTTGACATCGCCAACTACTATCCTACAGTAACATCAGATAATGATATCAATGCTTAGTATTTAGTGGCATATGGATAGCTTTTGGTTTCATATCGATAGCTTTTCGTCTCATATCGATAGCTTTTCGTTTTGTTTTCCGCTCATTTAAAAGAGGAAAGGACAAGAGAAGCATCCCCTTGTCCTGCCCTTTCCCTACCGCTATTCTCCAATGATCACTTCATCCCGTAATTGAAAACTTCCTAGGTGATGGCGTTGCACTTTATATGGCGAAGTGGTTATCAAGGTATCCCCCACGTACAGAATCCGGTCGATGTTTTTCTCACTTCCATACCAATAGTGCCCTGCCTTCATATAATCTATCAAGTTTAAGTGTGAAATACTGGCGCTAAGCTGGAAGCCTTCCTCCAGATCAAGGCTGTATATATGGGCTCCCTGAAAAGTGAACTGGCCCCACTGCCATGGATTTTCCATGCTATCCGCCGTTTTTTTCATAATGGTAATGGGAAAAGCAATCATATCCTTTTCTTTTGAAAAAAGTAATGCTTTGTGATTTCGCAATAATGCTGAATCCGTACCGGTATCACCAATTTCTATCTTGAATTTTTCTATAGGCTCTTCCACATTAGATACATCAAACACGCCTATCTTGAACCCTCCCGGTATGGCATTGCCTTTAACGTCATATACTTCTTTTCCAAAACCAAGGATATGATTTTCATCGTAGGGATGCAAGTAATCACTATACCCTGGAATTTTAAGGTATCCCAATATTTCTGGCGCTGTCGGTTCCGCAAGATCAATGACATAAAAAGGATCAATTTCCCGAAAGGTTACCAAGTAGGCCCGTTCTCCCATAAACCTGGCGGAATAGATTCTTTCTGTCGGTGCAATATCTTCAATGGCTCCAATTTGCTCCAGATTCATGTCCAGCACATAGACATGATTTTTAGATGTTTGCTCGTCTGTTCGCCACATTTGTCCAGTGGTAGTAGCAATGCGAAAGCTCTGATCAAATTCATCCATGGAAAATTGATTCAGCACCCTGCCAGGAACCTTTCCTGTAGCTTTATGGGCGATGGTTCCTTCTTCTAATGCAAATCGAAATAAGTCGGTTTGCGATGCGCCATCTTCCCATTTTTCCATGGCCATATAGAGGTTTTCCCGAGAAGCGTACAGATTGTCTCCCCGACCCAGAAAGACATCTGTATTCACCGGTTGATTCGGTCTATCCAACCGAAGACCTGCCACGGTAATGTAGTTCGATTCGATTGCACCGGGAAAATACCCAATGTGGTCAAAATCAATTTGCTGCAACGCTCCATTTTCCAGCGCCGAATCTGAAAAAACCGGTTTCAACAGAGTTTCTGCCTTTTCAGATGCATCCTGCATGATCCAGTAGGAATCGAAGTGTCTGTTCGTAACAAAGTAAAGTTCTTGATCAATTTTTCTGGACGATAACAACCGTCCTTCCAGGATAACTTTTCTTTCAAGCCTTGGTTCAGCCGGGTTTTCTACATCATAGACTAGTACACTGGTGGTAGTAGGCCGGTTCCAGTAAGGTGGGGGATAGATCATTCTTTCGTCTATCTGTGGGAGGACATCTGATGCCGACATTTCCTGATCCAAAGCTGAATCATAAAGAACTGGATCCTCTTTGGGTCGTATTGGATGGCCTGTTCCCAGAACGACTAGCTGGTTTTCATCCAAATAAATCTCACTGGTTCGAAAGTTTTCCTCTACCTCGATAATGCCTGTTTGTTTCATTGGAGAATCCGGATCGACACTTAAAATGACTATGCGATTCGCCTCCGCCCGATAAAGGTATTGACCGTCGGTTTTGACTACATCCCCTTCATCAACACCTTCCACCTGGATATTCGTAACCGAATGTTCTGCTGGCTGACTTCCGGCACTTTCTTCTGCTGGTGCCGCTTCCATAGCATCCTTCATAATCATCTCCGGTTCACTAACATGTCGATAGCCGTCATGAATCATCTGCTCTTCCAACAAGGTGATCAGCTCATCAAAACCACTGAGTTTTTCAATTCCAGTGACTTCTTCAGCCTCTACGCCAATACTCGAGTGCGGTAGCAGCCAAACTAAAAACAAAAACAACAGAAGTCCAATTTTCTTTCGATTCCCAATCATCCCACTCTCTCCTCCTTTAAATTCCGTGCGGCTTTTTCTTCTATTACCCATATAGACGTAGATTTTCTCTATTAGTTGCAAAAAAACAGAACCAGATCCAAAAGGATCGCCATCATAAAAACCACGAAGGCTCGATAAAAATGAATGGCCCTTTCTTTTCGAAGAGAGAGTTTCTCCAAATACTGTTCTTTTAGATGGCTGTGAAACATGTTTTTGAAGATTTTTTTATCCCGCTGGATACCAAAAAAAAGAGCATAGCAGCCTAAAACGACTCCCATTAAGAAAATAGCATTGTTTGCCAGTTGCCGTAAAGGTTCCTGAGACAAGAAAAAACCATAGACAGCTCCCATGACAGCAGCAATCAGTGTCGCCAACAGGCCTTCTTTGGTAACAAGCCAAAGCACTGTGGAAAGCCTCGGAATTTTTGTGTAATCGTATTGGTTGGACATTGAAATTTTCCTCCCCCATGGGCAAAGATCAAAAAAGAGAAAAGAGCTCAATTTTGTGGTCAGGAGCCCTTTTCATCAAAAATATACAGCTTGGAAAAGAGTCTCTGCTCTTTGTAAACCATTCCGTTATTTTTGTAATTCTTCCACTAAATGGCATAACACAAATCGCTCAGGTTCATACTCCCTTAACTCCGGGGTCTTTGTTTTACAAATATCCTGTCGATGTCGACATCGACCGTAAAAACGGCAGCCTTCCGGAGGATTTATAGGGCTTGGTACGTCCCCTTCAAGAATAATCATATTATCCGGTGCATCTACCCTGGGTACTGGTATGGCCGACAACAAGGCTTGGGTATAGGGATGCAAGGGATTTTTGAAAATAGCGTTGTATTCAGAAAGCTCCACTACTTTCCCAAGGTACATCACCGCAATTCGATCACTCACATGTTTCACCACGCTCAAATCATGGGAAATGAAGAGATACGTAAGACCCAGTTCCTCCTGGATATCCTGCATTAGATTAAGAATTTGGGCTTGAATCGATACATCCAGAGCGGATACCGGCTCATCCTGAACGATGAACTTGGGATTTAGGGCCAGCGCTCTGGCCACACCCACCCGTTGACGTCTTCCACCATCAAGCTCATGAGGAAAGGCATTTAGGAGTCTTGGGGTCAGACCAACCGTATCCATTAACTCCTTCACCCGATCCGTCACTTTTTTTCGATCCTTGAATACTTTATTGATTAAAAGAGGCTCGGAAATAATTTGCCCCAGGTTCATTCTTGGATTCAGGGATGCATAGGGGTCTTGAAAGATGATTTGCATATTCTTTCGAGCTTCACGCATCTGGGATCCGTTAAAATCCACAATGTTTCTTCCCTCAAAGTTTACTTCTCCCGCTGTGGGTTCAACCAGTCGCAGTATGGCCCGACCCGTAGTGGATTTTCCGCAACCAGACTCGCCTACGAGGCCTAAGGTTTCTCCTTCTTTGATAAAAAAGCTGACGTCATCTACGGCATGAAGCATTCCTTTCGGGGTTTTAAAATATTTTTTCAGATTTTTTACTTCTAAAATATTTTTCAACATTCCTTTCACCTCCTACTTTCTGTATTGTTCTGCCGGATACAGATGACAATTGACAAAATGCCCTTCTTTCACTTCCGCTCTATCCGGCAGTACTTTTCTGCAAATGTCCATGGCCTTAGGACATCGTGGATTAAATGGACATCCTTCAGGAATTTCCGTTGGATCCGGCATCAACCCTTTTATGGGCTTTAACCGCTTTTCATCCTCTTCGACATTGGGAATAGAACCGAACAACCCTTCCGTATAAGGGTGCAATGGCCTTTCGAACAGATCGCTTACTTTGGCATATTCCACCACGTATCCCGTATACATAATGGCTACTTTATCACAAATATTTGCCACTACTCCCAGGTCATGTGTGATCATGATCATGGATGTTTCAAATTCGTCTTTCAGTCGTTTCATGAGTTTCAAAACCTGAGCTTGGATGGTTACATCCAATGCCGTGGTGGGTTCATCTGCGATCAACAGCTCTGGATTACAGGCAAGGGCAATCGCAATGACAATACGTTGCCTCATGCCACCACTGAATTGATGGGGATACTCTTTGCCACGTTCCCTTGGGATACCTACGGTTTCAATCATGTCTCTGGCCTTTTCCAAAGCTTCTTTTTGATTTGCCTTTTGGTGAAGTAAAATCACCTCGGCAACTTGATCTTCCGTAGTCATGACCGGATTCAAGGAAGTCATGGGATCCTGAAAAATCATGGAAATTTTATTTCCTCGAATGTTTCGCATTTCCTCTTCCTTTTTCTTCAGCAAGTCTTCCCCTTTAAAGAGAATTTCCCCTTGGACTATTTTTCCCGGAGGGGCTGGAACCAATCGCATAATCCCTAGGGCCGTTGTGGTTTTTCCCGCACCAGTTTCTCCAACAATTCCAATGGTTTCTCCTATGCCAATTTCAAAGGTCATATGATCGACGGCCTTTACAACCCCGTCATCCGTATTATATTGAATGGACAAGTCCTTTACTTTCAACAAATCTTTTGCCATGTACGACACTCCCTTCCTTGACTTTAGCCTTTTAACCTTGGATCCAATGCATCTCGAAGACCATCCCCCAGCAGGTTCAGACCAAAGATGGTAAACATAATTGCAAGCCCTGGGAAAATGGCCATCCACCAGGCATCTCGGATATATATTCGAGCCGTAGACAACATCGCACCCCACTCAGGAGTTGGCGGCTGAATACCAAGGCCGATAAAACTTAGGCCGGCTGCAGAAAGAATGGCTTCCGCAACCCCTAGGGTTCCCTGCACAATAATAGGGGCCATACAGTTGGGCAAAATATATTTGGTGATGATTCTAAAGTCATTGGCTCCAACGGCTTTTGCCGCCTCTACAAACTCCTGATCCCTAAGGGAAAGTACCGAGGCACGAACGATTCGAGCATACCGGGGTATCGATGCAATCCCTACGGCAATCATGACATTTACAAGCCCTGGCCCTAGGGCTGCGGCTATGGCTATGGCCAGTAATATTCCAGGAATGGCCAGCAAAACATCCATTAAACGCATGATGACGTTATCAATTCTACCACTGTAGTACCCGGATATAGAGCCGAGGATTCCACCGACAACCATTGCCACACCAACGGCAATAAAACCTACCATAATCGAAATTCTACTGCCATAGACGACCCGGCTGAAAATATCTCGTCCAAAATTATCGGTACCAAACCAGTTATCGGAATTCGGCGCCACCCGAACATTCTCCAGATCTTGTGTTTCATAGTGGACCGGTGCAATATAATCTGCAAAAATCGCAGTAAGCATCAGGGTTACAATGATCAGCATTCCCACAATAGCTGCTTTGTTCTTAATCAATCGTTTCCAAACTTCTGCCCATTGACTCTTTCTCTTTGGTGGTACAATGGTTTTCACATCCATCTTTTTCTCTTGACCTGTTCCAGGACCACTATGAATTTCCGTTTGGGATTGATAATTCTTTACTACCGCATCCTCCCTGGTTAACTCTTTTGCCTTTTGGGGGGTTCCTTTATCCATTAAACCATTATCATCATTATGAGGTGACATTTTAGGACCTCCTTTTCTGATTATTTGTATTGAGCCTTGATTCTAGGATCAATGAATCCGTATAAGATATCTACCAACAGATTAACAAGGCTAAAGGTCAGGGCAATAAACAATACCCCACCCAGAACCATGGGGAAATCCCGCATTTTAATGGAATTCACCATCAAAAGCCCAATACCATTAATGGAAAAAACGGTTTCTGTAAGTACCGCTCCCCCCAGCAAGTATCCAAATTGCAAACCGATTACAGTAACTACAGGGATCAAAGCGTTCTTCAACGCATGACGATTGATGACCACAGACTCCTTTTGTCCCTTGGCCCGAGCCGTACGAATATAATCTTGCCGGATTACCTCCAACATACTGGACCGTGTCATCCGGGTAATCATAGCTGCTGAACTTGTTCCAATGGTCAAAGCCGGCAAAATCATATGCATCGGTGTCGAATAGCCTGACGAGGGAAACCACCCTGCCCACACCGAAAATATGAGAATGGCCAGCAAGCCCTGAAAAAAGTTCGGTATGGACACTCCAATTAAGGCAAACATCATGGCCACATTATCAAATAAGGAATATTGTTTGGTTGCGGAAATAATCCCAACGGGTATTCCGATGGCCACCGCCACCACCACTCCCGTAGCTGCCAAGGTCAAGGTCGTTGGAAAGCGACTGATTAACTCATCGAATACCAATGTATTAGTCCTATAGGATCGACCAAAGTCTAGCTCTGTGAATACACCTTTGGCAAAACGGCCATACTGGACAATAAAGGGATCATCCAAGCCCATTTGTTCTCGAAGCTGTAAAATTTGTGTTTCTGTTGCCTGTTCTCCAAGTTGAATGGCCGCAGGATCTCCTGGGGTAATGTACATTAAGCTAAACACAATGAAGGATACACCAATCAATACGGGTAATAGCAACAGTATTCTTCGACCAATATACTTTAACATTATTGCTCCTCCTTTCTAATCTATCGGAACTGTCTGTCAGTTTTATATTGATTATGATGAATTTTCAAAATAATTCCAGAGAGCACAGTAGGGTCATGGCTATGACCCTACTGTGACTTGCCTCTTCTGGCTATCCCATCTGTTTTCCAGATGGATTCTTCATGTATTTAGTTATTCTACAACGACATCCCACAGTGGGTGATGACCCGCTGGATGATTTCTAAATCCCTTTACATTGGCACGAAGTCCGGTTCGATCTTCCCCAGTGTTAAGGAATAACCAAGGTGCTTCGTCTCGTACGATTTCCTGAACTTCCCTGTATGCTGCTTCTCGCACGTCAGGATCTGCGGATCTTCTGGCTTCATCCAATAATTCATCCACTCGTTCATTGGCATAGAAGGTTCGGTTTCCAGCTGCTCCAAATTGTTCTGAATGGAACAATGCATATAATCCATAGTCCGGATCTCCTGTTACCGTAACCCATCCTAAGATAAACATATCATGCTCTCCATTAGCAGTTCCTTCCAGATATGCTCCCCACTCCAATACTTGAATATCTACTTCAATTCCAATTTCCGCTAACTGACTTTGAGCAATTACTGCGATATCTTGTCGAAGTTGATCATCATTTGTCCAGATGGTGGTTGAGAATCCGTCTTCCAAGCCAGCTTCATTCATTAGTTCCTGAGCTTTGTCTATATCGTGTCCATAAGGCTCTAGTTCGTCATTCGCTGCCCATACCATGGGTCCGATGGGTCCGGTTGCAACTTCCCCAGAACCTTCCATGACGGTATTAATGATGGATTCCACATTAATAGCATAGTTAATGGCTTGCCGAACTCTTACATCATCAAAAGGCTCTTTTTTAGCGTTAAATCCAAGATACACCGTTGAAAAGTTTAAGTCTCTTGCCAATACTAATTCATCATTTCCTTCAATTCTTGAAATATCCGTTGGTAACGTATCGTAAGCAATATGAATTTCGCCGGTTTCCAGCTCAATGGTTCGGTTTCCAGCTTCTTGAATACTTCTAAAGGTGATTCTTTCCATTTTTGCGTTGTCACCATGGAAATCTTCAAATCTTTCTAACTGAATCTGTGATCCTCTTGTCCATGTATCAAGCATATAAGGTCCGGTTCCTACTGGATTTTCACCATAATCATCCCCAAACTCTTCTACTGCCTTTTGATTTAAAATGGAAGTCCCCGTATGGGCTAAATGGGCCATCAGTGGTGCAAAAGGATCCTTTGTTGAAATTCTGATGGTATAGTCATCCACAATTTCAAATCCGTCGGGATCAATCTCCCCTACAATATGGCCTACATTGGCAGAATCTAATGCTCGAAGCAGTGTGAATTCTACGTCGCTTGCTGTTAATTCTTCTCCGTTATGGAACAGCACTCCTTCTCTAAGCTTAAATTCAAAGGTTAAGTCGTCAATTTTTTCCCAGTCTTTTGCAAGGCCAGGAACTAGTTCCATGTCTTCGTTTTGATCTACAAGGGTTTCATAAATCTGTTTCATGACTCTTGAAGAAGGTTGGTCGTTGGTTGCATGTGGATCCAATGAATCCGCATCGGCACCCTGGGCCACAACAAGTGTGTTGTCCGATGCTGCATCGCCACAACCCGTGGCAAAGGCAGCAACTATTAATAATACGGTTATCAATAATGCAATCTTCTTACTGTTCATTCTTTTTCTCCCCTTTTAATAATTAAATTTATATTAATTTCATCTAAAGACCGATAAGTCTTCAGAGAAAATAATATCCTGTGGAATTGTGACGCTTTTTGAAAAACGTAATTAAAAAGTTTCAGTCTGGTTAAAATTTTGTAATAAACGCTTCTGAAAATTTAAGCAGCCCAAGGGCTACTTAATCGCTTTTAATTTATTTTCCAATTCCAAATTCATTGTTGAATTACCATTGTTTTGAAAATTCAAGTCAGGCTAAGGCTAGTTAATACTTGTTAGATCTACTTCTTCATTCCATTATATACTTTATCGCCATTATACCTTATTGTTTTTCCCAATGCAATATGCTGATTTATAGGCAAGACTAGACAAGAGGACGCTTCACGCTATCATGGTTTCAAATTTTGCAAATTCAAGAGTCAAATCCACCGAACTTCCAAACTCTCGTATCCATCCTTCTATTTACCTGACAACTCGCTTATCAAGCGAAAAAGCGATTGTCTATCAGCCAGTATGCCAACACTTGAAATCCTTTTTTTCTTTGCTTGAAATACCTGTGTCAGAAATTTTTCCCGGTCACCTTCTTCTAGCACTAGGTTCCCGTCACTAAAACAGGACAAGAGAGGTGTCCCCTTGTCCCTACGCTACTAACGTCTTCATCCATCGATTGGATTCGTACCTTCTCTGAACTATCAGCCCTTGAATCATTGATTCTGCAAACATAACAGCAACAACCATTGGTAATGGCCATTCCAGTAAGTTAGCGGCTACATAGGTAAGTGGAATTCCTATCAGCCACATCACTAAACCTTGGGTCACGGTACTGAACAGCGCATCTCCACCACCCCGTAAAACCCCTACTATCATAATCATATTGATCATCCGAAGAGGAAACATAACGCTATGAACACGCAGTACAGAAGTAACCAGCCACTTTACTTCTGCCGTCACGTTGAACAAGGAACTGATGTAAGGTGCAATGAAAAACAGGAGGAGTGCTAAGCAAAACCCAACTTTCAATCCCATGCTTCTTATCTTTTGACTAGCCCACATGGCACCTTCCAGATTTCCTCCCCCTACTTCATTTCCAACCATAACCAAGGCTGAATAGGCAAGGCCAAAGGCAATGACCATAAACAGATTGATCATGGTACTGCAAATTTGCATTGCCGCCGCTTGAGGAATACCAAGACGAGCATATAGGCTAACATAGGTCACCATTCCCAAACCCCAACAAGCCTCATTACAAAGAATAGGCCAGGTAACGCTGTGCAGTACTTTTTTCGTATCGGGATGAAGCCGAATAAAATCCCTGGGTTTTACCGCTAAGTCCGTCACTTGGTAGTACACAAAAATAAGTAGTATAAGGCATTCGATCCCTCTCGCCACAATAGTTGCTACCGCTGCTCCTTCAACACCCATCGGCGCCATTCCCCAACGGCCAAAGATAAGGATATTGTTTAGGATCATGTTGATCACCAAACCTATCAAACTGGCATACATGGGGATTTTGGTATGATTAATGCTTCGTAAACCTGCCGCTAATACAAAGGAAATACTGGTAAACAGGTATCCTATCAAGGTTATCTCTAAATAACGAGAGCCATGATAAAGCACTACTTCACTTCCATTAAAAATCCCAATGATGGCTTCTGTCCATTTATATCCAAAGAGCATAAAAACACCTGTAACAGCTGTTCCATAAACTAATGAACGAGCCAGCACTTTTTTGATCCGTTTTTTCTCCTGACTTCCCCACAATTGGGCAATAAAAACGGCAGCACCTCCGGCAATGCCGTACATAAAAAGTGTAAATAAAAAATAGTACTGGTTCGCAATCCCTACGGCCGCCAGTTCACTTTCTCCCACCCGTCCTATCATAAAGGTATCTACCAGGTTAAGACTGGTGGTGATCAGGTTTTGAATAATGATTGGCAATGTAAGCGTAAATAAATAGCCTGTAAATGATTTTTTCTTCATCCTTCTTTCTCCTTTTTCTGATTTAGGCAAAAAAAAACATCCTTTGAGTTTTTTTCAAGTGGATGTTCTACACTTTGCATCTGTTGCGATCTGCATCGCCCAGCCTGCGGTATTTTTTTGTCGACAGCTTCTATATAACCATATTTTGACAAGGATGTCAATCAAAATATGGTGTAATTGTGTCATCTATTCTATGCCTATCGAAAGATATTTAATCGCCAGAAAGCTCTCTATCCTAAAAGTGGCCGCCTTCTCTCCCCAGCCCACTTTCTTTGATGCCACCAAAGAGCGCTTGTGCCGTTGCTGGTTCACCATCATTCAGCACTGCAATGCCATACTCCAGCTTTTCTGAAACCCGAATGCCCCGGCTGAGAGATTCAGTGAAAACGAATGTAACAACAATAACCAGTGTCAACGTCCCCATAGTGAGCTTAGTCATCAACGATACTGGCTTTAATGAGTTTAACAGAAAGTGATGTACAAAAAGGAACATGAATAGTACGAAGGCAATATTAATCGAAAAGTAGTGAATCATATAGTGATAATAGCGAAACAGAAACATCCAGTAAATAGCCGACATTAGAAAAGGAAAAATAAACAGCATAAGAATCAGAATATATCCTCGTAGTTCCCGAATTTTTTCGTTTTCCGGTTTCCAAAAAATAATTTTCATCATCTTCTTTTTTCTGTGCAAAGAATTGCCAAAACCCTTTTTCTCAAGGATATCTTCCTTGTTTCCTGCCAACCTATAAATACTTTCTGCCTGTCTGTAAAGAATCGTAACCGCTGAAAGATAAGCAATCAATGTCATCAGAAGAAGTACCATCAAGTACAGGTGATCCTTCCTATAACCATAGTAAACACCGGAGATACCAAAGGAAGCCATGCAAAATATAAAAAGTTAGGTATTCCTACAAGAGTAGTGATTATACCTATGCATGATAAAGTTGCAAAAGAGGCCTTAAAAAGTATTTTAGAGCAAGCTGATATACAACTTGATGAATTCTTAAATCTTTTATAGTAACTCATTCTTAGGAATGAGTTTTTTCATGTCTGTGAGATTATTGAATTTTATCTAGCGGTTTTGCTATTACCGACGCCTTCGAACTGGCCCCTAAAGGAATACCCCTTGGCGGTGCTTGCGTATGATAATCTAAAAGTGCGCCACCAAAGCCAAACTCCGATACAATTGAGAGAAACAATTCAATTGACAGGAGTGTGAAAGGTATGATCGTAGACGCGGACATTTATGTCCGAATCCGGCATATGCATACCCAGGAAGGCATCGGTCAACGTAAAATAGCCCGCAGGCTGGGTATTTCTTCTGAAAGATGTCTTTTGTTTTATATTTGGATTTACTGTTTGTTTCCATGTTTTTATTCTATCGCTTCTCCACAAATTTTCCAATGACTTATTCATAGCTTATCCACATTTTTTTGCCTATGCCCTTTGGGGTGCGCATACCCTATAGGGTACTCGTGCTATTTCATTATCCTAAAAAAACCCTGCACGGATGCAGGGTCACTCTTATTGCAGAAATTTTTTTTCGATGTATTCTACTAGTTCGTCTATTTCATTGGGATGGTATTGTGGTTTATCTATATTAAATTTTTTATCTGTAACCAAGGCAAAGATTTCTACTTCCTTACAAAGTAATTCATCTGCAGCCTCTTCTCTAAAAACCTCTAATTTAGGATAGTTTTCTTTTTTATATCCTTCCGTAATCACTAAATCGACATTAGAAAGTGTCGATATCAAATCTTCCAACTTCTTTTCTTCTTCTACTCTTTGAATCATTGCATATTTAGTAGGAGAAGAAATCATTACAATATCAGAACCAGCTTGAGCATGCTTCCATGTATCTTTTCCTGGTTTGTCCATTTCAAAGCCATGAACGTCGTGCTTAATCGTCGCAATGCGATATCCTTTTTTCTTTAAGGCTTTTATTATATGACACATCACCGTTGTTTTGCCTGTGTTGGAGTTTTTTCCAACAATAGAAAATACCGGAATCATGACTTCACCTCAGGTTGATCCAAAAGCTGAATACTGACTTTCTGACCTTTCTCATAAGGGCCTGTACCTGCCGGCACATAAAACAAGGAATTGTTCCCAGATAAACTAGACAAAACTCCAGAACTATGTTTTCCAGGAAATTTTGTATAAAAACTACCGTCCCGATATACAGTAGTTCCTCTGACAAATCGATTTTGGTTGCTTACTTTAGAAAAGTCATTCTCAAGAATTGTTTCTACATTCATCAATCGATGCTTTTCACGCCCCATCATTTTCAACACCAAGGGTCTTACAAATTGCTCAAAGGTAATAAAGGCGGCCGCTGGATTTCCCGATAATCCTATCAGCAGCTTTTTCCCCAAACGTGCTACAGCAATAGGAGTTCCTGGTTTCATACGTACTTTCCAAAAAAGCATTTCTGCACCAGCATTCATAAAAGATTCTTTTACCAAGTCTTTATCACCAACAGAAACCCCTCCAGTAGTAATCACAATATCCGCAATTCCTAACCCAGCTCGTAACTTTTCTGATATAGATTCAATATCATCGCCACACACACCCAGCATTAAAGCTTTTCCGCCTGTTTTTTTCACCTGAGCTGCAATCGTATAAGAGTTGCTGTTTCTGATTTTTCCATCCTGAAGAGGTTGTTGAATCTCCAGCAATTCATCTCCTGTGGAAAGAATCGCTACACGTGGTTTCATGTAAACTGATACGTAGCTCTTACCCAAAGTTGCCATCAGCCCAATTTCCGCTGGCTCAATCACAGTCCCTGCTTTAATCACCATCTGATTTACGTGAATATCTTCTCCTACCCTACTAATATTCTCCATGGTTGACATCGGAGCTTTGATCAGAATTTTTTCTCCGACGTTTTCTACCTCTTCTTGCCGAATCACTACATCGGCTCCCAATGGAATTTTAGCACCAGTCATAATGCGAACAGCCTGATAATCTTTAACACATTTTTCAGAAACGCTTCCTGCTGGTACATAGTCAATCACATCCAGCTCTATTGGTTGATCTGGCGATGCCCCTTGACTATCAACCGAGCGAAGTGCGTACCCATCCAAGGGTGACCGATCAAAGGGGGGAATATTGATGTCAGACACGATATCCTCTGCTAAAACCCCACCTAAGCTGTCTAGTATTGGCACATGAATCGATTGGGTTTGAGGACATTCATCTAAAAGTAGAGCCAGCGCCTCTTCCAAGGTTACATTTGTTCTCATGGATATCCTCCTTTCTAAGGATTTCTTAAGGTTTTTTTCCAAAAATTCGTTGTTTTATGTTGGACTGTTTTAGGCAAGAGTCACATCGTTTCTCTTGTTCATCAATTTGCAGAAAGGTTCGGTGACACTGTTTGCAACTTCTATAATGCCATTCTTTTCTCTCAACCGATTGATCTAAGGTATGAAAATTAATCTTTTTTTCTAGAATAGCCTCCACACGACATACTTCCTGACATCTACCGCAGAAACAACATTTTTTTGTATCATGACTCAGTCTTGCGGCTTTTTCATCTGTTTCTAATGTCCATGCAGACCATGGACAAGCTTTGATGCAGGCACCACACCCTGTACAGTCTTTTGTAACGTCAAGGGAAGCTATCACACCAGCATAAGATGGTAATGCTTTCTTCTTTTCGGCCCAATGATATTTCAACCCACTAATTAATCTTTCTCTCAAGGGAAACCAGCGAGTGTTTTTCTTTTTTATTAGTTCCTGACTGGCATCTAAGACGACTTCCTTTGATTTGATTTTTGCATCCCTTAACATATCCCTTCGGGATAGGGAATGCATTTCTTGCCTAGGGACTCTTTGGTTTTCTATTAGGATCTCTGCCTTTATCTCCAGATCAAAATGCTTGCAAAAATGGATGGCTCGGCTTAATGCAAGTTCAAAATCCGCCAGGTTAGGCCTTACAAGAACACAATCACTACAATGAAACGCATTAAAGTATACTGTTTTATCCCAATGCTCCAAGAGTAGGAGCAACAACAAAGCTTCAGGCATCTTATGAAAACAGAAAAAAACCGCATCACCAGTATTTTCATGAAGACTGCAGGTGATCACTGGCTCATTATTCTCTTTAAGTCTTTTAAGGCTCTTTTCTAATACCTTCGAAGGATATATAATAGCATGAGCAGGGCACAGATACATACAGGTGCCACATTGTCGACACCTGTCTCCATCAATAAATACCTTCTCCCCTACTATTTCAATGGCTTTATACTGGCATCCACCTTGGCAAGCTAAGCAATCTTTGCTTAGCTTGCACTGTCTTAAACATTTGTTTGGTATCCATTCCGGCTCCTGAACTTCAGTTGCTAGCCGAAATAATAGTCCCGTCATCCAATTCATTCAACCCACCACTTATCATTTAATTCAATGCAGCTAACTCCTTTAATTCCAGCATCATCTGATGACTATCTTCTGTTGCTTCCTTGCGAACAAATAATTCTGTTGCCAACCCCAGGTGCTTGTAAAAATGTGTCTTTGCTTGCCGATTTACATTCTGTGTAAAGGGTCTTACCCAGTTTCCAACATGCCGCTTCAGAAATTCCTGCTGCAACTTACCAAACTCCTCTGCGGCTTCATAGTTTTCGGCTTCACAAGACTCCACAACACGCGAAATCAAATAGTAAACGAATTCCAGCTCAATACAGATATGATCATCTGGCTCATTCATTTCGTCTGTTTTTTTCAATCCAGCTGCTTCATAAAACTTCATTGCTTCCCTAGTGGAATCCCCCATAATCTGATGTTTGTTTTCAAGATAAAGGGAACCATAGGGTGGTGCCAACAATGCTTTAGGCCCTACAAACAATGCAAGGTAATCCCCTCGAATTTCCTCACTGAGTTTTGTTGTTTCAATTTCTGTGATCATTTTCTCGACATGGGCTGCTGCTTCTGGATGATGCTCCAGTAACAATGTACGTAGCTGGATCAATGATGATTCATTGATCCTCTTATCCTCCGGCATTCGATAGCAGGATGCCAAAAGATGATATATAACCGCACGAACTTTTTCCTGTTCTAGAAAATTCTCCATTCTTTTAAGTCATCCTTTCACTCGCAAATTATTCTTTCATATCAAAACGATTGATATAATATACATTTGGCTGTGTCCCCTCTTCTGGAAGAAGTACGGTGGATTTATTTTCTGCCAACACCTTGCTGATTTCACTGTCTGGATCTTCTAAATCCCCAAAAATTCGGGCATTTGCTGGACAGGCTTTTACACAATATGGTTCTTCCTCATTTGCCACACGATGATCGCAAAAAGTACATTTTTCTACTTTATTGCTTCTTCGGATGCCTGCATAGGTCAGCGCTCGATCTGGATTGTAATAAGGAATTACTTCCCCCCCTATTCTGTCGTTCAACTCCTTGGCTTCGCCGCTTTGCCAACGTTCAAAAGGTTCCACACCAGACTCATTATAGTAAATCACTCCATAGGGACATGCATGCTCACAAGCTCGACATCCAATACACTGTTCCTCATCATGCATGGTGATTCCGTCGTCTCGTTTATACATAGATTTTGGATCTGTTGGACACACTTCCACACAAGGAGCAATATCGCAGTGATTGCATAGTGTTGAGATATAGTCATAGGTGATATTCGGGAATTCACCTCTTGTTTCTGTTATATAATGAGACCAGAAGATTCCATCTGGAACATTATTCTCATTTTTGCATGCAATAGAACAAGCAGCACAACCAGCACATTTTTGTTGATCAATAATCATTCCATATTTTGCCATTTATATTCACCTCCACATAAGTTATTTATACTCTTTCAATCCTAACTCTAAAACTTCCGTAAAACGCCGTCGAACCACTCAAACGCTCGTAGTCCGCCGCCATAAAGTCATTATTGTTTGCTCCTCTCGCTATTTTATCTTCATAATCTTCCGCTGCTACATGACCCATGGCCCAATGACCCTGCCCAAAGGTTTTTGAAGCCGTTCCAGGTCTAAGGGCATTCCATGTCTTAAGGGTTGTCACTACTTCTGCTGTTGGTGAAATAACACGAACCTGATCTCCATCTTCAAGGCCTAACGCTTGTGCATCCTTAGGATTTATCTTAATGCAATCTCCCCATTTTACATCTCCAGCATCTACGTCTTTGAACTCTTGGAACCAGGAACAGTTCGAAGATCTTCCTTCTCTAGCCATATGAGACTTGCAGTCTACAAAAGAAAAGGGATACTCTTCCTTACTTCCATGCATAAAAGGTTCCGTATAGTGAGGAATATATGCTAACTCTCCTTTGGTGTATGTGTATTTACAAGCTTCTAACACATCGTCAACGGACATATTGTGTTTTTCAGCATGCTGCTCTAATGCTTCTTTTAACGTCTCGCTATAAAACTCAAATTTACCCGTTGTTGTGGGCATATTGCTCCACAATTTTTGGAACTCATATTCATCTGAGTTCCAAATGCCCTTTTCCATAAAGGCTTCCCAGCTATTAAACGCGTCTCCATGGTTTCCAGACTCCGCATAGGCAGCCGAATCCCACACTGGTTGTGTTCGAATTTTAAAGGCATATTTTTCCAACTCAAGGCCATTTGTAGGTTCACGACCTGTTTCTGGATCTTTAAAGGTCTTTAGATAGTCCAAGAGATTCGTAAACCCACGATCTGCTAGTTTTTCAGCCAGCATCCATGGAATCTCAGCCTCAGGATTTTTAACATCGTAAACAGGATCAATACTTCGATCTCCAATCCATAAATGTGTGTATCCATTGCCTTTTTGTGCTGCTGAACTCATTTGCTCGAACATATGATGGGTGGAAGGAAGCAAAAGATCTGCAAAGTGACTCATTTCTGAATAATGGGTTACGCAATGAGCAAAAAACTCCATCTTTGACATAGCTTCATGCCACCGACTTGTTTCAGGACAAGAGTAATTAAAATTACAAAAATAACCTATCCCTACCTTTGGCCGATATGGGTCTTCCGTTAAAATTGCGTCTGCCACTCGGTTGGTCACAACACCTCCACCTGACTTCCCTTCTTTAAGTGCAGGAAATTCTACATAGCCACGCTGATCAATTTTTTGCATTTTACTATTTGTTTGTGCCATTTCATCCATAAAATCATCTGCCGCAGGGAAGGATCCAAGTTTTGGACTCCTACCCGTAATGGTACCGCCTAGATTCTCAGCAGCACCCACCAACCCATTCAATGCATGAACTGCCATTGAATTATAAGCGCCACGTACTTGCATGTTAGATCCTCCGCCCATGAACACCATGACATGAGGTGCTTCCTTGGCAAAATCCACTGCCACTTTACGAATTTTTTCTGCTTCCACTCCGCAGATGGACTCAGCCCATTCGGGTGTTCGATCTTTCAACTCCAAATTCCACCATTTAACAATTCCATTGGTATGAATTTCGTCAAAATTGTCATTTTCAACGGTTTCCCCGGATTTAAAATAATCTTGCCCATTATTGAAATCTCCAACAAATTCCCTTGACCACAATCCTTCTGTTAGAATTACATGAGCCATAGCCGTAGCTAAAGCCCCATCCTGCCCTGGCTTTACTGGTAGCCATGTCTCAGATTTTGCTGCTGTATTAGAATACTTAGGATCGACGGTGGCAATTCGAACGCCCTTTTTTAACATTCCTCCAAAAGCATTTAAGTAATGGGAAACTTGCCGATTGGAACAGAGCGGATCTACACCCCAGCAAATCATGTATTTAGTATTAGCTACATCGTAGTCCCTGTAATTCCAATATCCTTGGGTATAATAAGGTCCAAATTTTTCAGCTTCCGCACAAATTGAACTATGGGAAATGTTGTTGGGAGATCCAATAATTTTAGGCATTGTTCCATAAAGCAACCCATTTATATTGGTATACCTCCCTCTAAATAGAACAAATTTATGGGTTTCATTGTGGTCTCTCAAATCCATCACTCGATCCGCCAACATTTCCATTGCTTCGTCCCAAGAAACAGGAACAAATTGAGGATCTTCCTTTAAGCCTTTATTGGGATTGGTTCTTTTCATAGGCTGTTTGATGCGATCTGGATCATATACCTGCTGAATGGCAAGGTGTGCTCGTGGGCAATCATTTCCACCATGTACTCTTGAAGCAGCGTTTGCCCTTACTTTAATGGCTCGTCCATCTACCACAAAGACTTCTTTGGCACACCAGGAAGTACATCCCAAACAACCACTAGGTTTCCATTCTCCTGCCGTTAACGGTTGAACTTCGCTTGGCCTTTCAACCGTCGTGCCTGTTTCTTCAAGACTTTCCATTCGTTTGCTTCGTCCCGCTTGCCAAAAGCCTGCTACAATCCCTGCCGCAACTGCCCCTTGTACAAATCTTCTTCTTGACAGATTCATTCTCCATCCTCCTCTTACTCTTCAGTTTTTTCGTTAAGGAATTCACATTAAAATGTATTTAACAACTACTTTATCTATTACGCAATTATATCATATCTAAACATTAAATCGATAAACACTAATGTATTAAGTGACTTTTGTCCCTGGGTATTTTTTTTAGAATTTCGATGCAATTTCACTTGCTATTTGCACCACTTTTTTGGATCTTAAGACAGCATCAGATGAACCACCACTGGGATATAGTCCCCTGTGTTAGGATAGTTGTCATAGCCCTCCAACTAAAGTATAGTGAGTGCCAAGAAGAGTTGGAGGAGGAAAATGCGACATCTTTCTTGACAATTACCGGCACCAAAAATTACATTCTACAGCAACCTCCTTTTTACCTTCTAAAATCTCTTACTTTAACCAAATTTGTATTTTAATGTAATTCCATTGTACACTTAATTAGATATTTGAAAGACAAAAAGAACCTGCAATAACAGGTTCTTTTAAACTTAGCTTAGAGTATTTAAGCAATTAGACGGTCTAAAAATTGTTCTCTTTTTGTCCATGCAATTGTTGTTATCCCATATTCACTAAAAGCCCCTAGGATATCGGAACGTATTGATTTATCCATATCGTTTACAAAAACGAACATAGCAGTTTTTCTTTTTCTAACTTCTTGAATGTCATTCCAAGAGAATAATAAGGTTTGGGCTTTCTCTCGAGATGGATTGTTAATAGCCTTAATTAATCTTTCTGGCATTTTTTTTGAGGAAGGAATTACAAAATCAAAGCTATGTGCGAAACCACTTTTACCATTAAATTGAACTGAAGGAGTATATCTTACATCATTAAAATCAAGAAAGTGCTCAACATCCTCCAAAAAAAGACTCGCCACTCTAGTCTGCGACATCATAAACATATCGTTCACGGATATCATGGCTTGGAGTAATAGATGCTTTTTCTGTGGAAAATTATCTACGCTTGCATCCACAATCATCGCATCTCCTTCAAGTCTTACACCCAGACTGTTTAAAATAGTATGCAGTACATTCTGTCTTCTAGGTGAACTTATATCGCATCCAGACATTAGCAGGTCACTAATAACATACCCGTCATCAGTTAAAATAATTTTTTCACCTACTTGCTTAGCATAAATTTGCAAGTGGTCATTATGTCTATCTAGAAACGGAGTAGTGATTTCGTAAAAACCCTTAATTTCTTTTAGTATAATTTTTGATTTAAGCCAGTTTATATACGAATCCACAAAATCATTTGGTTTCAATTTCATCAAACATTCCTCCTTGAACGGAGATATTATTCAAGTTCTCGACTTTGAAATATTCTAAAAACTCAATCAAAGTTTTAATTAAATCCTTAGAATCAGAGAATATTTCATCAGGTAACGGGATTGCCCATGAAGTTCCATAGCCTTCTCTCTATATATGCAAATGGTTTGGCTTAATTTCCTCTCCATTTGGATTAGTGTGTAGAGGACCATCAATATCTAATCGTAGTAAAATTATATCCCTTCTATACCTTCCCTGGAATGTGCATTTGGTAACCTTGATACTAGTTTTACGGTTTATATCAACAATAAATTTTTCTTTCCCGTCTTTTGAAACTACATCTAATTGTTTATAGTTACCCATTTCCGTGAATTTTATTCGTCTTTCATTTGCAATTTTAAGCATATCTAAAAGTGCATTAACTTCAGTTTGAGTTAGCATTACATCTTCCCCTTGTTAAAGTATACATCTTAGCAATATTGCTTGTCACCATTTTTTTATTTAGGTGCATTTCAGAGAACGTTTCGAGGGTTCCCGAAGTCTGGTTATTACATTTATGTTATACCAGATTTTGGGAACCCTCTGTTAGACGACGCTATGGTCTCTCTAATTCTTATACCTACTCATGCATTACTTTAATAACCTCTTGGTCTAGGTATGAATTTATTAGCTGCTTTTGTTTTATAAAAGATCTGTCAATCAAGTTCTCTACAATCGAGTCCAAAATAACTGTTGCTTTCTGGGTGTCAGTAACAAGCTCTTTTGCTTTTTCAAAGGCCTGCCCCCGTTCATCGATTACATTATTGGTGACATCAATAAGCTGTCCCAATATCTCTCTTTTCTGATGAAAGGACAAGACTCTTAAATCTATTGGTATCTTCTGAAGCAAATCACCCAAGTCATCTATTTTTTTCTTTGATACCTCAACCCTTACGGTTCTCTCCACATTGCCCCTCCTAACAATTTATCAGTATACAACTCCCTCTGCAATACTTATCCCTTCAGAATTATCGATTTTCATTATCTCTAATCTCATTTTTTTACCATAAATTTCAATTGAATAGTTATTATCTATGTTAAAGTTAATTGGAACAATAATTCTAATACTCCCTGGTATAACCTTACCTGAGACATATGATGATGGCCCTCCAATTTGGTCAACACTAATTCTTTGCCTCTGCGGCGGAGTCCACCCTAGAACTTCTACCTCATAAGTAGTTCTCTCGTTTTCCCATACTATTGCTTTCACAGAATCACCTCCCACTCCTTTAAATACTGTGTCGTCTAACGGGGCGCATTTGCGACGCCTTCGAACTGGACCCTAAAGGAATACCCCATAGTGGAGCTTCGCTCCCAGTGAGAAGGTGTGGTGCTGAACTGCCCGCAAAACGTACTTCCAGCACCTTTATGCAAATGTATTGTTAAGTGATGTTGGTCGCCCCACTTGTTCAGAAATCGACATAGACGTCGATTCCTTAAGAATCTCTTTATCTCTTACCTTTCAAAAAAGTAATTATTTACAATATGTATTAAAGTGAATCTTTAATAATTCTTTATCAGGGGCATTTTCCAAAGGTTCTCTAAAACTAGCACCTTCCAATATACTAACAATTGTAGCGTCCGCTTTTGCGCCAAACTTTATTTCATAGTTCTCGCCTAACGAGAAATATCCTTTGTCAAACAATTTATCATGATTAGCACATAAACAAATTGCATTTTGCGGATTTAGACGATTTTGTTCATCAACTCTCCAAGGTATAATATGACTACAAATAAGCAAATCATCTTTATTAATATCACATAATGCACATTTATGCATGTATATATCCAAAATATACTCTCTTAATTTATCTTGACCGATTCTTTGCTTTGTTTCCATTGTTATTTCAGTTCTATTCGTATGACTAATGTTCATTCTTTTAATCTTTGATTCAACTTCATTTTCTTCCTCAAAATAAGCTCTTATCTTTATTAAAATATCATGATAATTTCCAGATGCATTTTCAATTAAGTTATTGATATCTTCAATAGCAAGAATACCTTTCTTGTCTCCAGATATATTGAAATGATGAAGAATATCCATCGTAACATACCCTCCACCGTTATCAGGTGCAGGAAGTCCTAGTATTTTAGATTGAATTTTTCTGTGACTCAATCCATCAACTAAATATGCTTTTACCACTTTTAATATCTCTTCCTCTGTAAACTTATTAACACGTCTTGCCATATCTTCATAATCCCCCCTGAAATAAATATGAGAACTCTCTTACTCATACATAATATTAACTTAGGAAGAACCCCCAGCGAAGTTCAATCCAATAAAGCCTACACTTAAAGTAATGCCTTCAAATCTGATGCGCTTTATTAAACCTTTAATGCCATTAATAATCATGTGACATCCCTCCTTCAAATGCTTCGCTGAGTTTGGCTGGTGGTTCTCCAAGTGACCACAAGGGAAGTCCTTCCTAAATTAATATTATTCATTATAAACAGAACTCATCTATATCTTTAGTACTCATAAAGAAGTCTCCCAATACATTGATTATCCCAAGTTAAACTGCACAATCCGACACAGGACGTGGCGGTTCTTGCGACCAATGTCATTTAACGGTTCGTGTTCCAGACGTTTCTGAGCTAGACCCCAACGGAAAACCATCTTGATGGCGCTTGCACCTAGCGAAGGAATGTGGTGCACACTACCCCAGTGCACCCTTGTTGGAACATTTTGTTAGACGACGTTACTCTTTATCAAATTCACTAATCTCACTGATAAAAGCTTTTCGAGCAAATCCTGTCTTATAATTATCCATAAACTTGTCATAATAATCTTTATGATCAAGATGAAAGTGATCGCTTAATTGAAAGCTAGGCACATACCTTATATCCCAAAAAGTAATTAACCACATTAAGTTGCTTTCTGAATATAAACCTTGTCCATCTTTTAACAATTTATTAATATCACTTGGCTTTAATACTTCCCCCTCCTCATTACTTGGATATAAATAATCAGCAAATACAGAAAATTGCTCGTGTTTATTGTCAAAATAAATAGCCCTTGGTCTAATATAATGCCCTTGCCACTCATCACCTTTTGGTAACTTTATGCTTTCCAACCTATCAATTATATCTTCTACATGCTTTAGTTCAGGAAAAGTATTAGCCGTTCTTGAGCTAAGGTAAACAAAGTAATCTTTATAATTTGCAGCCCAAAACGCAGGAGAATATGTATTATAAATTTTCCATCCGATTTGTTTATAGCTTTCAGGAAAAAACAAATGAATTAATTGGAGTGTTGATGGGGTATTAAGTCTTTTTTCAATTTCTATACTGTCCCAATAACGAACGATGATTTTTCCTCTGCTTTCAATCTCCTCAAATCTTTTAACAACTGCGGAGGAAGGTTGAGTAGAACATGCTAATAAGAACCCTTCGGCACCAACTGCTTCACAATCATCAATAATATTATTTGCATCAGTAATACCAACTGACTGTCCTGATACAGCATTATGTTTGCAACTAACGAGCCATTTTCTTTCAAAGGGAGCTAACTTACCATTTACTTTTTCAATAAATATCAAATCACGTCCAGCGTCTGGTCCTACTCCAGTCCAGTGAACTTCAAAACCACTTCTAACCAAAATTTCTCTAATCAACTGTTCGAATTTTACTCCATCTGATGGCAACTCTTTGAAATTAATCATTATCTAAACTCCTTCCTACCTTTAAAACTTATGTCGTCTAACGGCTCCTGACTTCCCGACGTCTATCGGCTCAATCAACTTCCTTCTTCCACTAGCCATGAAGTCGATAGATGTTGGGAAGTCAATGTTAGGCGATGGAATCAATGGAAACGGCCGAATACTTCAAACACAAAAATATATATGCTTTTAAATACAAAATATATTTACACTGTTACTTCAATATCTGCAAGCAAATTAGTATCGTCATCATAATTAATCCCTGACTCATCTATGAAATTTATTCTATGTGCTGTGATGTTGTAATCAGTTGACTTTCGTTGGTACACCTTCAGATTATCTATTAAATATTGTGCATTCGTTGAACTCTTAACAACTTTATATAGTTGAACTCCTGCCTTTGTTAATGTATATATAGAAATAGTTATTTTAAGCTCCCCTTCTTTCTGTGTGCTAAAGATACCTACTAGCTCTTCATTTAATATAAACTTCGTTATATCTTTTGAGATTTTAAGATTAAGTGTCAAACTCTGGGCAGATATCAAGCCACATTCTTCTAAATCTAAAATCTGGGAAAAGTACAACCCTTGTTTATTAAGTGTTTCATTGTTATCAAATATAAAATATGCACTACTAGATTCTACTACTAATTTACTCAATTCTTCAAACAAAAAAGCTTCTGTTTTATTTATGTTTTTAAGCTTGTCCAAAGTCCTGAGTGAATAAGTATTTGGTTGTTTAATTTCGCCAGCTAGTATCCGCCCCCATATTTCTTGCATCTCATTATCACTGATATCTTCTATACTATTAAAGAATCTTGTTATCCAGTCAGAGTCAACTTGCTCTTCTGAAACCTGCACCTCGTTCTCTAACTCTTTATAAGCAACCGCTGCAATTGATTCAATGTTTTGTTGCTTTTTCATTTCCTGATAAAGAAATCTATTTCCTGCACGTTGAATCAATTCTTGTGCGGAAGTAGTGTCTATTGTTACATCTCCGCCTGAATAATGTGTAGGTAAGTTAAGATTTTCGTTGACAGCTTCGCTTATAAGTCTTATTTCAGATGCTTTTGCTTTTGCAATCCGATTAATATGCGTGGGTTCATAAACTTTCCCACATCCACCAGCTAAAACTTCAATTAATTTAGTTATCGGCTCCGATAGTCCTAAAATATCTGTAAATTCAATTCCTTTAATATCGCTCATGCTAATTCCTCCTTTGTAATAACGCAAATATATTCTAAAAAAACTAATTGATTCTGTCGCCTTACGTTTCCGCAGTTTCCGACGTTCCTTCCTTTTAACGCCTTAGCGGAAAAAGTGGCGCAAGGCTTGCCTCGCAAGACTTGTGACATCGGAAGGAATGTAGGAAAATGACGTGTTAGGTGATGTTTAATCTTTTCCTAATACTTTCTACTTTGAATAAATTCATTAATATCAAATTTGATTTTATTATTTTCATCGTAGTCTTTACGAAAATTTTCCCAGCTCTTAGATCGTACACTTTTTCTGACAAATTCATAACTCATTAAAGTAAATGCCTCTGCAACTGCAGTCAAATCATCTAGGAAAATAGACATTACATCATCACTTATATAATTATTATCATACGTAAGATATATTCCATCGCGATAATTAGCTTTTCCTCTAAATCTGAAGCTTTGATTCAAAAAATTTACTTTCTTTTTTTTGAGTTGACTGTCGCGAAGTTCTCTTCCTACTTTTTTTCTAAAATCTTTAACGTTGAGATTCTTGAATTCCTGACTTTTTTTAATATTCTCTTGCGAAATTTCTGATTCTCTTTTTGCAGTACCTTTCAAATATGACAGCAATACACCTTGTGCTTCGTATTCATTTTTAGGTGTATCATTTGTATCATAAGGATTACCATTCTTGAGAGCCTCTATTTCAGCTTTATAATCATTTGGTACAAGACTTTCAACAGTCCAATGAAATGGTTCAATAATTTTTCCCTTATTAACTAGATCTGTATGATACATTTTAGCAATCTTTGAGTGTGTTTCTGCATCATTACCTGTTGATGCAACAAGCATCGCTTTTGTACAATAATAAATATTATAGTACCAAGTAACTATTGCGGAACGTATTATCACTGTTTTACAATCAGCTTTACTTAATTCTTTCATTGCAGACAAATAGTGTATACCAAATACAAGATGCTCAAATGAGGCGATCTCTTGTTCTTTTCCAATACTTTTATTGGGTCTAATATCATCATAAAATTCTTTAATATTTGAATAGTTAAATCGTTGATTTTCACAATATATTCTTAATGCCTTTATCCAATTTATTGTACCTAATGTAGCAAAATGATGATTAGGTCTATCTCCATCTATACGGACTATTTCATTTATTAACCACGAACTCATGATATCCTCCCATTTATGTATTTTTTAAAGTTAAAATTGCTTGGTTAAATTTCACCTAACGTCTTATTCCCGCCACTCAGTTCGCTTTACCTCCCATTTCAATAGGTATTAGCGAACCTTGGTTCGCTAATACCAACTTCTTTCTGTAACAGTGCAAAGCCCATTTGTTTTACTCTTCCAACCACCTATCCAACGGACTCTTTATTTTTCTAAGACTCTCATTGCTCACTTTGCTTAAAACAGCAATCACTTCTTCATTATTTAAGACTTCAGGAAGCTTGTTCTTTTTTTTAGGTCTTGGTATTTCGTAGTTCAACGGCTTATGTTTCAAGGCAAATTGAAAGAAGAAAAGGAAAGGAAACCGATCCTTCGTCTGCATTTTTTTGAAAATCGGTTATCACGTATGACACCGCCTCCTGCCTCACGCTGAGCTGACTCTCTAATAAGCGGGCATGCCCCTCATACCCATATGACCACTGCTTTTATTATGCCTTAATTATACCTGTAAATCCAGCAAATAAGGTAATTCCTTTTGCATGAGCTTCTAAGAAAAAATATTAGCTTCACTCTTAAATGGGTAATAACTTACTACCTTCATGAAGAATCTTTTGTTGAGGGTCTTTAACACGCTTGAACGATCTTTGAACTCCATCATTCTAAGCCGTAAAAAGGGGGCGTATTGATGTTTTATCAATCATTTTTTTCACCAGTGCGGGTGCTTTTACTGTGTAGTATTCTCCTTATCACAGGATGTGGTCATCCGGACACTATCCATGAGGAAAATAATGAGATGGCTTCAGAGCAGGATAGTGCTGAACAGGATCAAAAAGATGATAAGGATAATCAGAATACTCACGTTGATCAGGTTATCCGAATTTTAGGAGAAGAAGATTTTGCTCCCATTTCTTACGAAGAAGATGGGGAAATAAAAGGCATCAGTCCGGATGTTATTCGTGAAGTTTTTGACCGAATGGATCATGAAATATCCATAGAACTTCTTCCTTGGGCCAGAGTTCAGGCAAAAGTTGCGGAAGGTGAAGCTGATGCTTTTTTTAGCCCTTATTTTACAGAAGAAAGAAATCGTGTCTATCTGTTCCCGGAAGAGCCTCTCCTTTATGAAGAAAATGTCTTTTTTGTTCCTGCGGATTCTGACATCACCTTTGATGGCACTTTAGAGAGCCTCCGCCCATATACCATCGGAACGATTCGTGGGTATATCTCCCTGCAAAAATCGGACCCAGACAATATCCTTACCATTGATGACCGTTCTGCTTCCACAGAGCAAGCTATCGAAAGGCTGATTCATCATCGTGGCATCGATCTGTTTATGAACACTAATTATATTGTGTGGAACACATTGCAGGAAATGGAAAAAACCGATAAGGTCAAGGAACTTTCGCCTCCCTTAGATTCCTTTGCTGCCTATCTGGCCTTTACCAGAAAAAAAGATTATGCGGATCTGGCAAAAGAATTCGACCTAATTCTTCAAGAAATGAAAGACGATGGAACTTATCAACGCATTCTAAATACATATACTAAATAATAGACAAAGGGGCAAGAAAAACGTCACTTTGTCTATTATTTCAAAAAACTTTTAACTTTCAATCCTTTAAGGGTATAATGTTGAGATAGAACACTTTTCAACCTCGCCAGATGTACTTACAAAACCCAAGGAGGGATCATCGTGAATAAAAAACCAGGCTTGGAGGATAGCTATTTTGACTTGGATTTCCTAAAAGACGATCAAGAAAGTACCATTGCTGAATCAACGTCCCCTAAGGGTACCTATAAAATCATTATTGCTGATGATGATGAAGATGTTCATACGGTCACAAAGCTTCTCCTAAAAGGCTTCTGTTTTGAAGAACAAGGTTTGGAATTTATCCACACTTATGATGAAGACAGCACCAAAAAAGCCTTAACTGAAAACAAACATATTGCCATTATTCTATTAGATGTGGTGATGGACACAAAAGACACCGGCCTTCGCGTGGTAGAATTTATTCGAAATGAGTTAGGCAACTTTAATACACGAATCATATTGCGAACAGGCCATCCTGGCGAAGCACCGGAAGAAAAAGTGATTACAGATTACGATGTGAACGATTACAAGCTAAAAACCGAGTTAACCAAACAAAAATTATTTACCAGCATTTATTCGGCTCTGCGTTCCTATCGAGATATTACTTTATTGGAAAAAAACAAAACCGCTCTGGAGAGAATTGTAAAAGTAAGTAATAAACTCTTTTCGCAAAATTCTTTAGACGATTTTTTGAGCACTTTATTAGATGAGCTGGAAATGTTTTATCTAAAATATAGCGAGCCGGATTCCCATTGTGAGCATTTAAAGCCGGAAGGGTTTATTTATGAAAAAACAGGTGACGACTATCGGTTAATCACCGCCACCGAAAAGTATAAACATCATATCAACAAAGACCTGTCAACAATTGAGGAACTGAAAGATCTTTATATTGTAATGAAACATCTACACCCAGACAATAACAATATGATTTTCTTAGAGCATGGGTTTCTTTTTTATAATAAAGGCCAACGTGGCACCCGTTTTTATTTTTTTGTAGAAACCGTAGAAGGTGTCTACGACTATCATATTATTCAACTTTTCCTTAATAATTACGCCCTTGCTCTAGACAATTTTCACTTAAACCAGTTGGTTGTCCGAAATCAAGAAGCCATTATTTTCACTTTGACCGAAACCATTGAACGTCATAGCCACGAAACCTCCAATCATGTCCGAAGAGTATCGAGTATGATGAAAGAACTCTCTCTTTTATATGGACTTGACGAAACCGAAACCGAAGACATTCGAATTGCCAGCGCCCTCCATGACATTGGTAAAATTGGCATTGGTGATGCCATCCTTCAAAAACCTTCCAGGCTCACCGTTGAAGAGTTTGATAAAATAAAAGATCATACCAGGATCGGTTACAACATTCTCAAAAATGTCGATTATTATCTCTTTAAAATTGCCGCAACCATTGCCCATTACCATCATGAAAAATACGATGGTACCGGTTATCCGCAAGGATTAGCAGGTGAACGTATTCCTCTCTACGGAAGGTTGATGGCAGTGGTGGATGTTTTCGATGCCCTTGTTAGTAAGAGATGTTATAAAGAAGCCTGGGCTTATGAGGACGCCATGGATTATCTTAAAAGTCAGGCTGGCACCCATTTTGATCCCGAAATAGTAAGGATTTTCACAGATAACAAGCGTCAATTTATCGATATTGTAGAAAAAAACAAGGAATAGCCGTAGGGAGGGATTCTTTTGAAAAGTCTTATTGATCGAATACCTGGAGCTATCAGCAGCAAGAGGGAGAATCTTTTCTTGAAAACAGCCTTTTTACTCATTATTATTCTTTTTACGATTTCGAATATCGTGAGTTTTTTATCTGAATATCGAAGCCAGATTTATCAATTAGAAAATGAAATTGATAGCATCGTCGAACTGTCTGAAAATACACTTTCCAGCAGTCTATGGGCTTTTGACCGAGGCACCATCACTTCTACAGGAAATGCCTTAAAAAACAATCAGCATATGATTTTAGTACGCATAAGCGATTTTAATGAACGGGAAGTTTTTTATCATCAAGTTTCTGAGGACCCTATTCCAGAGGAACATATGATTTATCGTTCTTCTATCATTAGTTATAGTTCTCGTCCTATCGGAATCCTTGAATATGGCTATACCCCTTTTTACATTCAAAAAGAACTTCGTCAGGCACTTTTTAGAAATATTGTCCAGTTTTTGATTATCCTTCTATTGCTTTGGCTGATTTTTATTAAGACCTCCAAAGGCATCATCAAAGAGCTAGAAGAAAGGGTTGAAAAAAGAACCCAGGAACTCCAAGCCGCTACCAATCATATTATTCAAATGGATAAAATGGCTTCTCTTGGAGAAATTGTTGGTGGGGTTGCTCACGAAATCAACACTCCCCTTGGAGTCTCTTTATCCTCTCTTTCTTATATCAATTCCATTCATCAGGATATGCTTCAGTCTCTAAAGGATTCCACCATGACCAAAGGAGACTTAAAAAATTATTTTGTTGAAATGGAAGAAAGCTTGGAAATCTTAGAGAATAATCTTAATAGAAGTGCTGACTTGGTTCAAAGTTTTAAGCAAGTGTCCATTGATCAAAAGGTTGATCAATTGGATTCGGTCAGCCTTTATCCTTATTTCGAAATGATTATTAAAAGCCTCAAACATGAATATAAGAATGGCAATCATCGAATCGATCTGATTGGAGAAAAAGAAATTAGTATCAATACCTATCCCGGTGCTTTATCACAAATCATTTCAAACCTTATTATGAACTCTATTAAACACGGTTTTGGAGATACAACAAACGGAATCATTACCATTGAACTTAAAGCAGATAAAGACGATGTCACCATCCTTTATCAAGATAATGGTCAGGGAGTAAAGGAAGAAGATCAGCCTAAAATATTCGATATGTTTTATACCACCGACCGAAAAGGAGGAGGCAGTGGCTTGGGTTTAAGCATTGTTTATAATCTGGTGCATCACAAACTAAACGGAGAGCTCCATTTCAGCAGTGAGCCTGATCAGGGAGTTTTATTTGCTATTCTCCTTCCTAAACAACAACCATCCTAATAACCAGGAGGTGTCTTAAATGTTACGAAAAAGTGCTTTTATGATAGTTTTTCTCAGTGTTATGGTTATCCTTTTCCTAGGGTGTAACAATGCTCAGCATGAGCCCTCTCCAGAAAAAGTATCGGATAAAAAGCTTCCCAAGCACCATCGGCCTACCTTCCATCTGATCACAGCCGATCTGCCACCTTTTTGCATCGAAGCGACGAATAGCGGGATCCTTGTTGATTTAGCCAGAGAAGTGGCAAAAAAGCAGAAATGGATTTTCTGGTAGAATTCCAACCTTGGTCAAGAGCCCAGGAAAGCGTCAGCGAAGGGAAAAATCTTTTCATTCTACCTTTAGGCAGAATCGATGAAAGAGAAGAGCATTTTGTATGGATCAGCGAAATCATTGATTACGATATTTCGTTTCTTTCAACGGATGGTGTTTCTCATACGCTGGAAAGTGCAAAATCCTTGGAAAATGTGATGGTGCAGCAAGGGACCACCTTCGAAGAATTTCTGTTCGCTAATGGTTTTACGAATGTATGTGGATCACCCGATACCAAGGCTAACGCTGAGATGCTTTACAATGATAGAGGTCAAGCCTGGTTGATTCCTGAATGGGAAGGACTCTGGATTTGGAATCACAAAGGATTTGATCAGGAAATTAACCTTGGGCCGCCGGTTATGAACACTATTGCATGGCTGGCCGCCTCAAAAGACAGCGATCCAGCTTTGATTGATACTGTTTCCACTGCATTAGAAGAAGTGCTGGAAGAAAACCTGTTGGAAGCTATTGTGGCGACCTATACTCAGCCCAACGAAGAATCCGAGGAACAGGAATAAGGTGTCTCACAATCCTCTCTCCCACCTCTTGTCAACCCATGGATCTTTCACGTGAACCGAGAAAAAAATGATCGATAAAGGACCCCTGCAATTTTATCCAGCATCCGCCAAAATTACGTTATCCTTAAAAAAAGGTACTAAAAGTTCCTATATCCGGAACTCTTAGTGCCTTTTTTTATTGACGCTTCTGTCCCTATTTGCTATGATAAGAAATTGGAGTGTATCTCCAACAAATAAGCAAGAAAAGAGGTGAACTTTTTCATCCATCCATTCTAATACAGTGAAGACAGACAGGAGGCATCATAATGAAGTTTAAAGGTAAATTAACAGCGGTCCTTTTAATTGCGTTTGCTGTAATGATTGCTGCTACTTCTATGATTGGTTATTTTAATGCACGAAATATTTTAGAAGAAGGTGTTTATGCCGA
This sequence comes from Tindallia californiensis, assembly GCF_900107405.1. Classification (NCBI taxonomy): domain Bacteria; kingdom Bacillati; phylum Bacillota; class Clostridia; order Peptostreptococcales; family Tindalliaceae; genus Tindallia; species Tindallia californiensis. The sequence continues at coordinate 91,786 of NZ_FNPV01000010.1, read as the reverse complement.
TGGAGAAGCTGAGGCAGAGTCTCTGGTACAGTATATTGAAGCCTGGCTCGGACAAAAGGTAGCTTCTGTAGCTACTTTAGCCGGAATCGTAGAAGATCCTTTTATCATGGACAGATTATTGGAAGAGACTCTGGAGTCCGATTACTTAAAACCTACAGGTTTTGATGAGGACATGGTGCATTACTACCTGGGTTTTGTGGATGGCACCTTTATTACCGGTAGTGGCTGGGTTCCACCGGAGGACTATGACATGACCCACAGGCTTTGGTATATGGAAGCAAAGCAAACAGGTAAACCAAGCGTTACAGAAGTATATCAAGATTTGAATACCGATCAATATATGGTTTCTGCCACAGCACCCTTTTATGATAGCAACCAACAGTTTACCGGTGCCGCTGTCAGTGATATTTATTTAGATACATTAACCCAAACCATTGCTGAAGTAGAGATAGGCGAATCTGGTTATGGTTTTCTCGTTTCCCAAGATGGAACGGTTCTAACCCATCCTTCTGAGGAATTAATCAACACCAATTTTAATGATCATTCTTTTTTTGACACCATCTATCAGGAAGCCGTAGAAAAAGAAAGAGGTGTCCAGCATTACCGGGAAGGCGGCATGAATAAAATTCTTTTTCATCAAAAGGTAGCTTCTACTGGCTGGGTTTTGGGGGTTGTTCTTGATGAAGACGAGGTCTACCAGCCACTAATTAGTCTTCGGAATCAGTATATGCTTATTGGCGGTCTGGGAATGCTACTTGTCATCCTGCTGTCTGTCGGCATTGCACAAAAAACCGTAGCTCCTATTAAACATATTTCTCAAGCAATGGACCGACTAGCTCAGTATGATCTAACAGAAAATCAAGCTCATGCAAATGATTCCTTTCAGAACCGAACAGATGAGATTGGCGATATGACCCGCTCCTTGATCACCCTGCAGGAAAATTTTGCAAAGTTGGTAAAAGACATCAAAGGTCATTCCCAACAATTGGCTACTTCAGCAGAGGAATTGACAGCTACCAGCCAACAGTCTTCCACCGCTTCCCAGGAAGTGGCAAAAACCATTGAAGAAATCGCCAAAGGTGCAACAGATCAGGCGCAAAATGTGGAAACGGCTGTACAGAATGTAACTGAAATGGAAAATTCCCTCACCCAAAATAAGGAATATGTGCTTTCCGTTAAAAATATTACCGAAGAAATCCAACAACAAAAGGATAAAGGCATCGACGTAATGGATAAGCTGTCCGCCACCATGGATCGAAGCGGTCAGTTGATAGGCGTCATGAGCGAAGCCGTTCAAAGCAACCAGGCCAGTGCCGATAAAATCGATAATGCCAGCAGCATGATTCAGGCCATTGCCGATCAGACCAATTTACTGGCACTAAACGCTGCCATCGAAGCCGCCAGAGCCGGTGAGCAGGGTCGAGGATTTGCGGTGGTTGCTGAAGAAATCCGAAAACTGGCGGAAGAGTCAAACACCTTTACTGGCGAAATCAAAGGCATCATTGAAGAACTTAAAGAAAAATCCCAGACAGCCGTGCAGGCAATGGGTGAAATCAATGAAGCACTGAGTATCGAAAGAGTTAGTAAAGACGAAACCGAAACACAGTTTTCTAACATTGCCGATGCCGTAGAAAAAGCCGGTATCCTGGTAGAGAAACTGACAGCCTCTAGCAATACCATCGAAACCAACAAAGATCATCTGGTTCAGATTATGGAAAATCTATCGGCTATTTCAGAAGAAAATGCAGCGGGAACAGAAGAAGCTTCTGCTTCCGTCGAAGAACAAACCGCTTCTATGGAAGAAATTTCCAGTGCCACAGAGGTCTTATCTGATATGGCCGCCAAAATGGATACCGCCATGTGGGTATTTAAGCTGTAAGCATCCGCTTAAATACCTGGCCGCCAGTTCCATCCCGTTGACAGGATCTTTCATAAAGGGTACACTATTATCATCTTTTCAGGTGCCCTTATCCTCAACAGGATACAAGGGAGAATAGGAAAACTGGTGAAAAACCAGTGCGGACTCACCACTGTAAGCGAAGACGAATCCCTAAAGTGTCACTGGAGAAATCTGGGAAGACTGGGAGGAGAATGATGCGCGAGCCAGGAGACCTGCCTTGAAAAAGACGACGCAGAACCTTTGCGTTTTTTTTAGGAAGACTTAAGATGAGAAAGTCTCTTAGTAGCCATGCTAAGGGGCTTTTTTGATGCCCTTAGCATGTAGTAGCATCCTCCATCTCCACTCTTAAAAAGAGAAAAAAAGACGAAAGAAGGGAATGTACCATGATGAAACAAAGAAAAGAAATATTATGGACCGTGATGTTTCTCGGGCTTATGAGCTTTTTACTCTTAGCCGGATGCCATGGCGGATCAACGGATGCTGATTCGGATACCTCACAGGAAGTTGAACTCACTCAGGAAGTTGAAAAGGATCTCTATGAAAAAGAGGTTGTGTTGGCTGGTCCAAGAGATGTCGCCCCAGGTCCGGAGGATGCTTTTTACATGAGCTCCATTTTATCCGTATGGGAACCTCTGGTAGCCATCGGACCCGATCAGCAACCAGCTCCTAAGCTGGCAACCCATTGGGAACGCAACGAAGATGCTACGGAATGGATTTTTCACCTAAAGGAAGGTGTCACTTTTCATGACGGTCATTCTTTTGACGCGGATGCGGTCATTGCCAATTATGATCGCTATTCAAACATGCATGGAAAAAGTTCCTCCTTCTACACCTTCCATTTCGATGCTGTATATCCCCATTTTGAATCCATCGAAAAAATAGAGGACCATCAGGTGAAAATGATTTTCTCAGAACCTTTTGCCTTGCTTCCTTATAATATGGCTAATTTTGGCAGTGCCATGTATAGTCCGGATTCCTTTGACGAAACAACGGATTTTACGACGATTGCTCAGGGAACAGGTCCTTTCAGGCTGGTGGAACATGAAAGGAACCAATATGTAAAGCTGGAAGCCAACGAAGATTATTATGGCGAAAAAGCTCAGGTGAAAAATATTCAAATTCGAATTATTCCAGATCCACAGACTCGATTTGCTGCCTTAAAAGCCGAAGAAATCATGGGCGTTTTAGATTTGGGCGCTTTAACACCAGAATTAACCAAACAGTTATTGGACGATGATCGTTTTGCCCTTTCTTACCAGCCATCAACCATTTCTCATTACTTGTCTTGTAATGGAACACGGTTTCCTTTTAATGATCCGAAGATGAAAAAAGCCCTTAGTTTAGCCATTGACCGAGAACTGCTGGTGCAAGAGTTTTATAACGGTTATCCAGAACCTACCGTCAACATTCTCAACGCCGCTTCTCCCTTTGCTAAACCCATTTCTCCAGTCTATGATCCAGAAAAAGCCAAGACCTTGGTCACAGAAGTCCTTGGTGATCAAACACCGGAACTTGAAATTATTGTTCCTTCCTGGGCCTTAGACCGGTACCCTTATAAAGAACAGGCGGAATACCTGCAATCCGTCTTATCGGAACTTGGCTTGCCTTCCAGCATCAGCATCATGGATGGTGCCGCTTTTCGAGAGCGTCAGTCACAGGGAGACTTTGATATCTCTTTGCATATTCAAGGATTGCCAGATCTAAACCCAATGACCATTTTTAACCGATTTATGCACAGTGAAGGAAGTACCAATATTGCTTATAGTTTGGGTTTTTCCAATGAACGTGTAGATGAATTGCTGGCTCAGCTAGCTGTTGAAACAGAGCTGGATCTCATCAAAGAAGCCGTTAATGAATTACAAACCATTTCTGCCGAAGATATTTCCACCCTGCCGATGTTTCATGATGTAACCTTGGCACCGCATCATAAATCCCTTAAAAATTATGAAGCTACCGTTTATGGAGTGGATTTACCCGGCATTTCCTGGAGATAGCCATGACCTATGCCCTTCCTTATGCTTTGAAAAAAATAGTATTGGCCCTGCCGGTTTTAATCGGAGTTTCGGTAATTGCCTTCCTGCTGGGCGTGGTCGCTTTAGGTGACCCGGCCCGGGAGGCTTTAAGTGCCGACGGAGTGAGTACCCCTACTCAGGAGGAAATTGACGTAAAAAGAATAGAACTGGGCCTTGACCAGTCATTAGGCAAACAATACCAGCAATGGATCGGGGGGATTCTTCAGGGAGATCTTGGTACCTCTTTTATGACGAACATCCCCATTGCTGAAGAATTCCGGGATCGACTGCCTAAAACCTTGGCCTTGTCCATTTCAGCCCTTCTCCTGGTCATCTTTCTTTCGATTCCTTTGGCGGTTCTCATGGCCGTCTATCAACATAGCTGGTTTGACCATATAGGCAGGCTCTTCAGCCTGCTTCTCATTTCAACCCCCGGATTTTTGGCCGCCATTCTGCTCATGATGTTCTTTTCTGTTCATCTGCGTTGGCTGCCTACCAGTGGCTATGGGACATTTTCCCACTTGATCATTCCTTCCTTGGTACTAGCTTTCGGAACCAGTGGGGTGATTATGCGTGTCAATCGGGCAACCTTACTGGAAGTGTTGCATAAAAATTATATCTTAAATGCCCATGCCAAAGGACTAACCAAAGCTTTTGTGCTTTACCGGCATGCTTTACGAAATTCTCTACTTCCTGTCATAACCATTATTGGCAACTATTTTGGTAGTATCCTCGGTGGATCCGCCATTGTAGAAACCATTTTTGCCATTCCCGGTGTTGGCCGTTATGCCATAGAAGGGATTATGAGCATGGACTATCCTGTGATTCAGGCCTATGTCCTTTTTACTGGTGTAGTTTATGTCCTTTTTAACCTGTTGATTGATCTTTCCTATATCCTCATTGATCCACGAATTCGCCTTGGTGGTGATCAAGGATGAAGCAAAACACCTTTGGAAAATGGATGAATTCTTTGGGAATCCTTTTTCTCCTTTTACTCATTCTGATGAGCATCACCGCTGAATGGATTGCTCCTTACGATCCGGTACAAGTGGATATGAGTAATCGCTTACAACCTCCTTCGAAGGAGCATCTGATGGGTACAGATGCCATGGGACGGGATGTGCTTAGCCGCATTATTTATGGCGGCAGAACTTCTATGATTTTAGCCACCGTCGCTTCCAGTGGCACCATGATCATTGGTTTGTTTTTTGGAATTCTTGGTGGTTATTTTGGTAAATGGCTGGACGAAATCATTCAGATTTTTGTAAAGATTTTTCAGAGTTTGCCTCCTCTAAGCTTTATGCTGGCTATTGCTGGCATATTAGGACCCGGCTTCCAGAGTATCTTAATCGCCAGCTTAATTGTTTCCTGGGCCGACTTTTCTAGAGTGGTGCGAGCTGAAATCTTAAAAATACGAGAAGAAAGTTTTGTGGAAGGTCTTCGAGTCCTTGGTGCTGGTCATGGGTATATTATTTTCAGGCATATCCTGCCCACCATTATTGGCCCTTTTATGGTGCTTTTTACCGCTCAGGTCGGCCGAACCATTATTGCGATTGCCTCTTTAAGCTATCTGGGTTTAGGCCTTCAACCACCTCAGCCAGACTGGGGTGTCATGATCTTTGATGCAAAAACCTATATGCGTACCGACCCTCATCTGATGTACTTTCCTGGCATTTTTATCATTGGATTTTGCTTCTCTGTCAATCTGTTGGGCGATGCACTTCGAGACTTTTTTGATACCTCCGAAAGAAAGGATCAACCCTTTCTTTAGAAAGGCTGAGATCTGATGAATAACCGTATTGACGTAAACCATCTACAGGTGGCATTTCAAACAAAAGAAGGGCTGGTAAAAGCCGTTAACCATTTATCCATGTCTTTCGAAAAAGGCAGCGTCACCGCAATGATAGGTGAAACAGGCAGCGGAAAATCCGTGCTGGGACTTTCCCTTCTTCAACTACTGCCTGAGAATAGCCTGGTTTCCGGCGAAGCTTTCTATGAAAACCAAAACCTTCTTATGATGAAAGCTTCTGAAATTCGAAAAATACGAGGACAAAAAATAGCTCTTATTCCTCAAAATCCTGATACCTCCCTGAACCCACTTCTCAAGATCAAAAGACAGCTTCGGGAAGTAGTAGCTGGGAAGCATCGCCAAAATCTTAAAGCTGGTATCCTTGAAGAACTAAAACGATATCATTTCACAGATCCGGAAAGAGTGGCGGATGCTTACCCTTTTCAGCTAAGCGGTGGAATGAAGCAACGAATTTTAGCCGCCGCCGCAACCATCCGACAACCAGAATTTATCATTGCCGACGAGCCTACCAAAGGCTTAGATGTACTGCTTCGCCATGAGGTATATCATATTTTCCAGCAAATGAAGCAAGATACCCATATCGGCTTTTTACTGATTACCCATGACCTGATTTTTGCCAATCATATTGCCGACCATCTGCTGGTTTTATATGCTGGCGAAATCGTGGAATCCGGACGGACACAGGATCTTTTTTCCCAACCCTTTCATCCTTATACAAAAGGATTTATTGAAGCCCAACCTTATAAAACATTGACACCCATTCCCGGCATGCCACCCAGTTTAATCCATTTACCGACAGGATGTGCTTTTCACCCTCGATGTCCACACAAAAAGCCTCTGTGCCAACAGGAAAAACCACCGTTATTTTCTGTAAACCACCGGAAAGTGAGATGCTTCTTATATGCTTAAATTAACAAACGTTACAAAGACCTATGGTCGCAGCTGGCCTTTTTCTCAAAAAATCACACCGGTCCAAGAAGTCTCTTTTTCCCTTCATGCCAAAAAAACCACCGGATTGGTCGGTAAAAGCGGTTGCGGAAAGTCCACTTTAGCCAGATGCATTGCCGGTCTTCAACCCATTGACAGCGGCCATATTGTATACCAAGACGTATCCCTTAACCAACTCAGTTTTAGAGAGTGGCTCCCCTACAGAAGAAAAATCCAGATGGTTTTTCAGCATCCGGATACAGCCTTAAACCCTAAGAAAAAAATTCTTGAAAGCCTAAAAGAACCTTTTCGCCTCCATCGAATCCTCCCGGAAAGAGAAGCTGTCCAAAAGATTCGGGAAAGCCTGGCCTTCTTTGGTCTGACAGAAGACATTTTATCCCGATATCCACATCAGGTCAGCGGTGGGCAAATTCAGCGGGTGGCACTCCTAAGAGCCTTATCTTTACAACCAGAGTTGCTGATTCTTGATGAACCCACGTCCATGCTGGATGTTTCTGTACAGGCGCAGATGATTCAGTTATTGCAAAAAATACAACGGGAGTTTTCCCTTTCCATGCTGTTTATCACTCATGATATTCATCTGATAAACGCTATCAGTGATCATCTTTTAATCATGAAAGAGGGTCGTATCCTTGAACAAGGATCCACACAAACTATTTTTTCAAACCCAGTCCATTCCGAAACCAAAAAAATAGCCGAATCTTTAAAGATAGGGCTATTTTAAAGGTTCTAAAGAGTCCATTACTGAAATAACTTATCCAGACTCATATGCTTTTCCAGTTCCGAAAACCACAACCGCTTATAGGTATCATTTTCCTGTTCTTCTTCCTGCCATTTTAAGTGAAGTCCGGATCCACCTATGACAAACTGATCAATATCTTCGGGTGCTGTGTCCACAATATCGGATAAGGCTACGGTTACTCCCTCTCCTTCCAACATGTTTTTCAGGTTTTCTCTTTCTAATCCCTCCAAATCAATGGTGACAAATTCTTCCTTAAATTGATATGCACCCTCTTCCGTTGTATAGGTTGCAGAGATGGAAAAACTTAAGAAATGATCATTCATAAAGTAAAAAGAATTAGCCATAATGGCTTCTTCTGGCAGATCCATAGAACTTGCGATCTCATTAATCAAGTGATTGACGGCTTTTTCCTTTTCTTGATCCTGAGGAAAATGAAGATACCTAAGATCCCCAAGGGATTCTCCTCCCTCTATAGGTTCTTTCACGATTTGAGCCGATCCGTTTACCCCAAAGATATGAACATTTTCGATGATCTCATATAATGTCATGCTGTCCGTAGCTTCTGCTTCTTCCAGGGATTGTACCAACTTGGCAAATCCGCTATCCGGATACGCTGATGCATTATTGACCAATAGCTGATATAGCTCGTTGTCTTGATGAATAAAGGTTTCCATATAACTGCCTTCCGGCCCAACAAATAAGGCGGCTATCTGACGATTATAAAGCTGCTTTAACTGCCAGGTTAGGAAGGAAACTTCTTTGGATTGAATCATTTTTTCTGTTTCGATCATATCTTGGATGATTTCTTCGTAGTTTGTATCTTGTCTGCCATATCGATGATTTTGCATTTTATCCTTTAGTATAATCCAACGGGAAAACCTTTGGGTTACAGCCTCTTCGTACTGTTTCAGGGCTTCCCAGTCGGTTTCTACCGCTGGAGTATCTCCGTATCGAACCACCGTCAAGTAGGCATCCACCAATTCCTGATAATCCCTCTTAACCTCTTCCTCTTCAATGTCTACTATCTTTTCTGGTGTTAACTTTCCTCCCATGGTTTGATTTAAGGCTTCCATATAGGCCTGGGAATAAATTTTTTGATGAAAGCGATTCTTCAAGCCAGCCTGATGCAGTACCAGTTTTTCGATCATCATTTCCATTTCCTGTGCCGATGCTTCGGCACCATGTTCTCTGATAAAAAGGCCTATAGCCGCTGCACTGTTTTCTTGCTGCTCCAGCACCTGTTCCCATTTCTCCATCAAATCCGGGCTGAAGCCTCCTGGTGCTTCTTCGCTTATTACTGTCTCCTGCTCTGTAGAAACTGGTTCTGTTGGTTCTGTTGGTTCTGTTGGTTGGCATCCAGTGGTAAAAAGAAGGATTGTGATTCCTATCCATAAACGTTTTTTCATGATATTCCTCCAGCTTTATTTATTTTTCTTGAAACTTGCTGAATACGTATATTCGTAGTTGGGAAGCGTTGGTTCTTTTTCAGCCCTTTCACGAAAGAGATGTACTTCGTATCCTTCTGCCAGGCCTGCAAGCCACAAGTGGCATAGTCCTATGCCCATGTCGATTCGATTAATCTCTTCGTAGAACATGGCTTTCAGTTTTCCTTTTTTGACACAAAAGGCGTGCAAGTTATTTTCTTCTTCCACCAAAAACCAGGGCTGACTATTTGTGGCGGAAGGTGCTAGTCGTAGAGCTTCCACCACAGAGCTAAAATGATTTCCCCGATAGATCTCTTCTCGTTTTTTACGTTTGAATTCGGTTGTTGATTGACGATGAACTGGTTCAGCCGTCGGCCCGATGGCCAGTGCAATCACATAGTTCATTCCATCTTTTCCTACTGCTTTTTCCGTCGGTTTTCCTAAGCCCAGCCAGCAAGAGCCAATGCCCATAGCCGATAACATCAAATCCACTTGTTGCAACAGAAAACCAGCATTTTCCAAGTTGTTTGGTTTTTCTTCAGAGTAAATCAGCACATAATGTGGTGCTTTTATGGCCAGCAGGCCTTTCATCGAATCTGCATCCATGATCTTAATCTCTGTTTTAATATCACTTTCCAGTGGTGTCAGCCCTTCCATAGCTTCTAAAATGGATTGAATCCTTTCTTCTTTCAGTCCTTCCTGGATAAACTTTCTACTGGATTTTCGCTTAAAAATCCATGAATAATAGGTTTCCTGCATCATATGGTTCCCTCCTTCTTTTCTTCTCTTATTCTTCTCTTTTTTCTTCTCTTTTTTCTTCTCTTATTCTTCTCTTATTTCTTAAGCATCCTGTTTATCAGAATCTGATGACTACCACCTCTAAGAATCTTGTTTATGATCATTATACCTTATAGGAATTTATTCGTGAAAGGAAAGTTTTTTAATCAAAAAACTCCCGACATCCTATCAGGAGTTGTCGGGAGTTGTCGGGAATTTTTGATTGTCAAATGATAAAAACAGATAGCTACATCTTAAACTGAGAAACAGATGCTTGCATCTCTTGTGCTAGGCGTGACAGTTCTTCACTGGTATTAGCAATTTGATCCATTGCCGCTGTCTGCTCCTCTACAGAAGCAGAGGCTTCTTCTGTCCCAGCCGCATTTTCTTCTGAAACAGCCGATAGGTTTTCAATAACCGCAATGATCTCATCTTTTTTTCTATTCATTTCTTCTCCAGATTTGTTAAGATCTCCGATGACCGACACCATGCTGGCAATGGATTTATCAATGCCATCGAATTTCTCATTGGTTTCATAGATCCCTTGAGTTTGATCTTTGGTTATTTCACTAACAGACTCCATCGTCTTAACCGCATTGCCGGTTTTTTCGGTTAATTTTTCTATAACAGACGCTATTTCTTCTGTAAACCGATTCGATTGTTCCGCCAGTTTCCGAATTTCTTCAGCTACCACAGCAAATCCTCGGCCAGCTTCACCAGCTCTTGCAGATTCAATCGCTGCGTTCAGTGCCAATAGGTTCGTCTGTTCTGCAATGCTTTTAATCATCGTGCTGGCATTTTGAATCTGATACGCACTATCGTTGGTTTCAATAATAACCTGATTTACTTCCTGGGTCGCCTGGCGGCTTTGTTCTGTTTTAGTAACTACTTCCTGAAGCATTGCTCTCCCTTCATTCTTCAGCTCATCGCTCTTTTTGGCTGAATCGTTGAGGGTATGCATATATTGCTGATTAGACTGGATCATTTGATCTAAACCGTGAACATGACTGGCACCATTTTCCGTATCTTTTGCCTGATCCACTGCTCCCCGGGCTATTTCTTCTATTGTTTTGGCTACTTCATTGGCCGCTGTAGCCGATTGATTACTGGTAGCCGTAAGCTGTTCTGAAGATGCCGCCACATTTTCAGCGCTTTCTGAAATGCGTTTAATCAGGTTGCTTAGATTCGTCTGCATGGTTGTTAATGCTTTGGTAATTTCTCCAATCTCGTCTTTTCGCTCGGCATATTGGTTGGCAAGACTGTTTTCCTCGATGGTTAAATCATAATTAGATAATTTCCTAATCATTCTTGAAAGTTCTTCTATAGGCTTGGAAATACGAAGGCTCATTCGATATCCAATCAAAGCAGCAACCAGAAAGATTCCTAGTAATAACAGCCCTAAACTTCTAAGGGTCGAAGTAACTTCGTTGGTAATAATGGTAGGATCGATGGTTGTAATAACCTGCCAGTCAATATGGTTTACATCGCTGGCAATCATAAATTCACGAACACCATTTCTTTCACCGACTGAAAATCGGTCTGCATCCGCTCTTAGCCTTTCATCGGGAAAAGCATATAATTCATCCAAATGGGTTACATGATCCACCGTGATTAACGTATCATCTGGATGAGCTACTAAGGAACCCGTGGTTTCCATCAAAAATACGGACATATCCTTAGAAACATTGGCTTCACTAATCATCGCCGTCACCGTTTTAATATCAATATCGGCGCCAACCACCCCGATTAAGCGGTTTGAATCATCATACACCGGCATGGCGGCGGAAATAATCATAGCTTCGGTAGTATCATCGATATAAGGCGAGGTAAAGATGGTCGAAGCTTCCTCTACCGCCTCCACATACCAGGGGCGTTGTGTCCAGTCCCAATCCGAATCAGGTATCCAGCCATCTCCAGATATAAACTCACTTCCATCTTCATATCCGAAATAAACAGCAATAATGTCTTCATCCCGCTGTGTTTGCTTTGTGACATACTCCAAAGGATCTACGTCATTTTGGATCAACTGAAAGACGGTTTCTCCGGATTCTTCCAGGTATACCATTTTTTCGGTTATAAAGTTATTCACATCAATAACAGAAGTAGAAGCCATTGAATCCGACAATTGGTACTGTTGATCCTGCACCAACTGACGTACGATTCGACTTCCTGTAAAGCCTACGGCTAAAAAACTCATCAGCAGAATGAAAATAATCATTAATGGAAACTGCTTTTTGATCGACATAAGAACACTCCTTCAGACTCTTTTGAGTCATTCGCATTTATTGCCTATTTTTTTGAATATTCTTTTCATTTAAGTAGCTAAAACATTCTAAATACGCAATATTTTTTCTATTGTATCATATATTTTTTGTTATACAATATGCCAATAGTATGTTTTTCATGGGGGCTGCCATGCAGGCACCTGCCTTCCGGCGAGGACAGGAGTTTTGGGAACAGCATCCCCAAGGTCTTGAATTTGCTCTTTGCTGATCTACTCGATGCATAAATTACCAAAATGATTTGCTATCTTTTTTCAATTTGATGCTTGACTTTTCATGGTTGGTCTTTCTGACTTTGGTTATTGGCCGAAATTTAAGAATAGTATATTCGCAAGTCCTTATCTATAAATTATTCCGATCTTTCTTCTAATAGATTAGCAATCCGTCTAAGAATTGGTTAAAATATGGTTAAGGTGTCAAAAATATTTTTCGTACCCAACCGCCTACCATAAAGTCCTAAACACTTACAGAAACAGTTTTTTTAGTACACTTGCAGAAAGTCTTAAAAATATTGAAATATCAACCTTTAACGCCTTGTTTATGGTATAATTGAAGCACCTCAACAGATTCGGAAAGGTGGATTCTATGGCGTTCAAATCCAATGATGTCCAACAAAATAATATGAAAGATGCATTACTCAATCTCCCGCCTCGTGTAAAAGAATTTGTTGAGAAATCCTGGACCGCCGGTTTTTCTGATATCGTATTCCCTGTGATTAACAAAAAGCGGTTTGCCGTTCTTTACAGCGACAATCCAGCTTCGCGGCCTAACACGCTTGTTAATGCCATTATTGGCGCATTAATCATTAAAGAACTGTTCGGCCTAACAGATGAAGAACTACTGGAGTCCATCCTGTGTGATATACGGTTTCAAGTAGCGTTGCGAACCACCAGCTTTCAGGAACAACCCTTCAGCGACCGTACCATCAGCCGGTTTCGAGAACGACTATACCATTACGAGTGCAATACTGGTGAGGATTTGCTGAAAGATGAAATGATCCATTTAAGCGAAGCCTTTCGAAAATTCCTCAAGATCGAACCTACATTAAAGCGAATGGACAGCTTGATGGTCGCTTCTGGAAGCAAGAAAATGAGCCGGCTGGAGATTCTATATACCTGCGTGGCCAACCTGGTAAAGCAACTTGACAAAGAAGGCGAAACAAGTCTGAACCAAAACTTGCAAGCCTACCTGAAAGAAGAACATAAAAACCAGGTAATCTATCACCAGCGCCATGAAGACATGAACCAACGCCTGTCCGCGACCATTGAAGATGCTAAACAACTGATGAACCTGATCTCAAAAAAACACCAGCACACAGAAGCCGGTTCTCTACTGATCCGGGTAATGGAAGAACAGACCCACACCAATAACAGCGGAATCATCACAGCTAAACCTAAAAAAGAAATTACGCCTCAGAGCTTACAGAACCCTTCCGTGCTACGACGCAAATACCACGTTGACCAGATGCCTGTCCGTGGCTTTCTGCGCTCAAAAATGTGGTTCGCGTTTAAAGTGGCAGCCATCAACGTTAAAAGAGTATTGAAAAAGGCGATGCAGGGGCGTTTACTTACTGATTTTTCTCGTAATACGCATAGTTTTTGGAGAAAACTGAGCTCGCTTCAACAATTAGACCAATTGACTGCTTAAAAATGGACGTTTTAGCATTCTAACCAATATTAACTTTAAAAAGAACTCCTAAACTAGTATTTAAAACTTCAATTAAGTAATTTTCATAACTTTATGCTAAGACTCTAATATGCCAGAGAGGTGAGGAAGCTGGAAAAGATTTGTTTTATCGCTCCTTATGAAGAGATTTTTAAACTAACAGAAAAAGTTTGCAAAAAAACAAAAACTAAAATTACCATTAAAAGAGGTAACTTAGAAGAAGGTATTGTTCCAGCAAAACAAGCAGAAATGAGTGGCGCTCAAGTTATTATTAGTCGTGGAGGAACAGCATCTATTATTAGGCAAAATGTGAGTATTCCTGTAGTTGAGGTTAGAGTAACGGGTCATGATCTCTTAAAAAGTCTATATCCTTACCGAAAGAATGAAAGCATTATCGGAGTAGTAGGTTATAAAAATGTTGTAGAAGGTTGTCAGACTATCAGTGAAATTTTAGAGATACCGATTCAAGAAATTATCATTCCTAATGATGAAGCTAAAATAGACTGGCTTCATGTTGAAAACAAAGTAAATGAGTTAGTTTCTATCCATAAAATAGAGGCTCTTGTTGGAGATACAACAATAATAAGCAAATTACCATCGCTTAATATTGCCGTAAAGTTAATTACATCAGGGCAAGAAGCCATAATCCAGGCTATAGAAGAGGCTATTCATATTTCTAGTGTTAGAGAAACAGAAAAAGAAAAAAGAAAAAGATTTGAAGCAGTATTAGATTTTGTTAATGATGGAGTCTTAGCAACAGATGAAGAAGGTACTATTACGGTTATTAACCCGATAGCTGAAAAAATTTTTGGAATCAAAAAGGAAGAAGTTATAGGACATCCTGTGACGAGTATCATTTCCAATACCGAAATAATGAACGTAATCAGGAAGAAAAGTGGAGATATTCAAAAAATTCAAAAGGTAGGCAGTGGTCATATTGTGACTAATCGCATACCTATCATGGTGAATGGAACTGTTAAAGGTGTTGTGGCAACCTTCCAAGATGTTTCTGCTATTCAAGGCGCAGAACAAAAGATTCGTCAAAAACTTTATGCTAAAGGTTTAGTTACAAGATACAACTTTAAAGATTTTATAACGAAAAACAAAAAAATGAAACGACTCATAATAATCGCACAAGACTTTGCTAAAACCGATGCTACGGTTCTTATTTGTGGAGAAAGCGGTACGGGAAAAGAAATACTTGCTCAAAGTATACATAGCTTAAGCTCGCGAAAAGATGGTCCATTTGTTGCTGTGAACTGCGCGGCTTTATCATCACAATTGTTAGAAAGTGAACTTTTCGGTTATGAGGAAGGTGCTTTTACAGGAGCGAAAAAAAGTGGGAAAATAGGACACTTTGAGTTAGCTCACAAAGGGACTATTTTTTTAGATGAGATGGGAGAAATGGATAAAAATCTTCAGGCAAGACTTTTGCGTGTATTGGAAGAGAAACAGATCATGCGTTTAGGTTCTGATAAAATAATTCCAGTTGACATTAGAATTATTGCTGCTACTAATCTAGATCTAAAGGCACAAGTAAAACAAGGAGCATTTAGAATGGATCTATATTATCGTCTTAATGTACTAAAGTTGCAGACAATTCCTTTGAGAGAGCGTCAAGAAGACATTGCTTATTTATCGAAGTGTTTTTTAAGATCTATTAATCAAAAATATGGTCGTCAAATAGAGGGATTTTCGGAAGATGTCATGCCATTGTTAATACAACATACTTGGCCGGGAAATGTAAGGGAGCTAAAAAATATTATCGAAAGATTAGTACTATCAGCAAAAGGTGATTATATTACTTTACGGGATGCAGAATTTTTGGTGGAAGAATTAAAAAACGATTTTATAGGTGAAAACAAAAATGACAGCGAATATATATTAGAAGGAACAATGAAAGATATAAAAAGAAAGGTAATTACAAAAATTCTGAAGGAGGAGGGCGACAATAAAAGCCGCACAGCAAGGCGCCTAGAATTGGACCGTTCTACGGTTGATAAATACTTAAAGTGATTAATTAAGCAGCGCTGCTGCTTAAAAAAACCACACATTTGTGTGGTTTTTTTATGTCAGAAAATAAAATTTATGGAAACCCTTGATATGGCTGATTAAATACTTGATGGCATGAATTTTGCTATATAAATAAGTGGATAAAAAATTAAATCTCAAGGAGGATGAATGCGCATGAAAAAACAAGCTGTTGTGATTACAGCGACGGATAGCGTTGCTACAGCTACCGTTGATTTGAAGAAAGGTGAGAATGTAAGGATGTTTATAGGTGAAGAAGTATTAGAAGTGGTAGCAAATGATAATATTCCTTTTGGACATAAGCTCGCTATAAGAGATGTTGCTGTAGGGGAACACGTTCTTAAATACAATGAATCCATAGGGAAAGCTACAAAAGAAATAAAAATTGGAAATCATGTACATGTTCATAATGTTGAAAGTGCACGTGGAAGAGGAGATTTGTAAACTACTAATAGAATATGGAGGTATTATCTTATGGAATTTAATGGTTATAGGCGTTCAGACGGAAAAGCAGGTATTCGAAATTATGTACTATTATTACCAACAAGTGTTTGTTCAACACAGGTAGCAACTGAAATTGCTACCAAGGTAGAAGGATGTACTATAATAAACAATCAGTTTGGCTGTTGTCAAGTAGCGGGAGATGCTAAATTAACCTATAAGACATTGGTAAATGCAGGGAAACACCCAAATGCGGGTGCGGTCATTGTTGTTGGTTTAGGTTGCGAGGGAGTTGAGCCTCATAAAGTAGCAAAAGAATTAAAAGAAACAGGAAAACTTGTTTCTACAGTTGTTATTCAAGAAGAAGGTGGTACTTTGGGAGCTTTTGCTAAAGGATGTGAAATAGCCCGTGAATATGGGCAAATACTTTCTCAGCAGACGAGAGAAAAAATTGATGTTAGTGAACTAATATTAGGAATTGAGTGTGGTGGGTCAGATACAACTTCTGGACTTGCTTCAAATCCAGCCTGTGGTATTGCATCTGACATTTTAATAGATAAGGGTGGTACCTCTATGCTCTCTGAGACTACTGAACTAATTGGAGCAGAACATGTTTTGGCACGTCGAGCTGTAAACGAAGAAGTTTCGCAGAAATTATTAGATCTTGTACGTGACTGTGAAGAGAGAGCGAAAGCACTGGGGGAAGATATAAGAGGGGGACAACCCACGCCGGGTAATATTGTTGGAGGATTAACGTCTATTGAAGAAAAATCATTAGGATGTATTCACAAAGCTGGTTCAGCTCCTGTACAAGATGTATTACAATATGCAGAAATTCCAACTCAAAAAGGGTTGCATGTGATGGATACACCAGGGCAAGATATTGAATCAATATCAGGGATGGTCGCAGGTGGATCGCAAATTATTATATTTACAACGGGTAGAGGAACGCCAACTGGAAATCCGCTGGCGCCAGTTATTAAAATTACTGGGAATAACAATACGTTCGAAAGAATGAAGCCAAACATAGATATTAACGCTGGAGAAATTATAGCTGGCACAAAAACAATTGAAGAGGTAGGACAAGGTATTTTTGAAGAAATAATAAGTGTTGCAAATGGTAAACATACAAAAGCGGAACAATTGGGCCATAGAGAGTTTTCAATATATAAGAGCGCACCAACTTTTTAATTAGAAGGAAAAGACGACATTGGAAGGTCGTTATTTATCTGGTAACTGATTAATGACAAAGTGGATAACCTATTATGATATCTTTGTAAGGTGACAATAGTTTCAAAGTTAGCTAATGTTGGCATGGTGAATTAACTTGATAAATATTAAGAGATGACAAAAATTGTTGGGATATTACGAATTTGATTCAATAAACCATGCCAACACATAAAAGCTAGGAGTCTATTACGCAACTTCAAGACGTGTCATAAAAGATTCACAAAATTCAAGAAACTAAGTGCTGTATTTTGAAATTTCAGAATGTTCCACGTTGAAGACATAAATAAAGAGTTATCGAACTTCAATGGTGTTGACTTAATTTAATAGGCACGCTAGATTATTCGGCTTTAGATAACATACGAAAAGGGTTAATGAATGAAAGGGAGGTAAAAACCTGGTGAAAATTAAAAAATCTATTGAAAAAGTTCCTGGAGGGCTAATGGTAGTCCCACTTTTGGTAGGTGCCATTATCAATACCTTTTATCCAGAGGTATTAGAAATTGGTGGATTCACTACAGCTATTGCAGGAGGTGCTATGCCTATTTTGGGAGTGTTTCTATTTGTTATGGGCTCTCAAATGAAATTCAATGCTGCACCGAAAGCTTTAAAAAAAGGTTTTAGTATTACCATAGGAAAGTTTATAGCGGGTGTATCTACTGGATTAATAGTTCAGCACATTTTTGGAGAAAATGGTTTTCTTGGTTTAGCGCCTTTAGCGATTATTTCAGCCATGACTAATACTAATGGTGGTCTTTATGCTGCCTTAACTGGAGAATTTGGGGATGAAACAGATGTTGGAGCAATTTCAATCATCTCAGTTAACGATGGGCCTTTTTTTACATTAGTTGCACTAGGGGCTGCTGGAGCTGCACAAATTCCATTTATGACGCTAGTAGCCGTGGTATTACCCATCGTGCTAGGTATGATCATCGGAAACTTAGATGAAGAAATGAGAAGTTTTTTAGGGGCTGGCGGTAGTATGCTTATACCATTCTTTGCTTTTGGACTGGGTACAGGAATTAACTTCAATATGTTAGTGCAAGCTGGTGTTCCTGGTATTGTTTTAGGGTTAATGACCGTTGGGATTACAGGAGGTGTTTGTATTTTATCAGATAAAGCTTCTGGAGGATCAGGAGTCGCTGGTGCTGCAGCATCTAGTACGGCTGGAAATGCTGTAGCTACACCAATGGCTGTGGCATTAGCAGATCCAAGCTTGCAAGCTACTGCAGAGATCGCCACAGCACAAGTCGCAGCTTCTGTCATTATAACTGCTTTATTTGTTCCTGTACTAACAACATATGTAGCTAAGAAAAACAAAAGAGATAAGAAAAATAAGCCAAAAGAAGTTGTTGTTTAAATATATGATTATTAGAAAAGCTCCTTACCATAAAGGTGGGGGCTTGTTTAAATACTGCGTAGTCATAGAAAAAAACTATAATCCAGAAAATTTCTGAAGCTTCTAGAGAGGGGATCAAGGAAGCTACTATCAAATACGATAAGCTAGTTGGAGCCACCAAAGCTGCACAAGTTTTCGGGTACAACTTAGAAAGTGTATTTAAATATCTCATTGAAGATTGAGCTTATTGCGAAGCTTGATGCTGCTATTACAAATCAGTCTTAAAACAAATTCACGCTCTAATGGACAATAACAGTTCTGAGAAGTTTATTAAGCAGATTCGTTTTCTTAACTCAATTTTTAGTGTCGGTTTCCTCTAAGTTGTAACTAACATGTGCGAGATTGATGTTTTCAGTGCGTTCAAAAACCAAAGCAGTTATTAGCTTGTTTTGGCCTGGACCCTTCCGCTAATCAACTAAGAAAGTTTACCGCAACGGAAGTTCATATGTCAAAGCGTGAATATCGTATTGCCAGAAGAGTTATCTTTGCCGTTACCTTGGCTAGTATTAGAACTAATCGCAATGGCTGCATAATCATTCAGTCATACGCTATTTAAGCCTTAGTTGCAATACTTTTACTGAACTTGTAGTTGTTATTATCGCCTTTTTTCAAGAGACAAAAAATGATCTATCTCTTTCCGATACTTCTTTCTCCCTCTCACTCATTATACCTTATAGGAATTTATTCGTGAAAGGAAAGTTTTTTAATCAAAAAACTCCCGACATCCTATCAGGAGTTATCGGGAGTTGTCGGGAATTTTTGATTGTCAATGGAATGGAACTTCTCCTTTACTCCGTATTACGTAGCATCACCACGAAGTACTCGGAGGAGTCAATAACATGTTCTTTTTCTAAGCCAACTTCTTTCCCGAAAGCAGTCAATGTTTCTTCTGAAGGAAGTCGATCTTCTGCCACGATGGTCGCGGCCTGTTTTTTATGGACGCCGTTAATTTCTTCCCGGCTGTTACTATGCGCAATGGTAAGGGTTCCTTTTTCTTTAAGGTGCTTCTTCATCTGATGGATCGCTTCTTCTTTGTTCTCAAAATGAGGGAACATGGAGTAACAGATAATATGATGAAAGGTTTCGTCTTCCAGGTCTTCCAGCACATTTCCTCTTCGGTATTCTATCTGTGGATCTGAATATTTCTCTTTTGCTCTTTTTATCATTTCTTCCGCCAGATCCATAGCAAGAATCCATCCTTCCCCTTGCAGTTTCTCCAAAAGATATGGTGTTAGAACCCCTGTACCACATCCCACGTCTAATATTCTATCTCCTTTTTGAATGCCTATGGTATCAAGAATGGCAGAAATTTTTTCAGGATTATGAACCACCTGTTGATCCCAGGTAGCCGCTTTTTCATTAAAAAAAGCTCTTTCTTTTTCTGTTTTCGTCATTACCGGTACCCCACTTCTTTTTTTCGCAGAGATATAATACCTATCACGGAAGGGATAAAGATAAGCTGAATCAGAATTCCCGGAATTCCTGTAAGAATGCTTCCAGAAAGAAAGAGGATTGGTCCCGGCAGAGCAACCGCAAAAAACCAGCTGAGTCCCCACACCGTAAAGCCTGCCACCATTCTTCCGGCAACCATGCTGATGCATAGGGCCGGAAGAAGCCTTCTGTTTTTTTGATAAACTAAATGGCTGGTTACAAAGCCGTAGGTTGCCAGTTCCATCATCATAATCGGCATCATCGGAAAAAGAGGAGGCATGCCGGTCAACATACTGCTAATGAAGGGAGTTAAAAACCCAACGACTCCGGCTAAATAGGGATTGAGCATTATTCCGGCAAAAAACACTGGTAAATGCATGGGAAGGAAGACCGGCCCCGCACCTCCCACCGCATGAAAAGCTATGGGCAATACCACTCCGACGGCTATTAGCATGGCACCCCAAACGAGTTCTCTTGTGTTTTTATTGTTCATGATGATCCTCCTTCTTATTCTTCTTGTTTTCCCTATTCTTCTTGTTTTTCTTATCGTGCAAGGATTTCTTTAATGAAAAATTCTTTTCCTCGTAGCAATTCCCAATTGGTGCTCTGACAGCCTGGGCATTTTTCCGGATGCTGGATAAGGTGAAACAAATGACCACATCCCCGACATCGGCCATTGGCCGGAATCACTTCTATCTCCAGTTTTGTATTTTCCAGCAGGGTTCCCTCCACCGCTGCTGGATAACAGGCTTCCACATATCGGGGAATCATCGATGAAAGTTCTCCAATTTGTAATACCAACGTGTCGATTTCTGTAATCTTATGTTCTTGCGCTACTCGTTGAACACTCTTGACCACTTCTATTACTACGCCCAGTTCGTGCATTTTCTGTCACCTCGTCTTCTCCCTGATACTGACTGGTTCCCACCCATATTTCTTCTCTGAGAGGGTTTTTCTTTGTTTTAAGGATTCTTGCTGCTTGCCATACAAAAAGGGTTCCGTTAAGTCCCAAAGAAGCAATGGCCAGGCTCCAATTTGCGATAGCATGATAGCTTAGGCTGGCCTGAAGCATGCTGCCATCGGCGAATAGGTAAGGAAAGGTCATAATAAGAATCATCCATACACTCAAGGTATGGGCTCGGTTTTGCATCCAGGTTCCTTTAGCCCAGAAAAAAGCAGGGATGATGGGTGCCAGGTTCAGTGCAAAACCGGAATATAAAGCGTTATTGGGAGAACAGGAATACACATAAGAGATATTCCATAGGGCGTAGGCCATAATGTACATGGAGCCCAGATCCGGCCAGACCATATCAACTCTGTTTTTTCTTTCTTTCCTTTTAATCCCTACCCAGCCACAAAGCAATAGGATGTTTATAATTCCTGCCACCGCATTGACATAGTTCCATCCGCCGGAAATATAGTAGGCTCCATCCACCATCCCATGAAAGCCTGCTAGGACTACCTGAAACTCTCTCACTACGGCTTCCAGTATATTTAAAGCTAAGATTCCTGGAATCAGCAACAGGTAGCCGGGATGTTTCACCGGATAATCGGTAAATCGAACGACCATGTAAATCAGCGAACCAGCCAGTGCCGAATAGACTTTCACCCAGAAAAACCATGACACCACTTCGCTATCATTCGATATCCAGTAAAAGGTCATGATAAAGGGAAGCACCAAAAAAATGCCGATGCTTATTTTTTTGCTCATTCGTAAAAGCTCATTGATGCCAATTGCTGCCAAGATAACCACTATAAAAGTTACTATATTAATGATGGTGAGATCTTCGAAAAAGAACATCATTACCCTCCTTTTGCTGACCATTGTTTCCTCTCGTCTATCAACAGAATATTTATACGAATTACCAAGCGTCTATGCATTGCCGATCATTTTTTTGAACCTTCTTTTCATTTCTTTCTTTTTAATTCTTAGTTTTCGCTGCAAAGCATATTTCACAACGATAGGTTTCAGTTTTTCAAATTCCACAGAGGTTTTATCATATTTACGTTGCAGTGAAATGGCATCAAACTTACATTTTGTCACACAGGAACCACATCCCACACACATAAACTCATCTACCTCTGTTGCACCGCAATCCAGACAGCGTTCTGTTTCTTTTTTCAATTGCTCCTCTGTAAAAATGCCACGAAGATCCTTAAAGGTCTTTTTCGTTTCCTTGCCTTTCAGCACATTCATACGTTGCCGTGGAAGCTGGTCATAGCCTGCCAGATCAAGATTTTCTTTATCTAAAGGACGGTAATCCCGATTTCTTCTCCCAAGGGTCAAGCTTTGTCCTCTATGCACAAAGCGATGAATAGAAATGGCTCCTTCTTTTCCCTGAGCAATGGCATCAATGGCAAATTTGGGTCCTGTCAGGGCATCTCCCCCTACAAAAATATCAGGTTCATCGGTTTGAAAGGTAATTCCATCCGCTTTAGCGGTTTCATTTCCATTACGTTTTACGTTGCTGCCATCCAGTAAAGAGCCCCAATCAATTTTTTGTCCCACGGAAAGAAATACATGGTTTGCTTTGATGATTTTCTTTTGAGTTTCATCAAAGACAGGCCGAAATCTTCCTTTTTCGTCTGTTACCTGTAAGCATCTTGCAAATTCTACACCGGTTACGTTCCCTTCATGACGGAGAATTCTTTTAGGTCCCCATCCATTTTGGATAAGCACTTCTTCTTCTTTCGCCTCATAAATTTCTTCCTCCAACGCCGGCATTTCCTCTTCCGCCTCCAGACAGACCATGGTTACTTCATGTTCTGCAAGGCGTACAGCTGTTCTTGACACATCTATGGCCACATTGCCACCACCGATTACCACCACTGGTCCCTGAATGTCAACAGCCTCTTCCAGATTGACTTTTTTCAGAAACTCAACGCCAGTCATTACCCCTTCACCTTTTTCTCCTTCCAATCCCAGGAGTTGTCCTTTCTGTGCACCTATGGCCAGGTAAAAAGCCTGATACCCTTCTTCCCGTAGGTCTTTAAGCGTCCTGTCCTTTCCTACCTCAACACCTGTCTGGAACTCAACTCCCAAAGCTTTCAGGACTTCAATCTCAGAAAGAATAACTTCTTTTTCCAGTCGATAATTAGGTATTCCCAGGGTCAGCATTCCTCCCAGTTCTTTTTCTCTTTCAAAGATCGTAACCGGATATCCCTGGATTGCCAGATAATAGGCGCAGGATAAGCCTCCGGGGCCTGATCCGATAACAGCAATTTTCTCGCTGTGCCTTCCTTTTTTCCTGGGAATAAATCGATTTTCTTCTTGTAATTCTTTATCTGCAATAAATTTCTTAATATCATCAATGGCAATCGGGTCATCCAAATCACTACGTGTACAGGCTGATTCACAGTTTTTGGGACAGATTCTTCCACAAACTGCCGGCAGAGGATTTTCTTCTTTGATTAGTTCCAGAGCTTCCATATACTTTCCTTCGGCGGCCAGTTTAATATAGCCTTGAATCCCTATATGAGCCGGACATTCGGCTTTACAGGGGCTGGTTCCTGAATCGACTACCACTTGCATGTTTTGTCGGTAATCCATATTCCATCTCTCCGGTCCCCACTCGGTATCGTAGGGTACCTCTCCTTCTTCCCGATGAATCGGTGTTTTCGTGCAAATTTTTTGCCCCAAACGCAGGGCATTGGTGGGACAGTTCTCCACACATTCTCCACAGGCCACGCATTTGTCTTCATCTACTTTCGAAACATAATTGGATCGTACCATATCCGGATTCCGATACATGGCTGCAATCCTCATGGCAAAACAGGAACATCCGCAACAGTTGCATATGGCATGGGTTTTTCCTGGTCCGTCCAAATTGGGGATGGAGTGCATTAAACCGTTTTCTTCGGCTCGATGAATAATCTCAAAGGCTTCTTCTCTTGTAATTTCCCGACCTCTTCCGGTTCGAATATAATATTCGGCGGCATGGTCCAGTTGAATGCACATATCCTCTTTTAGATGCCCACATCCTTCACCCATCACTTCTCTGGAGGTTCTGCAGGAACAATCAGAAACAGAAAACCGATGGCTGTCTTTCAGGTATTGCGAAACTTCTTCATAGGAAGCTTTTCTTGTCTCGCCCTGAATGGTCTCTTCAATGGGAATTACCCGCATCGGACCGGTTCCTATGGGAAAGATGCCTGCGGCTTTAGGTCCCCGGACTTTTCCGTATTCGTCAAAGGCCATGGCAATTTCCGGATATTTCTCCACATTTTCTTTATGGTTTGCCATCATTTCCATATGCCCCGGCACCCAAATATCATGCCAGTAGTGATCCACGCCATCCATCTCACTGACAAAAGCGGCTCCACAAAGAGCCAGTTCCCATAGCTGTTTTTCTACTTCTTCCTTGGAGCGACCCATTTTCTTAGCAATATCCATGGCATTTTGCGGTTCCCGAAATGCTAGCATCATTCCTACTTCTGCCATTTCCTCCGTCACCACCGGTGCCAAAATTTTGTATTCTGGCCGGTCCGAGGTAATGCCCTCCGCTTTTCCTTTTTTGGTGCGACTTATTTTATTGGCATAATCCAAGACCCGTTCTTTCACCATCAAAACCCCTCCTTTTGTTTCTGTCCAAAGGTTTTACCCACTTCTTATCAGCTCATTGCCAACTCCTTACTCACTCTGGGAATGAATGTGTTTCTTCCATTGTTCCATGGCCGATAACAACCATCCTATCCATGCATCCATTCCTTCACCTGTTTTCGATGAAATAGGGATGATGGTAGCATCCGGGTTCAGTGTCGCTACCCTTTCTTTTAGTTTCTCCATATTGAAATCAAAGAAGGCCATGGCATCAATTTTATTAACAAGAATACAGTCTACCTTTTCAAACATTACAGGGTATTTCAGCGGTTTATCATCCCCTTCAGGAACGCTGAGAATCATTACGTTTTTAGCCGCACCCACATCATAGCCGGCTGTACAAATTAGGTTGCCTATGTTTTCTAAGATAACAAAATCAAGGTCCTCTGTTCCCAGTTGACGCAGCCCTTCTTTTGTCATTTCTGCATCAATATGACACATGCCTCCTGTATGAAGCTGGATCACTTTTGTATTGGTTGTTGCAACAGACATGGCATCAACATCGGAATCAATATCCGCTTCCATGACTCCCATCCGGGTTTTTGCTTTCAGCTCTTCGATGGTTCCCAGAACAGTAGTGGTCTTCCCTGATCCCGGAGAGGACATCAGGTTTAATAAAAAGATTTCCTGCTTTTCCAAATCTTTTCTTAGAAGACTAGCTCGCTCATCATTATCCTTGTATACGCTCTTTTTAATTTCAATGACCTTAAATGCTTCCATTTTTTCCCTCCTCTTTTTTGCTTCTTGTTTCTTGTTCCTTGTCTTTGGTGTCTTTGGATTTTTTTCTCTGTTTTCATGGTTTTCATATATTGCTGTTCTGTACCTACAACCTATTTATTAATTTTTTAACAATCTTTCAGTTTCACTATAGCTCAGAGGGTTTTTTCTGTCAAAAAAAAGGAAACCCTTCTTACATCTGGGTTTCCCTCTGTTTATCTTACGACTTGTGTTGACATTTCCACCATGTCCTTTCGCTCTTATCCATGATGGAATTCAACGCTTTGCTTCCTTTTTATCTTCCTATATGTCAACTCATCCTGTAAGTAAACTTTTAGAAGTATCTCTCTACCAGTGCGTTTCCATAACCAATTACCTTGTCCATAGAAACACCGCTAAAGAGTTCTCCTGCCAAGTAAAGGCCGTTTTCCCCCTGTCTTTTCTCCACACTGTGATAAAATCCTTGTTTTAATATCCCTTCTTCCAGATAGGGGCCTTGTTTCCAATGAGCCGTCCGATGCAGCCGAAGGTTCCGCCCTCCCCATGCCCTAAAATGATGGAGTAAACCGTAAAGATGTTCCTGCTTCTTTTGTTTTCGTCCCTGATAGGAAAAGACCGTAAGAATCTCTGAAGGGTCCCACCGATTGATCCATATCAGTGGTACGCCTCCAACAGCTTGTGTCACAAAAGAGATTTCAATGCCACATCCCTGAGGCAAATTTTCACCAAGAATTCCATGAACGCTATAGTCATGATAGCGAAGCTTTTCCATGGCTTCTTTCTGGATGTCTTCTTCAAAGATATCCTTTAATATATGAGGTGGAGCCGTCCAGATCACCTTGTCATAAAATGCTGTTTCGTAAGGTGTTTCTATTTTCAGTACCTGCTTTTGGGAGTCATTCTTTTCTTTTATCAGCCTGACCACCGGCTGCCCTAGCCGGATATCCTCCACTTTTTCTCCCAACCGGTAAGCAATTTCTGAAATTCCTTTTTTCCATGTGAAAAGTTCCGGAACCTCAAGAAAAGATCGGACAGAATCGTAATCTAAGGCTTTCAAAACATAGAGTGCCGGTACTTTTTCGATTTCTCCCAGGCCGTATCCGGTAAAATGATTGCGGTAAATGGAAGGCAACAGGTGAAATCCTTCTTGACGACACCATGCGTCAAAGGGTTTCATCAAGGCTTTTTCGCTATTACCAAAACCAGCTTCCTTCAGAGACGGATATTTTTCTAAGACCAAAGGCAGTCTATCCATTTCTGCAATAAAGCTTGTCAGTTTTTCTCTGGGTATTTGCAGGGTTTTTTCCTTTTTTTCATTATAGTAGACTCTTGCAAGGTTAGGACCATCCGGTCGTACATTCAGTTCATCCATCAATCGACAAAGGTTTTTTTGTGTTGCAAGGCCAAACGTAGCCCCTAGTTCGTAGGACCGACCTTTATAGTGATAGCTGTAGAGTTTTCCACCGAGGCGCCCTTCCTTTTCAAAGAGGGTAATGTTTTGATATCCTTTTTTCTTTAACTCATAAGCAATGGTAAGTCCGGCAAGACCGCCGCCCACAATGGCAATTTTGTCCTTTGTTTCACCCATTGCTTTTTTCCTCCCTTCGCCGATCCAATAATGCCAAAATCCACAGCGGCAAGGATTCCAAGTCACTTTCTTTGATCTTTGACGATTCGATCATCATTTCGATTGGTGCCTTCCCTTGATGAAGCCCTGCTTTGATGGGGATAAAAAAGTTATGCCGGCGGATTTGCTGTTCCAAGGCTTTTTCCATTTCTCTAAAATGAAAAAGTCCTCCGTTTTTTTCCAGTTCTTTATAAAATCCGGCTCGAAGATCTCGTTGAAATGCCTTGAGTTTTTCTACCATCGGATGGTTTTCTTTAATGAACTGATGGTCAATGTTCAGATCTTCTAAAGCTCTTTGGAGCATATCGCCTTTGATAAAATAGGGTAAAAACTCTTTTTGATAGCAACTGCAAAGCAGGGTTATGGAAGCATCAAAGGTTTTTAATAGGTACCGAATTTTCCGGTCAAGAAGAAAGCCAATATCAATCTGGTTTTTTCCTTGAAAGATACGAGACACGGCTAATCCGGAATAAAGATCGTACAAGGTATACTGATAAACCCTTCCCGCACCCTGAAATCGGCCTAAATAATCAATCCTTTGAATCATTAGATCGCCTATGCCCTTTACTGGCACTTCCTTTCTGTAAAACCCTTCTTCCTTTTTATTTTCTTTGACAGGGTCCATGGCTTTTTCTTGAGCAAAGTTTCTTCGTTGCACCTTTCGGGTCAAATTCTTTCGGAGCAACACCTTGTAAATGCCCGATTCACTGATTTCCATCCCGCGGGACTTCATTTCATAAAAAATCCGTTTAGGGCCATCTTCTGGATACAGAAGAACATAATCAAGAATTTCTTCCTCCCACTGCTTCCCAATCTTATTTTTCATAACAGGCGGCTTCCGTTCTTTCCCCTCCAGTCCTTTCATTCCTTCTTTTTTGTAAGCTTTCATCCAACGATAATAAATGGTTCTGGAAATTCCAAAAACGCGGCAGGTTTTTGCGACATTTTTCTCTTTTATTCCATGCATCAAGATACGGTGTTTGCTATGGGCGTTAAACGATTTATCTTGTGTCATTTCAACCCTCTTCTCTATTCCTGGCCCTTGTTTTTTATTGTTTAGAGGTCTTTGTTTTCTTTATCAATCGGATAAAATTTCTTTGGTTTGAGTATAGCATAAATAGCGAATGCCTTCTACTATATGGCTGTCCAGCGATCCTTGCTTTTAAGCGTGCTTATGTCAACCTTCATAGCCTCAGAATTTCCTCTTTCCCCTATGTCTATATCTATTGAATGTTCACCGTCGATATTGTCCAATTGTTTACGCTAAAAAAAGAACCACTCCTTGGGATCTCTTTCCCTTTAAGTGGTTCTTTTGTTGATTTGATTAAAAAAACGTTGTATCCAAATGATTGATTAGCGTATTTCTAAGCTCCATCATTTCTGTTTCGTAGTTTTCGTCGTCATTGGCCGGCGTTCTGTCATTCATAAATCTGCCTAGGTTTTCCATCCCCCACCAACCGGCAGTATCTTCATCGAAAACACGGAAAGCTTCCATATACTCATCCCACAAGTCATCATTGATGCCCACACCATCTCCTACAAAGCCTCTGCCGCCTCCAAGAAAACCACAGTTGCTTATGGTATACATGCCTTTTCCTACTAGCAATCCTTCTGGTCCTTCGTTGGTATATGCAAACTGGCTGGCAAAAACTCTCTCCATATAACCTTTTACCATCACATTTGGTGTGTCATGCCAATTAGGATAAGAGAAAATAATATAATCTGCCTGGGTTACCAAATCCTGTTCCACTTTTACATCTTCAGGCACTGTTCCTTTTCCATCTTTCTGGTAATAGAATTCCTCTGCCGACAAGACTGGGTTCCAATCCATGTCATATAAATCCCTCAACTCTACTTCTATTCCTTTTTCTTCGAAATGCTTCATAGCTGTATAGGTCATATCATACTGTACACTATACTTTCGTGGATCTCCTACAACAAATAATGCTTTTTTCTGATCAGAATCTGTAAACCCGTTTGGTTCATAATTGTTCCGATAACGGTCCGCTACAACCGATGCTGTGGTTACTCCGTCAACTTGCTCAGAACTAGCTGTAACCGTATCCACTGCCTCTTCACTTTTTTCTTCTGCAGCAATATTAGTTGCCTCAGAATTGCTACAGGCCACATTTGCGACAAAAGTCAACGCTAAGATGATCATTAACAAAATGTTTTTCTTCACTATATACTTCCTCCTCTTTATTCTAATGCTTAGACATCTGATATGCTTTTTAATTAAGCACCTATTACCCATACGCATCGATTAACTTTTCTACAAAAAAGGATAGCTCTTCCTTTAAAAATTCATTTTTTCTCTTTACTAATCCACAGGTGATCGGCAGATTTTTGTTTTCATAAGGGATTCTATTCAGATCACTCGGCAAGGCCTTATTACATTTCCAGTCTATCTCTATGGCAAAAGAAGGTAAGTTATGTAAGGCATCATTATACGTTTTATTTCCATTTGCCAATATTGTTTTTTGATTTTCTGGTATTCCTAAAAATTGAAGCTCGTAATCAAGGCTGAACATGCCTTCAAAAAGATACGCTTTTTTTACATGAAACAACCCTTCTAAATCTTTTCTCGTAATATTACTTTTTTTACTTAATGGATATTTTTGACTCACATGAATTTTTAGTTGCCCTTGAAAAAGGTTTTTTAACTCCAGCTCTTGTGCGGTCAATAGCTGTCCCAATTTGTTCTGCTGAAAATCGCTATAGATGATTAAAGCAACATCGCAATCTCTCATATTCACTTTCTGGATTGCTGCTTCAACACCACATTCACATAAATTAAATTCATAATTATTTTCGTTATACCTTTTGCATATTTCGAAAAATTGGGAGTTTATGACTTCTGATCCAAAAGAAGCTATCTTAATTTTATTTTCGTTGGAGCGGGTCATGAGCTTTTTTTCTACCATCGCATATTGCTCTACCAGTGCTTTTGCATAACTGTAAACTTCCACCCCATAGGAAGTAAGCGTTACCCCTCTATTGCTTCTATAAAAGATATTTTTCCCCAAAATCTTTTCTAAATTAGCAATTTGATTACTTAAATTCGGCTGAGAAATAAATAGATTGCTAGCCGCTTTTGAAATACTTCCTGTTTCTACAATTTCAACGACAAATCTTAATTGACTATAATCCATGGTCTATAGTCTCCCTTTTACCTTATTAAATTTTCACTTCGAAGTTTCTAGCTTTGTTATAACATGCTTTTTATTGTATATTATTTAACAGAAAATACAACTACTGTGCTATACCGATTTTTAATAACCAGTACCCTTCTTTTCATATACGTATCTATGTAAATGATGAGAGGAGAATCTAAAGATTTAACAAGGCAGGACAAGGTAACCCTCCTCCCCTTGTCCTGCCTCGTTTAACTAACCTTTATAAAGAATTCTTCTTCCAGGTTTCTTCTCTGTTGCCTGACCATTGAAAACAACCGTTTCACCATTCACAAGCACTGTATCAACTTTTTCTCCTACTAAATCCAGAATGACCACATCGGCAAAATCACCTTCCCCTAAGGTACCTCTATTGATTTTTAATATTCTAGCAGGATTAACCGTTAGTTTTTGGATTAATTTTCCTAAAACTTTAATTTTTGCGTGTTCTAATGCCACTGAGTTAACAAGTCTGAAAAAATTTTTTAACATGATTCTAGCTCTAATTCCATCTCCTAGCTCATCTGTTTCGATAGCCTCTACTCTTTCAGACAAAGCGCATATAATATTGTTTTCTAGTAGGTTAGTCTTATTATAGTAAAAGGGTGGCTTCGCCGTGTTTATATCCTTAGGAACGGACACCTTAAAATCTTGCGGGTCTATTTTTACTACTTCTCCTCTTTTAAAATAGTCCATCACCAACTTACTATTTCTACTAGTGCTACCCGCCACTTCTGACAAGTGGGTGTCCGTTGTAATATGCGGATTATCTTCTAGCAATGTTAGTGCCTTGTGAATACTATCCTGAGAACATGTACTTCCAACATGACAAAGATGCATAGTTCTTCCTTTCGTAATCTCTACAGATTTTTGAATCCCTGCCAGTCCTAATCCTGTATGAACCAATACTGGCATATCATATTTAGTTGTTTCCTCTAATAACCGATCTAAAAACTCCTCACTGCTGTCGCTGGTAATATGGGCAATCCCCCCAAGTGGTAACACCACTTCTCCCACAGAAGTAATCCCTAAATCGATAAATTCTTCGATTCTGCTGCTTAATTTCTCATAGGGCACCGCCAGCTTAACATAGGTTTCATGCCCACCAGTATCAGGTGGTTCTATGGAGATGGCTGTGGCAATATTTACTCGAAGGCCCTCACAAATGGATAGCATTTTTTTCAATCCACCATAATGATCGATAATAGGTATTCCATCATAGGTGTTGCAGGGCATTATTAAAGGTGTTGTAATGCCACAAAATGGTAAAATATCTGAAATATACTCAATGGTATTTCCTGGGTTTACTTGAAGATCTACAAAGCCAGGAACAACAAATTTCCCATCTGCTTCAATCACTTCAATCTCCTTATTGACGGTTATTTCTTTTTCAATTTTTGATATCCTATCGCCTTCAACGAGAAGATCATAGTTTCCTTCTTTCTTATTTCCTGGATCAATCAAATATCCACCTCTGATCAACACTTTTTTCATAGCATCCCATTCCTCTCGATTGTTATATTTTAAATCTAGGATTATATCAATGAGCTTTATTACAACTACACTTCTATTCAAATTACATAAGGTAGGTTGGTGCTCCCGGTCCCATTGGTAATCCTAAGGCTAGCCAAATACCGAAAAATATCATCCAACATACCAACAATACTATGGAATATGGCAAGGTCAACGATATCACCGTACCAATCCCCATTTCCTGCCCTTTATTTCTATATTTTTCCATCATTCCCAATACGACTGGTAAGTAGGCTGATAGCGGTGAGATAATATTGGTGATGGAATCTCCAATTCGGTAAGCCATCTGTGTAGTTGCAGGAGATACATTCATCATTGCAAACATGGGAACAAAAATAGGAGCTAAGAGCATCCATTTCGAAGCACCACTCGTAATAAAAAGATTTAATACCGCACATAAAAATGCAAAGGACAAAATAAGGGGA
Source organism: Tindallia californiensis (assembly GCF_900107405.1). NCBI lineage: Bacteria > Bacillati > Bacillota > Clostridia > Peptostreptococcales > Tindalliaceae > Tindallia > Tindallia californiensis. The sequence continues at coordinate 59,622 of NZ_FNPV01000010.1, read as the reverse complement.
ATCCCTGATATATTCATGCTTTGCAAAGCCTCTGCACCTTTAACCGCTAATACTGTAGAAATATTACTTCTTGCAAACCATGTTACAAACATAGATGCAGGTAAACAGACTACCAAAAATCCAGCAACTCCTGTTAATCCACTTTGCATAAATTTAGCAATATCTTTATCAGACTTAATTGTTCCTGCTACTTTTCCATAAATCACACCCACTACCATAAAGAAAGCAAACACTAAGAATAGGATACTATCTACTAAAGGAGATCTGGGCAGTAAATCTCCAGCATCACTTCTAAAGAATCCGTTTTGTGGTACTGTGAGCATTAGAAGAACAGCAAAGAAAATAGCCGTTGCAATGCCGGCAGCTTTCAAACCTTTTATTTCATTATCCTTTACTGCGAATTCGTTCTTATCTACAATTTTCAAATTCGGATCCGCTGGATCAAAGGTGCCTAAAATCGGTGTAATGACCTTTTCTGTTATAATAGTGACGACTAGTGCCAGCATCAATGTAGAAGCAGCCATGACAAACCAGTTCATCAATGGATGAATTGGTGCATCAATACCAAAAGAAGTAGCCGTTGACTGAGTAATACCTGCAAGCATAGCATCTGTACCAGCCACTAGTGCATTTGCTGAAAAACCTCCATAGGCGGCTACATAACCTGCTAAGATACCAGCTATAGGATGTCTTCCTAAGGCATAAAAAACCGACCCACCTATGGCAGGTGCAAAAACAATGCCAGCATCTGAAGCCACATTTGCGCAAATACCTACAATTGCAATAATAAAGGTAACCATAAAATCAGGGGCACCCAATACCAATTTTTTCATCAAGGCCTCAATTAAACCAGATTGCTCTGCCACTGCAACCCCCAGCATCATTACAATGACTAATCCGATTGGAAAAAAGCGGATATAGGTAGTAACAAATTCACTTGTTATTTTTTGGAGCTCTGGTCTAGAGAGCAGATTTACGACTGCCACTGTTGTTTCTTCTGCTAATTCAGTTGCATCTCTGGACGCCATGGTGTAGCTTACGGTCATATCTGCTTTGGAGAGAAAAAAAGACATGATCAGTACGCCTATGGCTAAGTAGGTAAACAGTGTTAAAGGGTGTGGTAATTTATTACCAGCTTTCTCAATGCTTTTAATGAATTTTTCTGTAAGCTTTCTTTTAGTCTCACTCGATTTTTCCATCATACATACCCCCCTATTGTGTTGTAGTTTTTACTACATTATATTTTATTAGTGTAGTATTTGCAACTATAATTTTCTCATTATTTGCAATAAATCTGCTTTAAGTCTCTTTAGGAGAAGTTGGTTTACGATTAGGCACATTAACTTCTAGCTCTTAAAAAATTTCCACACAAAAAAGGGCACCCCCTCATAGGTCTGCCCTTTATTGATTGTACGTTTACATTATCTAACAGATATTTCGAAAAAAAGTCTTTCGAAGGTTCTAGTCTAGATAAACAAATCAAAGTCTTCCATGCTATTGATATTTTCTTTTAAACTACTGTAAATTTTATCTTTATTTCTTTCTAGAATGCTTATCAATAGTAGATTACACAATTCCATTGGAACAATATAAGAATTAAAAAAGCTGGTGTTATTGGTTTTTGTCGTTAAAACAATATCGCCTTTATTCGCTACTTCAGACAACTCACTGTCGGTAATCACAACAACCGTAGCTCCCTTTTTCTTGGCATAAAGAACAGCATTCATAGAATCTTTTGAATACCTTGGGAAAGTAGCAACTATTAATAGATCTTTTTCGCTAATGCTCGTTAAATGATCAAACAGCATTAATCCACCGTGGTGGATCACATTTACTCTAAAGCCCATCCGTCTCATATGATACGCTAAAAAATCTATCACAATAACACTCGTTCCCAACCCTAAGAAATAAATTGTTTCTGCTTTATAGATCTGATCAACTGCTTGGTCCATTCTCTCACTTTTAATATTTAATAAATATTCTTCCAAATTCTTTAAATCCGCTTTACATATATTCGTAATGGCATCGTCCTTGTGTTTAAAATTCTTCATGCTTTTCAATAGCTTTGTATCTGGTGAAAGTTGTCTTTTGATATTTTCTCTAATAGAGTCCTTAAACTCAGTATAACCATTAAACCCTAAGACTTTAGAAAATCTAATAACCGTTGCGTCGCTGAAGCCTAATGTATCACCAAGCTCTTGTGCCGATAAAAAAGCTGCTTCTCGATAATTGTCTAAAATATACTTGCCTAGTATTTTTTGGCTTTCTGTGAACTCATCATACTGTTCTTCTATTTTTTTTAAGACATCTATTTTTTTCATTCAACAAGCCTTCTTTCTTTATTTTCCTTGATTATTCCTGTGAATGTCCTCAGAATACCATAGATGCATCATTCTCTCAAGCATACCGTCCTTTCCTTTTTTGTTTCCACATAAAAAACCATTTTTACTGTTAAAAAAGCTTTATTCCTTCCCTTATAAACGTCGCAGTGCTTTTTCAAAAACTTAATCCTAATCTTTTCTCGTTTCTTTGATTCGAATGCACTGATTTCTTCATCCCTTATTTTTCTCCAGTTAGCATATCCTTATGCCTTCATTTTCCACTAGTCTTGCAGTTTGATACGCAATCACTATATGATATCCATCACCACTTCACTTGGCAATCACAAAACATGGTTCTTTTTTTCCTGTTTGACTGAAAATCTTTCTGAACGTATATTGGATGCTATCAACGCATCCTGGAGGATCATGCCCTCTATCAAACCGACTATTCCAACATAAAAACCTTTAATCTCGACGAATACGTGGGGCTCGATGAACACCACCCCCAGAGTTATCATCACTTTATGAGCCATCAGCTTTTTAATCCACTGGGGATTGGTAAAGAGCAGGTCCCTATCCCAAAAGGAAATGCTGAAGACTTCCAATATGTCTTTATCCGAAGACCTGTGTGACTAAGGCATCGTTGCCGCCCAGGTCCTCTTGACAACTTCACAGATTTAGATATAATGAAGGTGATATTGTTAAAAAAAAGACAATTATCCACATTATTGACATTTCACCTTTAGGAGGGCTGTACAATGGCAAATGTTATCGGAAGTCCTGAACGTTATGTACAAGGAAGAGAAGTTCTTAAGGATCTTTGTAAGCACGTCCAAAGCATGGGAAATGCCCCGTTTATCTTAGTAAGTCAATCTGGAAAAGGTCGTGTGGAAGCACCTATTTCAGAAGGTGCCAAAGAATTAGGCACAAAGCTGGTATATGAGATTTTTGGCGGAGAGTCTTCCCGCAATGAAATTAATCGATTACAAAAAGCATATGAAGCCTCCGGCTGTGATGTGGTAGTTGGCATTGGTGGCGGAAAGATCCATGATACGGCCAAAGCCTTGGCCTATTATGCAAAAGCACCTGTTGTTATTGTGCCAACCATCGCCGGAACCGATGCTCCTTGCAGTGCTTTATCCGTTCTCTACACGGATGATGGCGTTTTTGAAGACTATCTATTCTTGCCTCGAAATCCAAACATGGTTTTAGTGGATACGGAAATTATCAGTAAAGCTCCTGCCCGATTGCTGGTGGCCGGCATGGGAGATGCCCTTGCAACCTATTTTGAAGCTCGGGCGTGCCAGCAGTCAGACAGCAATAACTTTATTGGCGGAAAATATACGGTAACCTCCATGGCACTTGCTAAATTATGCTATGACACACTTATTTCAGATGGTGTAAAAGCCTTAACGGCTGTCCATGCCGGGGTTTGCACAAAAGCTCTGGAAAATATTATTGAAGCCAATACCTACCTCTCTGGCATTGGTTTTGAAAGTTGTGGTATTGCCGCTGCTCATGCCATCCACAATGGATTCACAGCCATTGAAGAGACACATGACTGCTACCATGGTGAAAAAGTGGCTTTTGGAACACTCACACAATTAGTGCTCGAAAATGCCTCTAAGGAGGAATTGGAAGAAGTCCTTCATTTTTGTCTGGATGTTGGTTTACCCACCACCCTTAAAGACCTTGGCATTCATCAAATAAACAAAAAGGAACTGATGCAGGTAGCTGAAATTGCTTGTGGCCCCAATGATACCATGGGTAATATGCCTTTTACCGTTACCCCGCAAATGCTTTACGATGCGATTCTGGCCACCGATGCCCTGGGGAAACGTTATCAAGCAAAAGCTTCCTCCTAAGCAACCCTTGCCGATAGGAAGAAGCCTTTCATGATCAATTTCTGGAGAAGTATAAACACGCACACAGCATCCTAAAACTTAATCTTTGCAACAAAACAGACAAAACATCCCCTTTAAGCCATTGATATTAAATGGTTTCTGGGGATGTTTTTAGTGTTACGGTATTACACAAGCAATGGCACCCACCTCTAAAAAAGTTTATAGTGGTTCTGTACAGGTCTTACTTTAACCTTAAAGGGTAGGAGTGAATAAAAGGATCCCTCTCAATTACCAAAGAGAACCTCTTTCGGCTTGGTCACATCAGTGCAGGATTCTTATCTTCTGGTAGGTCCCCGCTTTAGCATCCAATGGCACTCATTTTATTGAAACCCAGTTCATTAGTAGCCCCCATAATGGCGTTTAGTTCTACTTGAATGCTATCTTTGCAGGGATCTTCACCTTCAGTCCCACTGACTCCCCGATCCGCCGATGGGATGCTCCCAATCACTTTCTCCATAGGGGGAAGCAAGATTGCTTCGTTGGCGTTGCCAGTAGACACGACAGCATCCGCTTTCGGGTCTGCATCTGCCAGGGATTGAGAAGATCCATCTCTGCCTGCATACTCATCTGTTACAAGCACTGTTTTGATTCCTTTCTCCTCTATTTTCCTGCAATTCATCATCAAATCAGCGTCCGTATTCCCGTACTCTTCTTTTGAAATAATAACACCGTCAAACCCACATTCCTCCGCCAATTTCGCTACGCAATCAGAGGCGATCACTTTGTCTTTCAAGGTAACGTTCATATTGGTGATAATCACCCCGCAAAAGTTAAGGTCTTTTCCGTGACGTTCATATAAATCTTCTATCATCGGGTTATTCAGATGATGATAGGTGGTGTTTTTGTCACAAGGAATCATGATATTGCTACTGACAATGGCTCCGTCCATGGCTTCTGTTGGAAATATATAGGTGGGCATTAATTGTTTGGCGTTCCTACCATAGACATAGGTATCTTGCTGAAGCCCTTGGCTTTGAAGCATATACACATACCCCACTTTGGGCAGTTCTGGATACATATGCTTCTGTTCCTCCATGGGTAGGGTTTCATAAAGGACTTTCTCCTGCCCTGTTACTTCCTGGCATTTTTCACCGATATACTGTGCAATTTTCAGCCCAGCCAGTCGTAAAGCTTCTTCATATTGGTGACTTTCCAAACCTGAACTCGGATCACAGTCCAATACAAGGTTATTGGTTTTGGAGAATGGGGTATACGCCGCTCCCGGACCGGACATATCAATAATGCCTGCCTTCGCTTCCACCGTTTTCTCAGTAATCACTACGGCAGATCCTTTCAATATTTTGGTAATGCCTTCGCCTACTGGTTCACGGCTACCCACTAAGCCTGGAAACACTTCTCCAGCACCTTCCACTTTTACTCTAGGTTCAATAACATCTCGCACAGAAAATAAACGGGCAGATTCTCCCGGCTTTACAATATCCATGGTGACGCTGACAATTCGCTTATCTTCCTTGATTTTTTTGGTAATTTCTTCTTTATTCACCATTAAAGTGGTACCATTCATCCTAGTATGGTCACCAAAAACCAAATCTTCTACGATTATTTTTTCCAAGGTCAGTTTCATCATTGCCCTCCTCTAATCCTTTTTATCTGTCTTCCATTTCGTCTCTTTTGCTTGAAATGCTTTATTCATTTTTTTCTGAGTTCCTTCTCCTCTTGGCATAGGACTTCCCCTAGTAACTTTTTTATCCGTTTCAAGTCATCTTCTTTATGACAAGTCATCTTCTTTATGACAAGTCATCTTCTTTATGACAAGTCATCTTACTATAGTGTATCACGAAATAGGCATCCTTTTCCTTGGAATTTCATTGTGATAACTATCATTTTATCAAAGGTAGGTATATTTTTCTTGCATCCCTAGTCATAATTACTGATTGAAATTGCTGATTGGCTTTCATTTCACAACTGACGATACTAAAGTGAGTCCTATTCCTATCGAAAACCATGAAAAAATGATACAATAGATGGGCATCATCAGAAAAGCGAGAAAAGTAAGAAAAGTACATGAATAGTGACAAAAGGCATAAAGGCCTGTGATTGTCATATATCAAACAATAAAAGGAGGAAAAAAGTATGAAGCACGTTTTTATGAGACGAAAGTATCTGGTTTTGTTCCTGGCATGTCTAATGGTTTTCAGCAGTTTTAGCACCTTGGTGGTTTTTGCTGACGAGCAAGAACATACCTTAGTGGTATTGCACACCAATGATATTCATGGTCGGGTGCTGGAAGGTCGATTTGATGGAATGGGGCTGGATCGGGTAGGTGCTTTGGTTAATCAGTACCGGGCAGAAAATGAGAATGTACTGTTGTTGGATGCTGGCGATGCGGTACACGGAATGCCAGTGGCTACCATCGAAAGAGGCGCCAGCATCATACGTATTATGAATGAGATCGGCTATGATCTTTTAGTGGCAGGGAACCATGAGTTTAACTATGGAAAAGAAAGATTGCTAGAACTGGATGAAATGGCAGATTTCCCAGTGATTGCCGCCAATATTATGGTTGAGGAAACGGGGGATTATTTTTTACCGCCTTATATGATTTATGAATTTGATGGCTTTAAGGTTGGCGTTTTTGGTTTAGCAACACCAGAAACCTTATATAAGAGTCATCCGGCCGGAACCGAAGGACTTCTGTTCACAGATCCGGTGGAAGCCGCGACAGAAATGGTAGCCGAGTTGGAAGATCAGGTAGATGTAATGATTGCACTTGCACATCTGGGTATCGATGAAAGCAGCCTTCGAAACGAGACTAGTATAGGGGTTGCTGAGCAGGTGGAAGGCATTCATTTAATCGTAGATGGCCATAGTCATCATAAGTTAGACGAAGGATTAATGGTGGAGGAAACCCTTATTGTGATGGCTGAAGAATATACTAAAAATTTAGGGGTTGTTGAAATTACAGTAACCGATGGCGAGGTATCTTCTATTAACGCCATGTTATACGAAAAAGAAGAGGCTATGGAGATAGAACCAGATCCTGATGTTGTCGCCGTGGTAAACAAAATCATTGAGAATCAGCAGGAAATTATGGCAGAAGTGGTGGGTAAAACTACGGTTCATTTAGATGGAGAGCGGGAGCAGGTTCGTGCAGGAGAAACAAATTTAGGAAATTTGATTACAGATTCCATGGTTTGGGCTACGGATGCTGATTTTGCCTTTACAAACGGGGGTGGAATTCGTGCTTCCATTGCAGAAGGTGACATTACGAAAGAAGATATCATCACCGTACTTCCTTTTGGAAACCGAGTTGTCACAAAGAAAATGACAGGCGATGCGATTTTGGAAGCATTGGAAATAGCTTCTTCAGCCTATCCAGAACCAGCTGGTAAATTTGCCCATGTATCAGGAATGACCTATACAATAGATCCTAATCAACCAGAGGGTCAACGAATCAGCGACGTGACTATTGGGGGAGAATCTCTTGGGATGGATGTAGAATATGTGATGGCTACCAATGATTTTTTAGCTGCCGGTGGAGATGAAATGACTATGTTTGTGGAAGCATTTACCATTACTGATTTTGTTTCCATGGATGAAGCTTTTATGGATTATTTAACCGAAAGAGGAGAAGTAGCGCCGGAAGTTGAAGGTAGGATTACAACCGTAGCATTGGAAGAACCGTTTGAAATGGAAGAATCCGAAGCAGATGTTATTGAAATAGAAGAACCTGAAATGGAAGAGCTCATTGAGGAAGAACCTATCACAGAAGATCCTATGCCAGAAATGCCAATGATGGAACATGAGATCCATGTGGTTCAAGAAGGAGAAGTTTTATGGAGAATTGCGGAACAGCATAGGACTACCTGGGAAACATTAGCCGAAATAAATGAACTTAACAATCCGAACGTGATCTTTCCTGGACAAGAAATCTTGTATCCAGCTCATTAAACGATCACAATGTACGGATGATTCTACGGATGATTCCAAGATAACGGTTTGTTAAAAGCCATTGTAAGAGAGTACTCTTTACAATGGCTTTTACTAATTTACGCTTTGTTTTTTTGATACGCAGGCTCTTCTCTTTTATTCTCTTTGGCGATTTCCTTCACCTTACAACTCTTCCAGGGTAATCTGTTGATGTCCGCCAAGACGATCCAGTGCCGTAGGGTCTTTATCCATAAAGTATGCGGTGTGCAGCTCTTGGCTGGTATTCATAATCTGCTTGCTGCCGTCTTCTGCTAACCGCAGGCGACAACTGTAGACCACAGGAAAGGCATCTCGCATGGCGGCTTCGCCGTGGGCGGTCAGTACCAGCAGTTGAAAGCCTAATTGCTGGGCGACAAAGAAAACCGGAGCCAGCACATGGTCGCTGGAGGCCTGGCCAAAAGGATTGTCCAAAATAACGGCACGTCGGGTCAAGGCACCAGAATGCCCATGGCTTTTTTCGGCCAGGTAGTTGAGGATTCCCAGAAAAAGCGTCATGTTTTTGCTCCATTTTTCGCCGCCGGACCACTGGTTGCTGGTTTCCCAACTGGCCGGAATGCCCACTACCCGCTGGTCGTTGGTGACTTTCCGGCATTTGATCCGCAGGGGCTGGTTTTTCGTTAACAAGGCCAACAGGTGGGCGCTTTTCAGCTGGCTTTCCACGTATTTTCGAACCTCTGCCGCATCCTCCATGCCTTCCTCGTCCCGGAAGCGATCGCTTTTTTCCAGAAACTCTGTCAACTCTTCCACATGCCTTCGAATCAGGCTTCGCAGGGCGGCTTCTTCGATATCCGGCAGGGTAAACTGATAGACTGGCTTCCACCCGTCTTCAGTTTTGATACGGGTTTTATCTGGAATTCGTTTCAACTCCCGCATCAGTGTTACCATCCAGGTATGGAGCTGTTGAATAAAGCTGTTCAGCAGTTTCTCCTTTTCTCGAATTTCATCTTCATGGAGCTGTCGGACCCGTCGGATTTTCATGCCCAGATCCTTTTCCCACTGTTGTACTTCTTCATAGGTTTCCCGGTTTTTCAGAACGGCTAGGGCATTTTCCCGCAGGGAAATATTGTTTAGCTGATGCATGCAAAAATGCTGGAATTCCTTTGCCGCTTCCTGAAGGTGGCTTTCCTGGTTCTCTTTTTTCATTTTCGTCTGGTGTAACCGATGCAACTGTTCTCTTAACCAGTTTTCTCGCTGGTAGGGGTAGTCCCGCATCAGTTCCTCTGATGGTAGAGCCGCTTCCAGCTCCTGTAACAGAAACCCGTAGCTTCCGTTGGCTATTTTCATCTGTGTCATCAGTTCTTCCAGTTGCTGAAGCACTTCCATCCCTTGCCACAACTGTTCTTCCTGATGCTGTTTTCTTACTTCTAGTTCTTCCGCTCTCTTTTCCAGTCCTGCTTCCACCTGGTGCAACTCTTCCTGAAAGACGATGGGTTCCCCGTATTCCTGACGAATGCTTTCGGCGCTTTTTTCCATGGCCGATGTCAACACGGCGTGCTCTTGCTTGATCTTTTGATGAATTTGGTCTTTTTCCTCAACCAGCCTTTCCTGCTCTTTCCTCTGGTTTTGAAGATCTTGCAGTTGATCCCATCCATCTTCCGGAAAGGAGGCCAATCCTTCCACCAAGCCGGATTCTTGCTGAAGCAACCTGCGTTCCCTGTCCAGATCACGAAGCCGTCGCTGGCATGCTTGTATTTCGGCTTCCAGTTGTTCCGCGTCCCGGTGTTTTTCCCTTAGGGTTGCCAAAAGCTGTTTTCCTTCTTCTTCCAAAGCTGCCCGGCTTTCTTCTGTTGCCAGTGCTTCTAAATCCTTCAGTTCCTGATAGATTTCCTGTTGCTGAAAATTTCGCTGCTTCAATTCCCCTTTTTCCAATTGTATCGCTTGTTGTTGCAAGGCTTGCCGAAGATTTTCCTCTTCCTGTCGAAGGCTCTCTACCTGTTTTTCTGCGGCTTGCCGTTGCTGCTCTTTTCCTTTTAGATTCAGGGTTTCTTCTTCTGCCTTTCTTTTTAACTGAAGGTATTCCCTGCCTTTGGAAACCTTTTGTTCCATAACAGGAATTTCTTCCAGCAATCGATTGATATGCTGTTGCCCGGCCGCTTTCTCCTCTTCCAAAGCCTTCAGGACTTCTTCTCTTTCTTTTAGCTCTGAAAGCGCGTCCCGATACTGTTGTTTCCAGTGTTCCACCTGCTCCCGGGCTTCTGTCACGCTTTCAAAGGAATATTTCCGAAAAAAACCTTCCAACTGGTTTCGATTTCGCTGCCACCTTCTGGCTTCTTCCTCTGCTTCCACCCTCTGCCGTCTTTTTTCTGCTGCTTCTTTTTCCAGCTCTTCCTTCCACTGCTGAAAAACAGAAGCCTGGTAGTGATGCTCCCAATGAGGGGGATAGATGGTGGTATGCAATGACTCTTCCCATCCCTCCATGGGCTTTTGCTGAATCAATTGCCTTGCTTCCTGTTCTGTGAGTACCATCACTGGCTGACTAAGTTTTTCCCTGGCTTTTTCCAGTCGTTTAACGACTTCCTGTTGTTGATCCCCAGTGGTGATAAGGGTTTGAGGCCACCAGGGCATTTTTTCTGCCGTTTCCGGCTCCATGGATCTTAACCAATCAGCTCCGGTTTCCAGATAATCCAAAGAACGCTGCCATTCCCTGGCCAGCCTTTCCAGTTCTGGATCGGCGGTATAGACTTCCCGATTCTGGTACTGTCGCCAAGCTACGCCAGACTGTTGCTCCTGCAAAATGCTTTCTTCCTTGCGGCTTTCGGTCAAGGCTACTTGTTCTTCCAAATCTCCCCGCAGAGTGTTTTCCCGATGATAAAGAGAGTCGTAAAGCTGCCAGCGGGAATGCCACTGACGAACTTCCTCTAACATGGCGGTTTCTGCTTCTTCCATCTGTTCTACCTGATTTTTCCGTTGTTGCCACTGTTGTTGGGTTTCTGTCACTTTTTCTTTGAGAGAAGGCAGGGTTTCTTTCTGTTTTTTTTCCTCTTCTTCCAGGGTTTTTAACCGTTGCTGCAAGGTGTATTTTTGTGTTTCCATCTGCTTTAAGTCCTGTTGCCAGGTTGGCAATTCCTGCTGAATGCTTTGGGCATCTTTTAGGACCAGCAAGTAGCTCTTCAACTCCTCCATCCGCTGTTGGTAGCCAGCCACTTTTTCTTCCAGCCGAGCTTTTTCTTTTTCCAGTTCCGTCAGCTCTTTTTGACGATTTTCCAGCCGTTTTGCCCTTCGTTCCTGCTCCCGCTTTTTCCGCTCCCATTCCTGCTGTTGCTTGGTTACTTCGGCTTTCATCTGACTTAATTCCTCTTCCAGACGAAATTTCAATTTTTTCCGGTTGGTATCCAGTGTTTCCCGGACTGAAGCCAGATCTTCCTGTTGATCAAGATTTTCCAATTTCTCTCTTGCATACTGCTCCCGAACCTCTTGTTCTTCTATCTCCATTTGCAGCTTGGCCAGTTTCAGCTGATGATCAAAACGTTTCAGCTCCTCTGCCGCGAGCTTTGCTTCTGTATGTTCCTGCCGGGCTTTTTCCATAGCCTCATCCATCCGATTTTTTTCCTGCTGTTGAAGTGCCAGTTGCCAAGAGGCCTTTTGATGCAACACTTGCCGAAGATCGGCTTCTCGCTGTCGGATCTGTTCTTCTAATAAATGTTTTTCGATGGTTGCCTTTTCCAGTTCCCCTTCTGTGAACTGGTAGAGGGTCTTGGCCTGTCGCTGTTCTTCCAGATGTTCCTGCCTCATGCCTTCCAGTTTTTCCCACTGGCCGGCGTATTGCTGAACCTGGGTCTCCAGCTTTTGGCTTTCTTCCATTAGTCGGGTCAGTTGTCGGTATTTCCGAAAATTGTCCTGTTGTTTTTCAAAGGTTTCCACAAACTCTTCTGTTCCTTTTCCCGGTTGGGTATCCTCCACAGCCGGGATTAGAAGGCGGCTCACCAGTTGATCTGTGGTGCGGCAGTTTTCAAAGAATGCTTCCACGCCGCCTTCGTCACTGTTGACTTTCACAATGGATTCCCATTCTTTTTTCCGAATGCCAAAGTGTTCCTCCAGATAGCGGTTGTATTCATGTAGGGTATGGAAGGTTCGGGCCGTCATTCGTTTTTGTTGCCGCTCCAGATAGTAATCGTGCATTTCCTGCCGAACGGCCGGCCGCTCCAAATGATTTTGTGTTTTTCGTACAAAGGGAAGGTGCTCAATACTGTGAGGGTCACCGCCTTCATATTCGTCCACAAATTTTTCAGATTTCACCCCACTGTCATCCGCATACAGGGTGACGGCGGTTATGGCGTAGCGTCGGGGCCGATCCTGAAGCATCCATTCCACGGCTACATGAGCCGCTGTATTCTCCAGCACCAATGTTTCCCGGATTTTTCGACCAGCAACCGTCACATGGGGCAGTACCGTCTGCAGAATGGTTTGCACCGTTACGGTTTTTCCGCCGCCGTTTTCCAGTAACAGAGCACCGTTATGACCGTCAAAGCGGTACAGCACATCATTGATTCGTTTATGGCCGCCTTCAAACTGTATATTGGTCATTCTCACCTTCGAGATGGCTGGCATCCTCTTCCCTCCCTTCCTCTTGCTGACCTTCTTGCCGGTTTTGTTGCTGGTTTCTTTCTTCGCTGAGCTGGAACATAAATTCCAGCAGGTTTCGATTGTATTCCACGTCCATATAGTATCGTTGCACAATGGTGCGGGCTTTTTCCGTTAATTCCAGTTCCTTGTTTCCGATATCCAGCACCAGCTTCTGTTCCAGCAGAAATCCACGGACGCTGTTGAGAAAACTCATGCGACTGTTGGTTTTGGCGTCCTGTACTTTCACCTTCTCGTTCAGGTCGTCCAGGGCACCCCATTTGCGAAGCACCGCCAGCCAGTTGATCTGCTGATCCAGCTCATGCCACCTGAGCTGGTCTTCCTCCATAGACGCCAAACTGTCCAACCGTTGGTTCATGGCATCCAGCCAGTCTTCCATGGATAAAAAGTCTCTGGTCGGCTCTGTGGTCTGATAGCTGTCGTAAAACTGACCAAAAAACACCAGAATAGCCACATACATCAAGTAAAGATCCTCATTGGTGGCTCTTTTGGGCAAATACAACTCCTTCATTTTTTCATTAGAAAGATGGTGCACGGATTCCACGGTTTTAGGCACCAGATATAGTCCTTCGCCAGACACCAGCACTAACGAACTGACTTCTTCAGCAAAATCATCTACCAAGGCTTTCAGATCTTCTTCCGCCAAGTAGCGACGCTGTTCTTCCCGACCGGCTTCTCCTTTTAAGGTCAAATGGCTGAACAATCGAAATGCATCCATGATTACCTTATGCTCCATGGATAGTCCTCCTCCCAGATCAATTTCATTTCCTGTATTTGAAACCGGTTCCCATAGGTCAGAATATCTCCGGTTTCTTCCAACCACAACTGGACTCCTGCCTGACGAAGCAATTCTGCCAAGGGTTTTTCCAGCAGGGTTTCCTCTAATTCCCCTTGAGATGAAGGGCTTTCGGCGTGAAGTTTTAGGGGTGCCTGATGATGCATCCAGATCCAGAATCCATAAAAGGAAGGCTTGGCCGTGCATTCCGGCTGTCGCTGTTCCATGGCCGCCACCGCTTCCGATAAAAGGCGGGGACGGGTCTTTTTTTCTGAATCAATGCTGACTTCCAGCAATGCTTCCATCCATTGCACAAATGTTTTTTTCAATTCGTACTGACGTCTTGAGATCCGCCGGCCGCCAGAGGCCGCTAAAAACACCTGAGCTTCCTCCTGGCTCTTCTCGCCGGCAATTCGTTGTGGCGCAAAGACCGTCAAGGGTGACCAGACCTGGGTTTTTTCCAGGTGTAAAAATGGTTTTACCAATTGGCGGGCTGCTTCCAGAGGGAGGGGAACCGAAAGAAGACGGGCGGTGATTTCCTGATCAAAATTAAAGGAATCCACGCCGCTAAAAAGAAGCATCTGATAAAAGGCGTCCACTGCCGTGTTTTTCAGTTTGGTGCAATCCTGCAGCAGGAGCCGGTGGCTGTGATGGACCGAAGCCAGTTCTTGCTCGATACGCCCGATTCGTTCATAGGCCTGGGGATGTTTCCGGGTAGAAGCTTCCTGATCCAGCCGGCGCCTAGTTTCCATCACAAAGACCTGCAGTTCTTCAAATTCTTCATTTTCCCGGGTTAGCCGCTGAAAGGTGTCTTCCACCAAGGATCGATAGCGACGGTAGGTGTCATCGGAGACGATGTTCCGATTCACTTCGTGGCGAATCCGCACCATGCTGTCGGACAGCTTTTCCACAGCCATGCGCATTTCATCAATCTGACGTAGAGCACTGGCAAACTCGCCTTTTTCCAGCTGTTTTCGGATTACCAACTGGTTGATGGAAATCTGAAATTCTGCGTAATATTCTCGGGTGGCAAAAACCAGCGCCAGACCATCTTCATCCAAGGTATAGTACTGAGCGTTGGCATCCGTATCCGAAGCACCGGCCTTTAGAATACTAAGGCTGACAGTTTCCTGCTGTCCAGTATGATAATTGAAGAAAGAAGCCTGCAATCCTCTGCCTCCAGGAGGACGAAAGGTTTCCACCAGCTCCCGGGCTATTTTTTCATACTGTGGGTCTTCCAAGTCTAGCAGCGGTTCTGGAAACTGGCGCTGCACGTCTTTCAGAAATCTGGCCAGTTCCGCCACGCCTGTATGCCGTTGCCTTAATAATCGGCATTCAAAAAAGAACAACAAAGTCAGCAGCCCAAGACCGTAGAAATCGATCTCTGCTCCTTGGTTGTCCTTTCGTGTTTTCTTTTTCAAATTCATCAAAGGCTCAAAAAGAGCCAGCCGGGCCATGCGTTCGCCATAGCCGTCTGTAATGGTTCGAAGGGGTAGGTCCATGCTGTTCGTCCTTTCAAACAAGTGTTGACTCTATTTTACCCCTTCTTCATCAAACTTTCCAGCCCTTCCTCTAAGGCTTCCTGAGGGCAGTAGAACCCGGCTTCCAGTTGTCGGCGCAGGTTCTTTCCTTCTTCGGATGAAAAATAATCAAGAAATTCTTTTAGGGCTTCTTCCTGCTGACGCTGGTTTGTTTTTCCCTGGCTCCAGGAACACTGAGCCAGAGACTGATAAAAGGCGGTTGCCGGAATCACATCCCAGGATTCCACATGGGTATATCGTTTTTGAAGATCATTCCAAATGGCAATGCCTTCCCAGTCCAGATCACCAAAGTAATGGATGGTATGTTGAAGGTTGCCTGCTTTTTCAAGCCCCAGTTGATAAGGCAATTGGGAGAGACCTGCTACAATCTTCCTGCCGGCACCATAGACTAATGTTGCCACATTACTGGAAGACAGAAGGGGAAGCAACCGGTAATACATGCTTTTGTTTTCCACAATCAGATGAGGGAGGGTTTTATTGCCTCCGGCTTGAACCTCCGATAAAAACGACGGATTTAGCGCCAGCATCAATGGGTCCGGATGCATTTGCTTCTCGACCTGATGCCACAGGTTGATCCGCTCCAACAACTGCTTGCCTCCTTGTTCTTCCAGCCATTTTTCATTGCCTGTCAGCTTCCACGAAAGCTCCGGCAAGGTGTGACCAGTGAAGTCGGTTCCATGCTTCTGCAAGTAATCATTAACCTTCTTCAGTGCGGGTAAATCTCTTTTCCAGGCAGTCAGCTCTTTTCGGTAATAAGCACTAAGATCCATGGCCGGATGAAAGTTCGCTGCCTGACGTCGAAGCTCCTGCTGTTGCTCTCTCTTTAACCCATGTTTTTCTATTCGAAACTTATAGGGAAGGGAAGGAGATTTACGGTTTTCACCGGCACTCTTGATTCGGGTCAACACTTCTTCCTCCATTAGATCCATCACTACCGCCGAAAAATCTGCATAAGCACTATCGGAAGGACACCATTCTTCCAGTTTCATCAGCATAATGGTTTTATAAGGATGTTGTTGCAATTCTTTGATGATGGTTTTCTTTAGATCATTGGCTTTCATGTCAGATTTCATTTTATATCTCCTACGGTTTCGCGTCCCCTTGTCCTTTATTCTTTTTCTTCATAAGACAGTAAAATAAAACGCTCTCCTTTTATCGTAATCTGTGATTCCATTCTTCTTGCAACTCGAGTGTTCGTCTTCACTTCCTCCGACCAGTGTGACTTTGGTTCATAACTAAATACATCAAAAGACAAGGCTTCATAAATATCGAAAATGGCTTGATAGGTACCATCGTGGAGATCATATATTTCAACCAGTTGGGCAAAAGGAGGAGTTTCACCATCTGCTGCCGGGAAGAAATAGTAACCATCTCGATATTCCATCGGTATTTGCCCCCGGTCAGGGTTTCTCTCTGTCATATCGATACCAAAGTATTTGTCTATGCTTTCAAATAAGTGATCTTCTCGAAGATATGCTTCGAATTCTCTATAATTCATCCTGCTGGTATTATTAACATAGTTGTGAAAAAAGCCAAATCGAAGTAATTCGCTGTCTCGAATTTCACCCGCTTCAAAGGGCAGGAGAAAGACTTCGGCAAAGTTACTGAAAAAAACATTGAGGGCACGATGTTCATCATAACTTAAGGATAGCTTAGTGGGTTCAACCTGTTCTTCAATCTCTGTTTCAGATTTTTCTTCTATCTTTTGATCTTCATCTTTTTCTATCTTTTGATCTTCATCTTTTTCTTTTTCTATCTTTTGATCTTCATCTTCTTCTGTTTCAATCCCTTCATCTTCTTCCGCTTTTTCTTGATTCGATGCTTCCAGCCCCTCTTCCGCCATCACCGTTTGCTCTTCGGCCAAGCTCTCTTTAAGTTCTTCTCCTTCATCATTGTTGCCCAAAAACAGAAAACCAACGGTTACTGCCACAATGACAACACTTAATAAGATGGGAATGATCTTACGATTGGGTCCAGTGTCTTCGGAAGACGATGCCTCAGGTTTGCGTTTCTCTTTTGAAGCTATTTCGGCCTCCATCGATCTATCTCCTGTTTTTGCCTGTACTGACGATCCACAAAATTCACAAAACCGACTGTCTTCCTCTATTTTTTTTCCACATTGGCTGCAGAACATATGCATTCCTCCGTTTTCATTATTTATTCCTTTTAATCATTCGTTCCTTCTTCAGCAGGCCTTCCACAGTCGCATTGAATGGTTGTATCTAGGCGCTGTGTTTCGCCAAAAGAAAGAAAACGGTTTTCACCTATTGCAAAAACCTCTGATGCTATCTCTTAATCTCCTTTACCCTTCCAACCACTCCACTCTCCAGCATCACCTTAATGCCATGAGGATGGAAGGACGCCTTCGTCAGGATTTTTTTAACCACTCCTTCTGTCAGGTTTCCGCTGCGCTGATCCTGCTTTTGAACCACCCAAACAGTCATCCCTATTTCTATCTCATTCCGTTCTGGTACTGCGGTCATTTTCATGTTCCTTTCCATCAATGGTTATCCTCTATATCTTTCATGCATAACCATCTCCTCGAGGGTAGATGCCAGATTTTCTACAAACAGAATTTTTTCAAAATCTTTCTCGTTAGTGATATTTGGAAACTATTTTATCGAATTTACTATCCATGCACACACTAATATCCGTTGTAATGAATTTTCCATTGTAAAATAAAGAAAAAATCGTTGCTGGAGTAGGAGCGGTCTGAGCCTGTTCCATGGTTTCCAGTTTTACGACTCGGATATTCAACTGCCTTTTTTTAGCTGTTTCTGCCAAGGACTCTCTCACATGATATTCGGTATAGGGACAGCGATTCGTATAATAAACCACATATCCTTCTTTTTCTGGGGATTCTCCTACTTTTGCCATTTCATTAAAGTAAGGCACCGAAGCTTCGTCATGGAATCCTAGGTATAATAAAGAAAAACCAGCTGGCGTGGTGTCGCATTGAATAAATCCTTGCTTCAGCAACCATTTTGTATCACTCATAAAATGATATTTTTTGGTGCCCACAACCGTAACCAGCCCATCTTTTCCTTGCTTTTTTGCGTCAGCAATGGCATCTTGAAGCAAGGCTTTCCCGTGGCCTTTCCCTTTGTATTTTCCCGAAACCCAAAAACAGCCTAACAGGAAATAGTTGGGAGCCGTCACAGGCATCCAGGCTTTTTCTGCTGGCCCATACTCAATAAACACTTTTGCACGTTCATGGAGTCTTCGGAAAACAAGCCCTTTTTCAAACTCACTCTTGAGCCACTGCTTTTTTAATTCGTAGCTTTCAGCACACTTTTTATCAGAAAAAGCACAGCAAATATGCTCCTGATCCACATTCCTCTGATCAATGGTTACATAACTCATCAGATCCTTCCCTCCCTATCAAGCCATCATATTCAAATGAAATACCCCACACGGCTAATATGTTTATTATACATTAATTATTCGATCAAAATATGCCGCCATTTATTACAAATGCTTTCAAAATCAATTCCTGCATTGGCCGGACTTGTGCTTGGCAAGGAAAAATAATTTATTCCGCTTTTTCGATCAAAATACTTGTCGTAGAGGGATTCCGCCTTTTTCCCATTAAAACCGATCACTTTTAAGTGCCTGTGTTCTGCCATAAAACTCTCTAAATCGTTTGGTTCATCGTCTTTTATGGCACTGTCAAGGCTTCCCTTTCTTTTTGCTTTATGAGCGACGTCCCAAACACCAATGGTTGACCTCAATAACATTGCTTTCTTCTCTGAATAGGTTAAGGGCAATTCATTGCCTGTAATGATGGCTATGATTTTCCAGAATCGATTTCTGGGATGTCCGTAATACTCCCCAAGTTCAAGGGATTTGTCTCCTGGCATGCTACCTAGTATTAAAATGGTCGTATCCTTATTGGAAATGGGCGCAAAGGAAGTTTTGATTGTTTCTGATGCTTCCGTTGTTGCTTCCGTTATTGCTTCCGTTATTGCTTCTGTTTTTTTGCTGGTTGATCCTTCTACCATAGCTTATGCCTCCTTTGCAACTGTTTCATTTTAAGGCCATGATCCTTCACTTTTTCATCCACACGACTATTGCTTCTAAAATTGAGTATCTTAAAATATTTATTGGCCGTATGATGATGTGCCGAAAAGCGACGGATTATCTTGGCGGCATCTTTGTCCTATATATGAACCAAACCCGATGTTGTAAAAGGACAAGAGTGGGGCGAGTTGCCCCCGTCCCCACTGATCAAGCCGACGCAAACCCGTAAGATTGAAACAACAATTGGTGTTACAAAACTAATCAGCAACTTTCCTTTAAGAAAGAAAGGCACGCCAATTGTATGAATGCCCATCTTCACATCACCTTCAATCCCTTACTTCTTTTGTATCCATTCATGCTCTTTCAAATACACATCAAAATCATCTTTTTCAGGTGCACTTAATCGCTTTTTGTTAAACTTCTCATATTCTTTTTCAGCAAGTTCCTTAGCCACTTCATGTGAAATAGAACCTGCACCATTAAGAATGTCTCGCTCATTAAATTTTAGGAAGGCATTAAGCTTTTCTTCCCAATCTTTCATATGCATTGGGTTACGCCTTTCTGCCTGATCTTCAGCATAATCAAGATACATTGTTACAATGCGATTGAGAGACTTTATTTCTTTTTCCGTCAAATAGTTCTTGGCAACAGTTATATCCCCTTTACGTACCTTCTCACCCTTCCAAGTGGTAAGACCCATATTGTCTTTTGAGGCATCTGCTCTTTGTTCGATGAGTTCTGCTGCTGTATGACCATGAATAGCAAAATGAAGCTTGTTTTGTACCGTTGCAAAGAACTTTTTAGCTTCTTCTGATTTTCCATCATAATCTATCGATAAGGCATAGATATCCGTGATTTTCTTATAAAATCTTTTTTCTGACGCTCTAATATCACGAATACGTTCTAAAAGCTCATCAAAGTAATCATCACCGATGTTACGCATATCTTTAAGACGTTCATCATCCATGGTAAAACCTTTGACTAAATACTCATTTAATCTTTCCGTTGCCCATCGTCTGAATTGGGTGCCTCGACTAGATCGTACGCGGTAGCCAACGGCAATAATCATTTCAAGATTATAATGGCGTGAATTTCTCTGAACCCTTCTATTTCCTTCGTTTTGAACTTGTAAGTAATTCTTACAAGTTGAATTTTCCTCTAATTCGCCTTCTTCATAAATATTTTTTATATGAAGTGTTATATTTTGAGGCGTTGTTTGATAAAGTTCTGCAATCGCTTTTTGTGTCATCCATACTGTTTCATTTTCAAGTCTTACATCAATTTTGGTTTTTCCGTCTTCCAATTGGTAAATAAGAATATCTGTTTTATTCTCCACATTATCCCTCACTTTTGCTTTGTATCTTTCCTTTATTCAGAAACCCATGCTAAATGATGTTTTCCTTCAATTGAATTATGATCAAATGGATTTTTGTTATGTCTTTTTCGTTCGTCTAAAAACCTAATAATGCACTCCATTGCTAATTTCTCTAAAAAAGCATATGGTATCGCAAAATGCCAATGAAAACACGCGGGGGACGGTTCTTTTGTGCATGTTCATAGCTTTCTTATCACACCAAAACTGATTCCCGTCAATCTTTCTATCTGTCTTATGGATAGCCCTTTTTTTTTGAAATCCTTTATTAGTTTGTTTCTATTTTCCTTATCGAAGTTTTGAACTTTACTGGTGTTGTCAATGTTTGCTGTCTTTTTTATTATTTCTGCCGCTTCCAGGTCATTAACCCTGAATGAATCTTCATAGTCCAAGCAATGATCATTATTCTCTTTTGCATGATAGCTTTTAAATAATGATATGGCTTTTTTACTGTCCTTCGAAAAAACACGTAATGGAAACTCTGTTTCACAAATGTCTTTTTTACTTATGTACTCCTTGTAGCTGCTCCATGGATATTGTTCGATGTTTTTGACAATGCCTGCCTTAAGGGGGTTTTGATGGATGTATCGCAGCACGGTCAATAAGTATCCGTCGTCTTCGATCACTTCGCTTTTATACCGGTCCTGAAACAGGTGCCCTCTTCGGCTGTATTTCCGGTTATACCAGTAGACGTATTTTGCGCCGATTCTTCTAAAGACAGTGCCCAGTTCTTCTCGCCCCTCTTTGATTAATAAGTGGATATGGTTATTCATAAGGCAATACCCGTAGATTTCGTAACCGCTTTCGTCTCTGTAGCTTTTTATCGTCTCTAATAGTTTGATGGAATCCTCACGATCTTCAAATATGATTTGGCCGTTGATTCCTCTTAACATGACATGGTATATTCCTGTACGGCTTTTCTTTCGCTCTTTTCTTGGCAAAATGATCACCTCTTGTTCATCTTAGCGTGAATCAGAAGGCAAGCAAACACAAAAGAACCGTCCCCTCGTGTATGCAAGAACCGTCCCCTCGTGTATGCCCTCGTGTATGCAATACTGGGGATTTTGCTTTGCAACTTTTGGTACTTATATTATGCAATATACAACTAAGGATATGTCGTAGCACGTTTCCGTGTTCACGACGTCCCACCACCTTAAGGGAACGTAGTGAGCGGCCGCGATGCGGTTAGGCGGCGCGGATGCCTCCGACCCCACTGAGCCTGCACAAAGTTATTATTGGATTATATTCTCTACAGGTTCAAATTTAACTTTTAGTTCAGGAGCAATTATTTTTTTAATTATTTTTATATCTTTATATTTTTTTGAAATTCTATCAATGATATCTTGATTTTTTTTCAAATCATTTATTGTTTTCCCTTCATTACTTGTAAGCGTGACTTCAATAATATTAATCTCAACTTCTCCATTTCTGTATTCTAAGGTCATACAGTCAAATTCTTTTTCATTTCCAATTTTAAAACTTGGTACAATCCAAGAATCAACTTTATCAACCTGCATATTTTTCTTAGACTCCTGAATAAAAACAAGCAATTCAAGTGCCTTTTCTCTATGTTCACTACTTTCGTCCCTAACGATCTCTTTAAAATTTGTCTCTAGAAAATTAATGAATTCTACTCCATTCTTGGCATTATACAAATGTCTGAATTCACTAAAAATACTCCTTTTAAACGATATTAATTCATCAAAATTTTCCTTATCCAAGTTCTTTTCGAAATCACGAGTCTCGTCTTCGTTAAATATTCTATCAAACTCTTTAATTATAGAATGTTCACTATCATCTTCCATGTCCATAAATTCTTTATTTATATTGAAAAGCATTGACGAATATAACTCAACAAGGCTTCTTCTGTTTCCTTCATCACAATATTTTTCAATCATAAGGTTTAACAACTTCTCGCTTTTACTGTGGTCAATAACTACTTTTCCCTCAAATAGAATTCCAAGCATTTTCGTTACAAATCTCTCACTTTTGAAATCCGGACCTTTTAAACAACTTTTCATACTCAATAAACAGCCAATAATATTTGTAAACTTATCTAGTGATTGAGAAATAAAGAG
The DNA here is from genome assembly GCF_900107405.1 of Tindallia californiensis. NCBI lineage: Bacteria > Bacillati > Bacillota > Clostridia > Peptostreptococcales > Tindalliaceae > Tindallia > Tindallia californiensis. The sequence goes on along the minus strand of NZ_FNPV01000010.1, from coordinate 37,079 downwards.
AGATGCTCGTTTGGATCTTTTTTTGCCATCAGAAACCACAAGCATCAGGTTTTTTTCTTCATGATAATTGCCAAAATTCCAATCTGGAGGTATAATTTTTTCCTCTAGAGCGAGATTATTATCATTTTTTTGTACCCACCTGAATGTCTCAACTAATTTAAAATCTTCTGCTTCTGTTTGAAGCAAACTCATTTCATTGTCGAAATTGAATAGTTCTTTTAAAAATTCATCTTCCTTAAGCAAGTCTATTGATATGCTTTCATTTCTTATTAACCTCTTCTGCATTAATCTTGTAATAAGGACTACTTGAGAATTAGAGTAAATATTCTCACATAGATAATTAAACAAATCACGTTGTACTACTTTTAATTCTTCTATTTCTGTAATTACATTACCTTTGTTTTGGTCAAGAAGATATTGAAAATTTATTCTAACATCCATAATGCCTAAATAATACAAATCTCGCAAAATGAAATCTATTTGATCTAAAAAATTAAGCATTTTAAAACCATTATCTTCTTTACATATTAAGTATCTAATAATGTCTCCAATCTGAAAACCTTCATACCTTTTTTTGTCATTTTGTTTTATATTTTTAAAAGCGTCTTCCATTGACAAGATTATTTTTGCAGCTTCATAATTCTTAATGCGTTGAAATATTTTCTCTTTTACTGTAGTTTCAAGACAGTTAAGCTTGCATTTTTCCTTACAACCCAGATATTTTTCTATGTTGTTATAGCGGTCCATTAGTAGACTGTCATCTTCATTTTGGTCATAATACATTAAAAGTTCTTCAAGCAGATATCCATAATTAGCATGACCGATATTATGTAATAATGCAGCTAATTTTAAGTTTTTACTAACAACTTTTGTCTCAAGACTATTGTTTTGCTCACACAGATTAACTAAATGATATATTCCTATCTGATGCTCCCAACATTTATATGACCTAAGTGGATATACATGGGATAAAATAATGCCTTGAATTTCCTCTTTAAGACTACTTAATCTTTCCTCGTAGATTTCTAGTATTTCCAAATATCTTTCGTCTATCTGAATTAAATCATAAATATGGTCTACATGTGCTTTCATAACAACCTCCAATCTTAGATTCCAAAATGTCTCTTATTGCAGAATCCTCAAACATTTGATATCGTTTATCTTAGGTTTAGAAGTTCGAGCAGATCTACGCGAATTGCTTCACTTTCGATTACAATATAGGCCGATTTCCATCCTCCCATCAGATTTATTCTTCTTGTTTAGACGAGTTGCTCCCATCCCCACCGATCCTCTGACAATTTTGTACACGTCCCGCGAATTGACGAAGCTGGACAACTTCCAATTCGAATGGAGCGAAGCGAAAACACATATCTGCTGTTAGATGAAGTAAATATGTAGAGTTTAAGTATAGATGCATATTGGTATCACCAACATAGCATTATCTTCAATTATTGTTGAGAATTGTGGGACATCCATTCCCGCTGAAGATAATTCAACAGAATTAAAACCTTTTAACATTTGATCCATTAGTTCTTTCTTTGCTAGATTCAGACCGGTATTTCGTAGAAGATTTATAGAATCTTTTTTATTTGATAGAGAGATTTTAACGACTTTTCCAATTACTGTATATTCTCCATCAATAATTTCATTCATGTTCTTATTGAAGAAATAATCTTGATATACGTTTATAACTGATGTTAAATTTCTATCAATGTTGCAAATTATATCGAAAGTATCATCTACAGTTAAAGCATTTGTAAAAAAATCCATTTGCTTTTTTATCTTCTGGTATTCATTTTTACTATTCCCTTGATTAGACTTCGGCCCTCCCTTTCCTGGAGAATCAGCAAATGCATAGACAAGTTCCATCATTTTACTAAAAGATTCAATCGTGGATATTAATGGATTTTTTATCAAAGTTCCTTTAAATTCAACAAAATCACCTGTACTGATATTCTTTAAATCCTCAAAACCTGAAATCCTATTTATTTTTTTTTAAGTCATCTAATCTTTCATATAGTTTTATAAAAAGAGAAGATGGAGTATGAACTTTAGATTCTAATCTGGTTTCTGCGTTTTCTCCAGAAGACATAGCTTTTCTTCCTGCATTTAAATTAATACCTAAAAGCGCAAAGACATTGCTAACACCAATGGAACTTCCTACATTCGTCTCTTTTCCATTTACACCTTTTTCAGATCTGGTTATCTCAGATAATTGAGAAAATCCATCTTCCAAAGTAGCTAACATGTCAAAGACAATCTTCTGGTTTAAATAAATTGTTATTAATAATTTCTCTTCTTTTTCCATAAATAACCTCCTTATTTACTTCATATAACGTCCCGAGGCTTAGCGATGTCGGACTTCCCCTGAAAATCCACTTTCCGATGTCTGCTAAGCCTCTGTTATATGCCGTCCCGTTGATTCTAAGATTTCTACTTCCACTATTTTATCGCTTTTTATGGCGCATAGAATAGATAATGCGAAGCAACGTGAATACTACATTAGCCTTCCCCATGATAATCTGCAAAATAGATAAAGATATTTTTGCGTACCTTCCAAGTGTATAGATGACCTTGGGTGGCTTTTTCTACAGGAGCCGGAGTGACTCTATAGAACTTAGCATTTTCTTTCTCAAGCAATTCTTTATCGTCTTGGCTATAGGGTTCATATTCTTGTATTTCTGTTGTTAATGCCACTATTGGATGACCATAAAACAATATACTTGTTCTTAATGCTAAAGCAGGCGTAGAATGTAATAGCATAAATGTCAAAACCACTAACCCTATAGCAATAGCTTTTCTTTTTGTCATACCTTGCCCCCTATCACATAATTGGCATTTCTATGTTTTATAATTCACCTGTTGCGTTTTAATCAGATGATGTTCTTTTAAGAATATCCTGCGGGATAGTTACTCCAATAACTGAACTTCTATAGTCAAAAGAGCCGTAGCGCAATTGAGGGTTTTTCAGCTATGAGCACCAATAATAAGGGCAAAGGCTTTAGTAAGTATTTGATTGAAGTTCGTTTAAGTAATTATTATAATCATCTAACCAAGCACTGAAAAAATTATTATATTTATATTTCAGCTTGCTATCTTCACTTAATCCTATGTCTTCCATAATATGTAGTGTTATTTTAGTTCCTGTTTCTAATTCTTCAAATTCAATGGTTATTGTTTTCGGTAGATATATTGCAGGAGTTAGGAAACTTCCTAATAATCTGGTTATCTGAAGTGACCCTTGTTTAGCAGATATCGATTTTTGACTTTTTTCTGCAATAGCCATTCTACGCTTCTCCATAAAAAGTAATGTCTTGTTATACACGTTACTCTTCTCATCATCCACTATCCATGATTTGCATAATTTAGCATTGGACATAAAACTAAACCTCCCGAATGAATTTATAAAGCCAACCAATTCCTTCCACTCAATTATTCAGCGGTATTGATTTTTCTCGCAATATCACAAGCTGCTTTTCTCTTCAAAAACTAACCAATATCTACCAGCAATTATATTTTGTATTGTAGTTACTGCGCATTTTTCATCAGATATGACTATCTCTAACATCTTGCTTTTGCCTATTACCACTACTTTTCAGCAGGGATGGCATATAACATCTTATTCCCGTCACTCAGTTCGATTTTCCTCCCATTTCAATAGGTATTCGTGCCATTAGCTCGGCAATATCGATTTCTTACTGAAACAATATAAATCCGTTGTGATTCAGTCTTCCAGTAATCCATCTAACCTGACTCAGTCTTTTGCGCAGTATATTGCTATATAGCGACGTAAATACAAAATTTTTCAGTCTTTCATCTACCTTCCAGATATTTGACCTCTATCTATCCTCTTATTGGCTTCAGGAAAGTCCTCACACACTCAACCTGCCATTCAACCGATCAATCACATGAATAATCTTCTTCGCCGTATCAATCTTCTGGTCGAAGAGCTTCGTCACGTTCCCCGATTTATTGAAAGGATGCTTGTTCAACACCTTTTTATCCAGGCTGCCGTTTTGGATGATGTAGTTGACGATCAGCTTCACGAATTCCTGCTGGTTTTGGTTCAGGTTCTCATCGGCGAGGAATTCGGAGAAAGCTTCGTTGGCGGCTTTGGGATCCAGGCCGACGATGGTGCCGGCCAGCTTCAGCAGGGGTTCGTCGCCAAATTCCTTCCGGTAGTCTTCTTCGGTTCCCAGATCATGCCAGAGCACTTTCTCCAGATGCTTGATGTCTTCCATTCCCAGTTCTTTGTTATGCCGCAGCTTGTATACCACCAAGTCGTCCTGGTTTTCCACCAGATACTGACTGACTTTCTTCCGGTAGTTTTCCATGTTGTTGATTTTGAATTCACCTTTGTTCTCTTTGGTTTCCAACACTTCATCGGTGAAATTGGTGTAGTAGATCTGTTTTGAGGTGTCTTCAATATAGCGCACCAGTTCCCGGAAGGCTTCCCGCACCTGTTCGTAGTCCATTAAATCCGCCTGATCCCAGAATTCCTGGGTCTGAACCCGGCCGATAAGGTCGGACTGCTGGCGCACCCGTGCTATGGTGCCTTTTCCTGCCAGTTTTTCTGCTGTGGTGATGACTTTTCGCTTAGGCTTGGAGGCTTCCATTCCTGCCAGTTCTGCGTATTCGATGGTGTACATGAGGAAATCAAATCGCTTGGCCATTTCCTCCTCTTCCAGGGCAGGGATCAAGGGCGCTATGTGTTCCTTCAGCTCTCGCAGGTTTTCTTCGCTGAGGTTTTCATAGGCTTCTCTCCGATTAAATCGGTGAATGTACTTCAACTTCATTCGGGCGCTGAATTTCTTTTCGTCGATTTTCAGCACGTCTTCAAGAGTCTCTTCGATGAGCTTCTTCCGAAGGGCTTCGTAGTCTTCCCGCTGATAGTCCAGGTTTTGCAGTTCATGGATAATGTTCAGCTTGATATTAAAAAGCTTTTCCGTCAGGCTGACGGTCATTTTCACTTCTTTGCCGTTCTTTTCAATCCGGAAAAACTCGAAATTGCTGCAGTAATCGAAGATGCGAAACTCTTTTTTATCGATGCCGGCGCCCAGCAGGTTTTCGCAAAGTCGGGTGCCCCGGCCGATCATCTGCCAGAACTTGGTTTTGGAACGGACTTTCTTGAAAAACACCAGATTAAGAATTTCCGGGATATCGATGCCGGTGTCCAGCATATCCACAGAAACGGCAATCTGAGGGAGTTTTTCTTTCGTTTCAAAATGCTCCATGGTGCTAACTACATAGTTAATCCCGGTATAGACAGGCTTGGTGAATTCGCCCCTGTATTCCGGGTACAGGAGGTTAAACCGCTTTACGATGAAATCGGCGTGTTTTTTATTTTTGGCGAAGATGATGGTTTTCCCCAGTTTATCGCCGCCTTCCACCTTCAGCCCTTTTTCCATCAGCTCCCGCAGCACCAAATCGATGGTGCTGTTGTTGAAGAGAAAGGCGTTCAGCTCTTCGCTGCTGATGTCCCGAACGTCATCTTCGAAGGTTTCTTCAAAGAGTTCTTTTTCATCCTCCGGTAGTTCATCGTAGTGGATGCCCTCTTCCATGAACTTCATTTTGGTTTCGATGGTATGGTAAGGCACCAGATAATTGTCGTTGATGGCTTCATCCAGTTCGTAGGCGTAGGTGGGGACGTTATTTTCCAATTCAAAAATTTCATAGGTGTTTTTATCCAGATCGTTTCGGGGGGTGGCCGTCAGGCCCAGGAGAATGGCGTCGAAATAAGAGAAGATGGCCTGGTATTTTTTGTAAATGCTGCGATGGCTTTCATCAATAATGATAAGGTCAAAATGACCCCGGGTGTAGAGCTTTTCTCCGGCGCTGTTTTTGACGTCGTCGATGGCGTTCATCATGGTGGGATAGGTGGAAAAAACCATGCGGCTTTCCGGGTTGTCTTTGCTGTCCAACAGATTGCACAGGGAAAGCTCCGGCAGGTGGTTATGGAAGCTGCCTTTGGCCTGCTTCACCAGAGACCTTCGGTCTGCCAGAAAAAGGGCGTTCTTGATCCATCCCCGGTTCAGCAACACTTCCACCAAAGAGATGGCGGTTCTGGTTTTTCCAGATCCGGTGGCCATTACCAACAGGGCTTTCCGGTTGCCTCTGTTTAGGGCATCGCAGGTAGCGCCAATGGCCATTTTCTGATAGGGGCGGTTGGTGATTTGTTCGTTAATAAGGGGATTTTCCAAAGACTGCCGGTGATCCCGCTTGTATAGGGTCCAGAGCAGTTCTTCCTTGGTATAGAGACCGGAGACAAGGCGCTCCGGATAGCTGCGGTCATCCCACAGGTAATAGTCGAATCCGTTGGTGTAAAAAATCAGCGGTCGAAACCCATACTGCTTTTCCAGACAGTCGGCGTAGCGTTCCGCCTGAACCTGACCGATCTTCGGGTCCACACTGGTTTTCTTGGCTTCCACCACGGCCAGGGGTTTTCCGTCGTCGCCGTAGAGGACGTAATCGATGTAGCCGATGCCGCTGGCGTTTGGCATGCCGAGGACTTCCACCTCTTCCAGGCAGTTTTTACCGAAGGTCCAGCCACAGAGTTCCAACTCCAGATCGATGTAGAGCTTTCGGGTATGAAATTCGGAGATTTCATCCACTTGGAAGGTTCGCTGCTGTCGGTTGATATGGCGTTTTTCTGTGTTTTCTTTTCGCAGCCGTTGGTTCTCGGCTATGATTTCTTCCAGCTTTCGGTCCTGCTTGCCCAGCCGCTGCTGCAATGTTTGAAGCTCCTGCAGGGTTTTGCTTTCCTGGGCTTCATCACTCAGCAGGGTTTCATCAAAATGGACTTCCTGGTATTCTTCGGAATAGCAGTAGTCGATCCAACTGGTAAACTCGAATAGATTTTTCAGGGCATGCACTGCCTGCTCCCGGCTGATGGGGGAAGCGGAGTGAACGGCTTTATTGCCCAGCTTCTGTATGTATATCAGCAAGGGAAACAACTGGCTGTCGATGGTGCTTTTAAACTGATAGTCGTGAATTAAGGCACCCAGTTTTTCGTCGTAGGGAACCTTGAGGGCTTCGTCGAAGCTATAGACCCATTTGATGGCAAGCTCCAGCGCTCTTCGGGTAAGAATGGCGGTGGTGGCATAAGAAACCATCAGGCTTTTTTCCGCCTCGATGCAGGCAGGTGTGAAGCTTTTGTATTTTGCTTCTTTTTCGAGAAAGTGGAAGTTGCCGGGCATGGGTTCACTCCTCTCGGGGTCAGGGGCCAATGATCCATATCTGTCTGTTTCCATCATTGCATTTCGCTTTTATTTGCTTTATAATTTATATACAGCTCAAGGAGCTTATGTGTAATTAATTCTGTTACGGGTATTGATTGAATATATCAGCCAAAGAGGGTGTTAAAATGGCTACAAAGAGTATTTTAAAAAACATTTATATCAAGGATAAAAAAAACGGACGTTCTTTAGTTTTTTCTCTTGAAGCTGCAAAAGATAAAAAAGCAAAACCAATCAAAATGACAAAGACGGTTAAGGAAATCAGAGCCGATCAGATAGGGGAGTTGTTTGGTGAAAAGTAGCATTACTGGCTACAACTTAGTCAGCCTATCAAATATGATTTCGCAAATTGGGGAGGATAGAACAAAATCTATTCTCCTTAATTTTTATTGTCCGCTAAACGAAGATGTTGAGTACTTTATTCGACATAAAGCGATTGAGTTTTCAAAACAAGACTTATCCAAAACGCATTTGGTTGTAACATCATACCAAGGAAACCCTGTGCTAATTGCTTATTTTACTTTAAGTGCGAAAACAATCTTGATCCCTAAAAAGGTCCTGAGCAATCGGCTACAAAAGAGAATAAATAAATTCGCCACCTACTCAACCGAATTACAACGATACCTCATAAGTGCACCGCTGATCGCTCAGCTTGGGAAAAACTATCAAAATGGATATAACCAACTAATCACAGGCGATGAATTGTTGAAAATCACTTGTGATAAGGTCCAGGAGGTTCAGGACGTCATTGGATGTAAAATTGCGTACCTTGAATGCGAGGATTCCCAAAGCTTAATCGACTTTTATGAAAGAAATGGCTTTGTCATATTTGGCAAAAGAAACTTAGATCGAGATGAATCCGAGCGAATCAATGGTAAGTATCTCATCCAGATGCTACGGTATTTTTAGTATCTACATATCAATCATTCAGAATCCATTTTATTGTAACATACATTTATCATAGACTGCACGAAAAATCACTACAATTTATTTTCAATATTATCTACAGATCAACGCCTTAATCATGCTCTCTGTAGTATATCTTGACGCAGTATTTATTCATTGTATAATAATAGTAATAGCAGGGGCACTTTGCCCCTCGGGGTTCGCGGAATGGCGAGCGGAAAACCTTTCAGTTGATTCTGGAAGGTTTTTTCTATCTCAAAAATCAAGTTCTCCTTTAAACGCTCGCTGCATAAGGCCGTTGTAATTATTCTCCATTTCGACAAGAGATTCTTGCATTAGTTGTTTTTGGGCTTCTATTTTTTGAACGATTTCGGCGAATTGGTTTTGGAGGGCGATTGGAGGAACGAACAGATTTAAAGCTTTTATTGAGTTAAAATTCAAGCCTGATTTCACACCTACTTGATTTAATTTTTGCACTTGAGTTTTTCCACCTGAACTTTCAATGTAGTATGATACATACTTTGGATCAATTGACTTTTTAAGCCTTAGTAAACAAAGATGTTGATTTATATATGCTCCATATATTTCTGTTGATTCATCAACAACCGCCGTTCTTCCTAAATCTGCAGTTATAGATATAATCAAGTCATCTTTTTTTACTTTTGTTCTATTCGCTTCTTGAGTCTTTGGTGCTTCAACATATTGTTTTGATTCAAAGTTTAATTTGCCATTTTTGACATTTTGAATTCGAATAAATAATTCGCCTTCATTTGAGTAGTACTTTGCCCAACCCCTTGATCCACTTGTTATAAAATCAATGAATTTTGCTAGCTTTTCTTCTTCCCACCCCTTCGGATTCTTCACCGGATCCCCAAACATCTCATAAAACGTTGATTGAATCAGTTCATCCATCAGTTCTATCTGTTCTTTTCGCTGATCAATCAAAGCTTGGGATTTGTCCAGCACTTCGACTATTTTTTGTTGGGTTTGGATGGGAGGGAGAGGTATTAAAAGTTCTTTAAGAAACTTAAAATGTCTATTGTATCCAGTATTAGGTATGTCTACACTCAACAAATAATAGTAAAGATACTTTGTATTTGCATGCTTTTCACCAAGTTTGTTTTTAAGCAATTTAACTCCATCCGCTCCCAAAAAAAACGGGAAATCTATATGTTTTATGCATCGAGTATGGTCTCCAAATATTATAGCTGGTATATTGTCATAAAGTCCGTGAGAGTCATTCGTATATCCTGCTATATCATTGTTACCTTGATCAATAATTGCATAGTCCCCATCAACAAGGTAGTTTTCTTTCTTGATTTTCTTTCCTTTACTTGATAAATCATCAAATACATCCAAGAATGCAATAACTCTATAATTTGATAAGTTTATTAGCTTTTCAACTTGTTTATAGTTTCGATATTCATGCAATTTATTGCTCTCCACCCCTACACCATCCTCTCAATGTCATCCAACCCATCAAGAATCTGCCGTTCCAGGGTTCTGATCTTTTCAATAATCACCTTCGGGGCTTCGTATTCCACTTCTTCATACTCCACTTCCTTGTAACGGTTAATAGAAAGATCGTAGTCGTTTCCGGCGATTTCTTCTTTATCCACCAGGAAGGAGGCTTCCGTTCGCTTTCGATCTGTTTCGTTCTCTCTGTTATGGTAGCGCTGGATTATATCCGGAATGTCATTGGTTTCGATGGGCTGGCGCTTGTCGTCCAAAGAGAATCCGTCGGCTTTCATGTCGTAAAACCAGACTTTGTCCGTGCCGCCAGAGCCGGTTTTGGTGAAGATCAAAATGGCGGTGGATACGCCGGCGTAGGGCTTGAACACGCCGCTGGGCATGGAGATGACGGCTTGCAGGTGATGGTTTTCGACGATTTCTTTTCGGATGCCTTTATGAGCGGTGGAACTGCCGAAGAGAACGCCATCTGGTACGATGGAGGCGCAGCGGCCGCCTTTTTTCAGGATACGCAAAAACAGGGACAGGAAAAGAATCTCTGTCTTTTTGGTTTTGGTGATTTTCAGCAGTTCGGCGGAGACGCTCTCGTAATCCAAAGAGCCTTTAAAGGGCGGATTCGCCAGCACCAAGGTGTAGCGGTCCTTGTCCTTATTGACTTCCGCCAGGGAATCCCGGTATTCGATGTTGGGGTTTTCCACGCCGTGGAGCATCATGTTCATGGCGCCGATGCGCAGCATGGTTCGATCCATATCATTGCCGTTGAACATGGTTTTGCTGTAATGTTCTTTCAGTTCTTTATTGACGAATAGGTCTTCGTGGTGGTCTTGCAGGTATTCGCCGGCGGCCACCAGAAATCCGGCGGAACCGGCGGCGGGGTCGATGATAACGTCGGTGGGGGTGGGCTGGGTGAGGGCCACCATCATGCGGATGATATGCCGCGGCGTTCGGAACTGACCGTTGGTGCCGGAGATTGTCAGCTTGGTTAGCAGGTATTCGTAAAGATCGCCATTGGCGTCCCGGTCTTGCAGGGGGAGGGTGTCGATATTGGTGACGATCTTCTCCAGCATCTGGGGGGTGGGGATCATGAAAATGGCGTCGTCCATGTATTTAGCAAAGGCGGAATTCTCGTCGCCGTGCATGCTTTTAATAAAGGGAAAGACCTGTTTGGAAACCACTTCGTACATGGCGTTGGCGTGAAGCTGTTTGAAGTTCTTCCAGCGGTAGTTTTCCTGCTCGGGGTCAAAGATTCGCTCTGCCTCGATGCCCAGGATTTCGGCATCCTGTTCCAGTTCTGTTTGCCGGTCGTCCAGTCCTTTGATAAAGAGCAGATAGGTGAATTGTTCGATGACGGACAGGGGGTTGGTAATGCCGCCGGTCCAAAAAATTTCCCATATTTTATCGACTTTATTTCGCAGTTCGCCTGTGAGCATGTTGTTCCTCCTGGTTTTCGTTTTCGTCTGTATGGATTGCTTCTCCTTATTCTATCATTAGACACAAACGAAAGAAATCCTTTATTCCAATACAGATAGCCAGAGTTTTCCAGACTCTGCCACACGTTCCGAAACCAGCTCTATGAATGGCCCATAACTCATCGTTGTATGTGCTAAATCAAGAACATCATAGTATCTTGCTCGTTCTTCCTTCTTTATGATGATGGAGGGATAGCCATTTTTCATTAGCTCAAAATTAAGAAGCAACCTTGCAGTCCTCCCATTCCCATCGATGAACGGGTGTATTTTCACAAACTCGCCATGCAACAATGTCGCCCTGACAACAGGATGGACTTTTTTCCACTCATTTTGATATTCCACCAAAAGCTTTTGCATTAGTTCTCCAATCTCATAATGCTTTGGCGGAATGTGTTTTGCACCGCTAATGACAACATTCTCACTCCGATATTTGCCGGCATTTGTATTGTCAATTTCTTTTAGGACCAATGCATGGATATTCCTGATATTCCACTCTGAAAGTGGTTCCTTATTAGAAACTAATTCTTCAACAAAAAGGATGGCTTCACGATGGTTCATCGCTTCCAGATGTTCTACCATGCTTTTTCCACCAATGGTAATTCCTTCAAGAACAACTCTGGTCTCTGACATCGTCAGCGTATTGCCCTCTATGGCATTGCTATGGTACGTCCACTCAACAATGAGTTTTTCCTTCAGCGAATTGGCAAGTCCTTTTGAAAAAGGTCTGTGATCGTCGATTGCTTTCTTAAGTGAATCGATATAACTGAAGTCGCATTCCAACCCAGTATAATGCTTCTTGCTTGTTTCCCTTGCGTCCCAAGGTTTTGCAGCATCAGCAGGTATAGACCAGTTTCGCCCAATTTTTATAGCCCCTTCGATACGCCCCTCATTGCAAAGCACCCGAATTCGGCGATCACTAATGCTCCATTTTTCACTTGCTTCTTTAGAACTCATATATTTCATGAAAAATCACCTCAGAAACACAATATACCGTTATCGGAATAATGTCAAGAAAAGGCATTGGATCGCCGATTTTTTTCACAAAATCTAGTCTGTTTTTGTAAGCGAATATCCATCATTAGAGAGGAAAATGCTTATGCTTCTCACCATTGCTTTTGAATCTGACATTCCATTATATCAACAGATCAAGAACCAGATCATTACCGGTATTGCGCAAGGAAAATTGAAGCCCGGAGAATCTTTGCCTTCAGTCAGACAGTTAGCCGCTGACATTGGCATCAACTTTCACACCGTCAACAAGGTGTATCAGCAACTGAAGCAGGAAAATCGGGTGGTGATTCATCGAAAAAGCGGTGTTATCATCAATCCGGATTTGAAACTTCAGGCAGATGAAGCCTACCGGGAATCGCTAACAGAAACCCTGGAAGTTTTGTTTGCAGAGGCACATCTTCGGGGGGGCACCCGGGAGGAAAGCCAACAATTTATTGAAAGGATTTATCATACTTTTCTGCAGGAGGGATCCAAATGACAATTCATTCTCCATTACTGATTCAACTGATGATGGTGGTGATTCCTTTATATGCTTTGGGAATGTTGCTGCCGGAATTCACCCGGAGACTTCTATTCGCCGGCATTAGGCTGCCAATCGGAACTGGAGCCTTTACATTATTTTTACTGCCACCTGGATGGTAACGTATTTTGCCATGCTTCAAATGCAGCTGCTTCAACTCATAGATCTATCTGTAACCGACCATTGCGTGCTGCATGTGTTGTCCACTGCCGGGCCTATCCTGGGAATCTTTGTGGTTGCCTGGCACATAGGACAATCGGCAGAACGGGTGAAGGTGGATACTGAAGAAAGTGCCGGCTCCGACTTGTTGCCGACGGATGACGACCAGTACTGGAAATGGGGCATGTTCTATTACAACCCTGATGATCCGGCCATCTGGATTGAAAAGCGGTTTGGCATTGGCTGGACCTTGAACTTTGCAAATCCCGTGGCCGTTGGTTGTTTCGTCATGCTGTTGCTGGCGATTGCTGCCGGCATCATTCTTGGACCCTGACGTAGAAAGAAGCTTCCGCAATTGGAAGCTTCTAGAAACACCGAGTTTCTGTTTTATAGCTTCGCTCATGGAGTCTGAATCAAGAATCCCTTACTGAATTTCCCTTTTCGAATGCAATTACGCTGTTATTTTTTTGAAGCTTTGCGCTTTTTAAACCCATAGCCACAGGCCAAACCAGCGAAGATCCCTGCTGCGTGAGCGGCTGCACCTATGGAGACTGAAGGATTAAATATGAATAGCATGGCGTTGCCGGCAAATAATCCCATGGTGTAATGCATTGCTGTGTACCCCCGAAACCGTGTGTTAGGCTGAAGCACTGCCACTGCGGCAACGACGCCCCAGACAGCAGCGGAAGCCCCCGCCACCAATCCCGTCGTCCAGCCAATAACAGGGGCAAGAAATGGAATGGTAACACTGCCAAGGAATCCACAAATCATGTAGGTGGACAAAACCGCGGTCGATCCCGTATTCCTCTCCAGCTCTCTCCCGAAAACAAAAAATAAACCCATGTTAAGTAACAGGTGTATATGTATCTCCTGGGAAAAAAACACGGTCACCAGTGTCCAGGGCCTCTGTTGGATCATGTACAGCTCAGGATTAAGCAGCAGCTGTTCACTAAGGCCGGGGATGGTGTTTAAGGCAATGAAAATGATGATGTTGATGGCGATAAAAACCATAGTCGCCGGGGCGTTCTGTACAACGGATTTTTGTTTTGACATGAAATTTACCAAGTTCCAGACTCACTCCTTGTATTCTCCTGAGGGAAGTACAAATCGTCCGCCCCTCAAAGCCTTTTATTGCTCCCTATGCACTTCTCTATGCAACTATAAGCACCAGTTCTATAATTTGTCAATATTTTATCAAAAATGTCAATATAATGTCCGGGCAAATGCCCGTGAGATTGCAAGACAAATTGGTTTTCCATTAGCCTCGCAGCACATCCAGTACAGAGGTCTCTATGCCGGCTTGTTCCACCAGCACCATGAACTCTTTTGTCAACTGATCCATTTCCTCCCGGGCATTTTTCAGATGAAGGGCCATACCGATGTCGGCAATTTTGATCTTTAAGACCCGCTGAAGCAGTGGCACCAGGACCACGCATAGGTCAAAATACTCCTCCGGGGGCACCTTGTCCACCACCGTTACTTTTGTGACAGAGCGTTCTCCAGTGTCAAACCGTTCAGCACGACACCGTGTTTCTTCAGATCCTCCAGCCTGAAACCCCGAGCCACCAAGGTCACTTCGTTACCCGCCTCCTGTAACCTGGCGGCGTAAAGACTTCCCAACACACCGGCGCCAAAAACAGTACTTTCTTTTTTTCATTTCATCCACTCTTTTTTTTTCGAAGTTTCATTGTAATTCCATGACTCTCTTTCCACCCGAAGGGAAATAAGCATTATTCCGATGGCTCTCAATTGCAACATCAAGCCGTAGAGATCGGAAAGATCCGGTAATATGCCGGAGATTTAGTTGCTAAGAACTTTCAGGTTTATTGAAACGCGGCCGGACGATGATGTGACCTGACAAAGGTTAGGGTTAAATAAGCAAACTATATTAAAATTTCATTTAATGCGATCAAGACAGCGGAACGTTTCCCCGCGTACCTCCAACACAAATTAATTAGAAGTAATTCCAATACTGACTTTTCCCTATAGTGGTTAAGTGACCATTCGTGTACTGTATCGCATTGGTTGGACAACAATGATAGCAAGCAAGACAAAGCTGACAATCCTTGTGCATCCATTTCACTTGTTTATCGAATCTAATATTGTCTACTGGGCAGGATGTAACACATTTATTGCAACCTGTACATATTTCAGTGTTTACATTAAAACATTCATCACTGCCATATACCTTATTTATATATGTTTCATATCCATACCTGGGAAAACGCCTTGTGATGAACCCCATAAAATCGATTAAAGTATATTTCTTCTTATGGACTCTCTTATTTATTGACACGGCTATTTTCTGGATCGTATCATCACACTGGCTATTTCTTGACTCTTTAACTTTATTTGAGGAGCTGTTCCAGAAATCAATGTTAAAGTTATCTCCCATAGTTATGTATTGAAAATATGATATTTTGTTACTGAAAATATTCATCAACTGTTTTCGCACGCCTCCCGCAAAAGGTATGCCCCGTGTAGCAATGACAAACAAATAACCACTACTTTGAGACTCAAAGTTAATCAAAAATTTATCCACTACTTTTGGAAGCCCAAAGTAGTAAACAGGAAATACAATGCCAATCATATCATCTTTATAGACTTCCTTCTTTATGTCATGTGTCATTTTAATTAATTCACAATCGTCTATTTTCATGCCAAGTTTTTTTGCAACTTGGTATGAATTGCCTGTTCCGGAAAAATAAAATATCTTTGCCATTAGCCTGATCTCCTTTATCGTATATACTTGCATTTCTCCTAATGTTCCTGCCGCTTAAACTTTGCTTGGTCTGCCACCGCTATACCAATTTTATCATTCGTCAATTTTATCGTTGACGACTCATCCGCCAAAAAAATGAGTGTATCGCCATCTATCTGAAATGTATATCTATACAATTTGTCATCCGTCATCATCGTTAGGTGTTGTTTTTCGATTTCATAGGTGCCCACAGGAAAATAACTGCTTAACAAATCATAGCTGAATGAAATGAGGTCATCAGATATGGTAACCTGAGGAGATATTCCCTCTTCTGATGCTCCGTGTTCCATCACATAAGTTCCGTTCTTTACAGTGGGGATATCCTCGCTTTCATTGCAGGATGCCACCGTCTCGAGTAATTCGTTCAACTGATTTCGAATTACCGACAGTTCCGATGCCAGACCATGACCGCCGTGATCAAAAGAGATCAGCTGGGAGTTGGCCAGATGCTGATGATAAAACACTGCATGTTCATGGTCTACCAGGGTGTCATCTTTGGCATGAACGATGATTGTGGGAACCTCTACACGGTTCATGGCTTCTCCGGATAAGGGTTTGATGTTGGCTTCGTGAATATTCCCCGGACGCCTTGGGCTCATGGGATGCATGTGCTCCAGCATTTGATCGGCAAATTGTTTCTCACCTGGGCTGAGCGCGTTGTATGTTTCCTTGGGAATGCCGATGAACCCTAAAAATTGAGTGCGAAATGTTTTCAGCACCAGCCAATACGCAAAATCATATTTCTGAATGGTGTTGACAACTTTTGTACTCAGGGGAATGTCATCGCCCATATACATGGAAACTGCCGATACCAAAATCAGTGCATTGCTTCTTTCAGGATAATCATGGGCAAACTGGATGGCGGAGGGACCTCCGGCAGAAACGCCCAGGATGATCACTTCTTCGAGATCCAGATAGTTCAAGAGATCGGCATAAAGCTTCGCTTGCTTTTCCACTGTCGCTTCTTCCAGCAAGGGAGATCCTAAATAGCCAAATCTGGAAACAGCAATGAACTGATAGCCATCGTCCAGAAAAGCCTGCCCCATGAGAAGACCCTGGTCGTAACCGCCGCCTGCGCCATGAATCAAAAGTACCGGGGTTCCCTCTCCTTCCATGCCGTACTCGATTTCGCCATTTTCTGTGATCAGGACATTGCTGCCATCCGCCACCCGTTGATAGGCTTGGTTCATTTCTTTCCGATACTGAATTGATACGGATATGACTGCTATCACAAGCACCAAAGCAGTTCCGATTAACATATTTCTCCTCATTCAACCAGCCCTCCCACAAAGCATTCTTTACAGTTATTCTCTAATCTCGGCCGCTTCCGCCGACTCGATAATTACTTGCCATCGATGCACCTCAGATGACAGTTTAGACGTTTTATAACATCCGTCCCGGGTATTCACAGTTCAGCTTTGTTCATCGCTTCGTCCGGGAATAAAAGCTGGTACATATTTTCACCTTTGATCAGCTTAAAGCCATAAGCCTTATGGTCTCTTCAAGCTTTGACAGACAATTCCGGTCAAGGGGATTGATCCAATAGGATTGGATGATTCTGCCAGAAGACATTTGGGAAAGCTCATAAACATAGGCGTTCTGCTCGTCAATGTGTTTGGCTGCACCGGTCATTTTCGTCACAAAACCGATGATTCGGTTAACAGCAAACATGATATCCTTCTGCGGAAACCTCTCTGAGATCATGGGCAATCCATAGCTCTTCCTACTGTTAATCTCCCCAGGACATAACACCACTCGATCTGTCATATTTTCATCCAATACACGGATAATGCTGTCATGGTCATAATACTCGCCGCAGGCATGAGCATGAGCGTCGATAATCATATTCATTTCCCCCATTTGTCCGCCAACCCTTCAACCAACAGGTTAATGACTGATTCAATATGCTCTTTTCCTAGTTCCTGCTCATGCAATAATAAAAAAACAGTCTTCGTACTGTTTTGATGTCAACATCTTCTGTGTCAAGTCCTAAAAGCATCATTTTTTTATTATGTTTGTCCTTATTCTTCAAAAATAAACACTTCTTCGATGGTGCTGTTTAGAGCTCTGGAAATCTTATAGGCAAGTGTCAGAGAAGGATTATACTTGTTCTTCTCAATATGGCCAATGGTCTCTCGGCGAACATCCACCATGTTGGCCAATTGTTCCTGTGTCAGGTCATACCTCGCTCTCAGTTCTTTGATTCTGGACCTTATTACAATCTGCATTCTAAAGGTCACCTCTTCTTTCATACTCATAAAACGATATAATAAAGGTCATTAGTTGTATAAAAAAGATGGCCGCAATAAACAGGGCTGCTGCCGCCAGTGTTTGCAGGATGGATACAGCTGCGATGGCCAATGCTAACCCCACCAAAGAAACGATAAAAGCATTCAGCCCTGCTTTGGCAACGTTTATTTTGAACATCTCATCGTTTTTGATCTCACCCCAGGCAAAGAAGGCAAAAGCGCCAAAGAATCCAAAGAACCCATAATTACCTGTGGGGATCCCCAGCAATCCAAGCAATCCCAGAAAACCTAAATACCTTAACTTGTTCTTTTTCATTACAAATACCTCCCTAAATGTGTTTATAATATAACTTTATGATATGTTTACATATCTTTATATTATAAATATATCACATATGTCGAGAGATGCAATAGCATTTTAAAATAATTTTCTAAAAAAACGACTGGCGGTTAAGATCAACCGTCAGTCGCTTTGATAATACTTTCTATTATGGATAAATTTGCTGCTCTTTAGAGGCAATTGACTATGGATTCCTTAAAGTTTATCCCCGTTCCACCAATCCTTTGAACAGCTCCACCGCTGTTTCGATGATGCTGTCGGGAAAATCATATTCATCGGTGTGTATTTGCGGATGTTTTTCACCATTACCAATGTAGCACATGGCCCCTTTGGTCTCTTTCAAGTAGTGACCAAAGTCTTCAGATCCCCGCACGCCCTCGTTCATCTCCATCAATGGGAATCCTTTTTCACGGCATACCTGCCGGATTTTATCGGTACTTTCCTTGTGATTTGATGTTACAGGAAATACATCATGGTATTCAAAACTTACATCGATCCCATCTTCATGGCCTTTAGCCTTTGCCAGGTTTTCCAGGTTCTCCTGCAGTTTGTCCAACTCTTCCTCAAACTCAGCGCGGATCGTAAGGAGCAAGTCTCCTTTGCTGGCCGCCACGCCAAAAGCCCGTTCTCCAACATCAACTTGAATGATGGTGCAAAGGACCAATCCCTTATGGTCTTCCGGCTTAGTGTATTCCGGAATAGAAGAAATAACTTGTGCAATAGCCTGAGCGGGGTTTTTTCCATACTCCGGTTGGCTGGCGTGGGTGGGAGTGCCTTCCATATGGATTACCATTCCCCGGGAAGCAAACATAAGTGTGTCGTCCTTAACCACCACTGTTTTTTCCGGCCATCCACTCATGTTATGAAAAGAATAAATCTCATCGATCTGGTTCTCTTTTATGAATCCAACTGCCTCAGCTGCACCATCACCCGTCTCTTCAGCATGCTGAAACAGGAAAAACACATTATGCTCAGCACCATTCTGATCTACTTCCAGAGCAAATCCAACTAAACTGGCAGAGTGACCGTCATGACCACATTTGTGAGAAACCCCTGGGTTTTGAGAAACATACGGCAAATCCGACTTCTCCTGCAAACGAATGGCGTCAAAATCTGCCCTGAAAGCGATGTTCCGCTTTCCGTCTCCCGCCCTATAACCTGCATAAAACCACTTTCCACGATCTACAATCTCCAGACTTGTATGCGTCTTTAAAAACTCAATTAGCCGCTTTTTTGTCCACACTTCTTCATGTGAAGGTTCTGGATGCTGGTGAAGTTCATGGCGCAGCTCTGTTACTAAATCCAGGTTTTCTTTCTTCATCTGCTCATCTCCTTACGCATCAGCGTAGTTTGGTATAACATGCACTTTTTTCATTGTATCATTTAAGCAGGCTTACGACTATTCATTCTATTCACCCTTTTATGATATACGAAAATGTCCTTCACTTTCTTGCCATGAATGTATTTTACGGATAGAATAGCATTATAATTATAAGCGTTGAATTGTTGGGTCATGTGAGGAGAATAATAATGAAGCATACTCTCGCTGTTCGTTATCGTTGGATCACTCTTTTCTTAATCATCATGATGATTCTTTTGGCTTCATTCGTTTTTCCTGTTCCGGCAAGTTTGGTCTCAGGAATGACGGTAGTCCACCAGGAATCCGGAACAACCAGTTACCATTCTTTGGATCATGATGATGCAACAGCATTATTGCAGGGGCTTTCGGGAGAACCTTCACCAGAAACCCCTGATGGAGAATCGTCTAATTCTTTTGCTTCCTTTACAATGACACTGCATACCCGCTGGCTTCCCAATCGCCAGTATGAAATCACTGCATCCATGGATCAGGGTCTGTTTGTCCAGCGCTCAAGCCGACAGCCTTCTCTTTCCCGCCATCCTGTTTTTTTCTATATCCATCCAGCTTTCGAAGCATTATATGATCATGCAACGCCGCCAGCGATTCAGATTCAGGGACCAGACGAAATTTTTCATCCTCCTGCAACTCATGACTCGTGGGAGTTCCAGCGCCTAGACGGTAGCTGGACAAAGTCTTCTCAATTCAGGGATATTTCCCATGATTCTGTTCTTCCAGTGGATAGTTCCAATTACATCCTGAGGTTGAACCTTGATCCCCCTCCTGATGAGATATGGTTACAAGTAACCGATCCTTCCGGTGATATGCGTTACAATGATCCTTTGGAAAGCTCAACCCTGCCAGTCTTTCCTTACAACGGACGTCACGACTACCAACTGGAGTTTTCCTGGACAGATGAAGAACAGCCCTACCGTGGCTCCATCACCTCTGCCTTTTCTCTGGAAATGAATTTGCCCCCAGACTTCCAAGTGCCTGGTCCCCATGCACTACAAGGAGAAATGCTGGTGTTTCACGCCCGCCATCTTCCGGATGGTGCTAATCCGGTTTTTCAACACTCACTGACAGATCAGGTGCACTTCTATCCTCTGGAAGACGGAGTTGCAGCCTATATCCCCACTCACTACGGAACCAGCCCCGGAGAATACGTGCTGTCCTATGGTTTGGAAGGTGAACCTTTGCAAGAAACTACCTTAACCCTGCATCCCCGGTATTTTCATATCCAGTACCTGACCATTGATGCCGGAGTTGCCGCTGCTACCCGGAATGAAGAAGCGGCAGCCATGACAGCCAAGTATTTTACCCCTTCCCGGGATCGCAGCAATCCGGAGCGTTATTATTCAAAATCCTTTATCATTCCCGTTAAGGGAAGACTTACCACAGAGTTTGGCGAAACCCGATATGTGAACAATGCCCCCACCTCCTATCGTCATTCAGGTTTGGACATCGCTGCGCCCACAGGCACTCCAGTGGCAGCCACGAACCGAGGGAGAGTGGTGCTGGCCATGGATTTAATAACACAGGGAAAAACCGTGGTCATTGACCACGGCCAAGGGCTATTTAGTGTTTATTTTCATCTGGATGAGCTCAAGACTGTTGAAAACAAAGTGGTCGAACGGGGCGAGATTATCGGGACTGTCGGGACCACTGGTTTTTCCACCGGCCCGCACCTTCATTTTACCATGTCGCATTACCGGCACAATCTGGAACCGGGGCATTTTTTAGTTGGTGAGCCTATCACCTACCAGAATGCCGCCCTTTATCTGTCACCACAGGAGTAAGGACAGGAGAAACGTCCCCTTGTCCCGCTAATAAGGAGTAGATCCCATGCCCAATCAGAATAATCTTCTTAAAAATAATATCAAAAACACCGCCCTCATTTTTGAAGGCGGTGGAATGCGAGCCAGCTATTCTGCCGGACTTTTATCCCATTTGCTTGAACATCAGCTGTATTTTGATTATGTGGCCGGCATTTCCGCCGGCGCCAGCTGCAGCGTCAATTACCTGTCCCGGGACACGGACCGGGCCAAACGATCTTTTGTAGACATTGTCAAGGATCCTCTTTTTGGCGGATGGAAGTCATTTTTATCGGGAGAAGGCTATTTTCGGGCAAAATACATCTACGAAGAGACGCCTCATTCAACGGGAACCCTTCCTTTTGACTTTGAAGCGTTTTCCAGCAATCCTGCCAGTTTGCGCATCGGTGCTTTCCATATGGAAACCGGCCAAATGAAGTATTTTTCCAGGAAGGACATTCAAGCTCCGCTGGATCTAATGCGGATTGTGCGAGCTTCCTCTTCCATGCCCATCGTTATGCCTCCTGCCGTAGTGAATGGCTCTGAATATGTTGATGGCGGTATCAACGGCGGCATCGCTCTGGATATTGCCAAGCAGGACGGTTATGAGCGGTTTTTTGTCATCCTGACCCGGCCTAAAGGCTACCGAAAAGCCCCGGTGAAATACAAAGGATTTGTGAAAACTTTTTACCGCAAATACCCGCAGGTGGCTGAAGCCATGCTCCAACGACATCTTCAGTACAACCGGACACTGGAGGAGCTTCAGGAACTGGAGCTGGAAGGCAAAGCCTTTTTGGTGTACCCGGATGTTATGCCGGTATCCAATATGGAAAAAGACTATCACAAATTAAAAAAGAGCTGCCAATTAGGTTATGCCCAGGGACTGCGGGATGTTCCTGCCTGGAAAGACTTTCTCAGGATATAAACACAAAATGTCCTATTGTTTTATTGAAACAATATACGCAATAAGTTCCCCAGGTGATGAATCAATAACCACAGGATTCCCGGAAAAACCAGCAGCAGAATAATCCAGCTTCTCCTTCTGCGCTTTTTCTCTTGATCCTCTTCGGCCTGAACCAGTTCTTCATCTGATTGGGGTTCTTCCAGCGGTTCTCCCGTTTCCTGGACACGAATCAGTTCTCTGGCTTTTTCCAGGGATTCCACCGGTACATAGAGTTCGACGCCTTCCATTGACATTCCCATATAGATTTCCATGTACTGCCCCGCTCCCCGTTGTTTTCGGAGAACAGGTATGTTTTCCGGCGCCAGCAGTGATTCAACCATTCCTGCTTCAATCTCGTTGGATACCACCGTCAATAATGCTTCCTTTTCCATGATCCCAATCCCCTTCCTTGTGTCAGTTTCGTCAGGACAAGGGGACGTTTCTCTTGTCCTGCTATTTTTTCTTAACCGGCAACCAAACTTCGCATTGATAATCCTGTGCAGTGACATCTCCCGCCGGATACACTTCTATATCCGGAGCATCTGCGTATTCATACCCAGATGTGGGCAGCCACTCAGTGATGATACGCTTTTGAAGCTCCTGGATCGCCTTCGGCATCGGTCCTATGCATTGGAATATTGCCCAGGTTGCTTGTGGCACTTCGTATTCCGTCATGTTTTGGGGAGTTGGGCTGCCGGTTGCAGCTGCAATATAATAATCGAAATCCTTTCCGTTCATGCCTGCACTCGCCCCTAAAATCCCGTAAGGGTCTTGGTCAGACATTTTTCCAATTTCCATCATCATGCCATTTTGAATGACTTCTGTCCAAAACTGGGGTATTTCACTGAAATTTTCTTCGATATTGCAGTCAAAATGCTTTTTGACCCCCACAATCCGAAATGCTTCTTTCTTTTCAATTTTGTAGTTCATCTCCACATCTCCTTTCATGGTAATGGATAGTTTCTTCCCTAATCCTCTCATTTCATGCACAAAAAGGAGAGGTTCGGCCGAAATCCGAAAGATTGCCACCACAACCGGTGCGCGTCCTACTTAAAACCCTCAATTTGAGAGCACCACATCATCCCTATTTTCTGCCTCTTTCAAAAGATCATCGGTAAAGCCATTGACTCCGAACAGGATATAGTATTCCTTCCGCTTATCCTTTTTCCATTCAACGGCTTTCGCTTTATTTTCAAGTTCTTCCAGTACATTTATGCCAACCTTGTTGCTCCAGTATTTGCACTCACCAAAAATAATATCTGCTCCTTCACGATCATAGGCAACAATGTCTATTTCCGTATCGTTGTTCCACCATCGTCCGACTTTATCAAACGTGAATTTCCACTTTTTTTCTGCGCTCAGCTGCCACATTTTTTCTGCACAAATGGATTCATATATATAACTAATATGTCCGTCCACCAAGTTCGTTCTTATTTTTTTCATTACAAGTTCTTTCTGCCCTGATTCAATATATCGTAAATTGGGGTAAATAAATTTGAACCAAAATAACAGAAAATTATCTTTAAGTCGGTAGAGACCTTTTTTGCTTCGTTCAGGATTTTCTTCCGTGACCGGTACTTCTCTTTCAACAATATCAAGATCCATCAGTGTTTTTAGATATTTTGTCAGACCGGTCTGTTTCAGTTCCAAATTTCCAGCTATTTTAGACAGCTTATGATGCCCTGCTGCAATGGTTTTGATGACAGAGAAGTAACTGCCTACTTCCGACACTTCATGCTGTAGCAAAAAATTGGGTTCATCATATAGAAAGCTTTGTCTGGATAAAACATTTTTATCGATGGCTGAATAGATGTCCTTCTCAGCATAAAAGAGCTCGATATACTTGGGGACACCACCTGTAACAGCATAATACTCTATGAGCTCTCTTCTTTTTTTTTCAGGAAAAAATTCATGATATTTGGAGAAAGGGATTTGTTTTAATCGAATCTGACCGGTTCTTCTTCCATATAAAGGACTATCATAGCTCAGTGCCTGACTTTCCATCATGGATATGAGGGAACCGCAAAGAATCAGCATCATGTTTGCATCTTTCAGGCTTGTGTCCCAGATTTTTTGTAAAATAGATGGGAAAGATGGATTTGACTTTCCCAGATACTGAAACTCGTCGATTACCACAATCAGTTTTTCGCTCTTCGCTTCTGCCAGCAGTGTTTTAAACAGTATTTCCCAGTTATCAACTCTTGAGTTTTTTAACAGTTCATGATCACAAAACTCTGCAACAGCATGTTGAAAGGCGTTTCGGTTCTGCAATTCACGCTCTTCTGTCGCCAGGAAATACAGTGCGTTTTTTTGCTTGATAAATTCTGTTGCCAATTCAGTCTTACCCACTCTTCTTCTTCCATAAAGGACTACCAGTGAAGAACCTTCTCGGCGGTACTCATCTTCCAAAAACTTCCATTCTTCTTCCCGATCAATAAAATGCTTCATTTGATCATCATCTCCTCAAATATATTATACTTTATATTATTATAATTTCAAGTATAATAATTCAAGAGTGCCTTCATCTGTATTGATCCATGTCTTTTAAATGTTATACGGAATGAAAAGCAAATTGTTTCATCTTCAAATCCATCCTAAAATCTATTTTTAGACGCAGAAAAAAGGACGCGAGAAACGTCCCCTTGTCCTCTGGCGGTCATTGTTGATGATCGCTATGGCTATCCCCGCTACGCTTCCTGTTCAATGGTATTGTTTGTTTCTTCTATAGTCCATAGGAGATACTCCATAAGTCTTTTTAAACACTCTGCTAAAGTAATGCTGTGATGTGTATCCTACTCTTTTAGATACATTAAAGATAGTCACTCTGTCGTATTGGTTTGTCAGGATTTCTTTGGCTTTGTTTAGTCGTTTTTCCGTTAGATACTCCACAAAGGTCTTTCCTAGCTCATTTTTCATCCTTTTACTCAAATGAGAACTGCTCACGTCAAATACTTGAGCCGTTTGAACTAAGTTAAGTTGAGGGTCCGTAAAATGCTGGTCTATATACTCTTTTACCGATTTTACCAAATAGGAATATTTTAGGATTTCATCTACTTTATCCTCTCTTTCAAGTTCTGCAACTTTCTCATCCAATATTTCCATTGCATTTTTTAAGAGAAGGTTGAATTCATTTTTCGAAACAGGCTTTAGCAAGTAATCCAACACCTTATATTTTATTGCTTTGTGTGCATACTTGAATTCATCATGTCCACTAATAATCACAATCAGACTACCAGGACAAGCTTTTTTCACCTGGCTAATATAATCGAGGCCATTCATAACTGGCATATTGATGTCTACAAAGATTACTTCTGGTGATGTAGCCAGTGTGCATTCCAAAGCTTCTTTACCATTCCTGGCTTCAGCCACCACTTGAAACGAATAGGAGCTTTCTTCGATCCACCTCTTTAAGCCTTTTCTTATTTTGGGTTCATCATCCGCTATAAGAACCTTAAACATTATCCTTCTCTCCTCTTATTATGGGTATTCGAATAACGGCTATGGTCCATCCCCCCTTAGACTGAAGTTCTAAGCCATATTGCTCTCCATGCTCAAGCTTTATCCGATGATTGACGCTATACAGACCATAGCCTTTAAGCATATCTGTTTTTTCATCCGCCATTAAGGCATTATTGATCCCTTCCATGAGATCTGCCTGAAATACTGCATTATTCATTATTTTTATCACAACCTCATTCTCCTTCGAAGCAATATAGATAGTAATTTTGCCATCCTCCGTCATTTGATTGATTCCATGAATGACGGCATTTTCTACAATGGGTTGTAATAGAACTCTCATTACCATGACATCCAGTAGATTATCATCGTAGTGTATGCTATACACTAACCGATCCTCGTACCGTGCTTTCAGTATTCTGAGATAGCTATCAATATGTTCCAGTTCCTCATCAAGGCTAATAAAGGTTTTTCCGCTGCTTAGTCCAATGCGAAAATAGGTTCCTAACGCATCAATCAAACTAAGCACTTCTTCTGTATTTTCTTCGGTAGCTACCCACTTTATCGTATCCAGGGTATTGTAAAGAAAGTGTGGCTTAACTTGTTCTTGCATGATTTTAAGTTTCATTTCTCTTTCTTGACATCTAAATTCTTCAAGGTTTTGTGTCATATTATTGAAACTGGTGATCAGACTACCGATCTCATCTTTTCGATGGCTTTGAAGCCTTACCGATAAATCTCCTTTCTCCACTTTCCCCATCATTTCTTTGAGTTTATCGATGGGCTTCACAACTGACTCAAAACTGATCATAAGCAGCACAATAACACTGGCTAGTAATATCATTTGAAAAAAAACGATGTATTTGCGAAGCTCTCTATTGATAGCATTGATTCTTTCCGCAGAAATATAATAATTGAGAGACCAGCCCCTAGCAGCCTTGATATCTGTTTCAAAAATAAGTGGGTTGTTGTCCAAACTGGTGGGATAGAGATTCTCCCTCGAATCGATGCTTTTATTTTTGATTAGGATCTCGCCCGATCCGTCATAGACATTTATTCTAGAGGCAATCCTCATTAACCCTTCCAATGGAACCTCTGCATAAATAAACTCAATTTCCCTATTAACGCCTCCCACTTTATAAAGCATTGCCACCATTTTGTCCCCGTTCACTTCTTGTGGTTCGCTTATTTTAAAGCTCGCATTTTCCTTCAGGGCATCCTTGTAGTATTTTTTATGTTTAATGGCGGTTTCTTTTCCATGAATGCTTCTTTTGTACCCTCCAAATTCCACGATCCCCATATCTACATAAGTGTCGCTTTTTTGTTCATACATCATTTCAATAAAGTCTTTGGCATCCTCTTTGCTCATGTCATATTTCAGAATAAAAGATGCCATCATTTCCAGTTCGATTTTTCTCTGCTCCAGCCAATTAGAAATCTGATTGCCTCTGGCATCAATCAATTGGTTTGTTAAGTTTCTATTTAGCAGATTAACCCTTTCTTTTACCTGACCTTCTATGACGTAAATAAACAAGGAGAGAAGTATTAAAAACGTAATGCATATGGCTGCAATTATTTTTGTTCGTATGGATCTTTTCATGTTACCTCCCTGCCTATACTTGTCTTAAGCAACAGATGCTACGCCCTAAGTAGCCATCATTTGTCTGGACTCAAGCACAAAAACCGCCTTCTTGAAGTTGATGGTAAAGAGTACCAAAAATAGGCTTCTTCCTAAACTAAATAACACATAGGAAAGCCACAAACCATGGTTGCCCCAAATGGGAATCACGATAAAATATGGTATGAGAAATGGAATTAGCGATAGAATCATCGATTTTCTAACAGGAGCTGTGTAAGTAGCACCAGTAAAAATGCCATAGTAGACTAAGCCGATTCCTGCAACAAAGGGATAGGCTGCCAGCCATACAGAATACTCCATGCTCAAATTAATAACGCTTTCTATCACTGTGAACGTGGTGATCATCTGACTTCGAAGAAAAAACACCAACAGAGACATCGCACTCGCTAACACAAAAGTGCTTTTAGTGGAAATCCTCAAAACTTCTTCGTACAATTTTACATTATTCTCGCCCACGGCTGTACCAATATATACACTGGAAGCATTGGCAAATCCATCAAAAAAATAAGCCATTATATATTTCATTTGAAATAAAACCGCATTGGCTGCCAACATTTCTGTCCCTAAAGAAGCACCCTTGGCAACAAACATATTGGTAACAATCAGCAGGCATATGGTTCTTACCATCAAATCCGAATTCACCCCAATGATTTTTCTAAACGCCACTTTATCGAACAACCGGTCCGTGTGCTTTTTTATGGCAACCAGATCAATATGTATACGAATAAGATAAAATCCAATAATAAAGGCTGTGATTTGTGCGATTAAGGTGGCATACGCTACTCCTTCAACGCCCATTTTGAAATATAAAACAAACACTACGTCCAGCACAATATTTAGACCGTTGGAAAATATCTGTAAAAACATGGAAGCCTTTACTTTTTTTCTGCCCATGAGCCATCCCAAATTCACATAATTCAGCAAAACAAAAGGAGCGCCCCAGATTAATATATGAAAATATGCGTATGCCTGACGATATACATCTGCTTCGGGTCGAATAATCTTCATAGCCCCTTGGAAAATCGGCACTTGGAATAGTATAAATAGCAAGCTGATCACCATAGCAATCAAGCTCGGTCTATACAGTGCAAACAACCCATCCTCTTCTTTTTTAGTCCCCAATGCTTGAGCGGAGTAGCCGGATGTGCTTACTCTCAGGAATCCAAACAACCAGTACATTGTACTGAAAATAACCGTCCCTACCGCTACACCACCAATATAGGCGGGATCTCCCAATCTTCCTATTACGGCAGTATCCACTGCTCCTAGCAACGGTTGTGTAATCGTTGACACCGTAAAAGGGATGGCAAGTTTAAGATATTCACTATATTTCATACGCCCCGTTCTCTCCTCCATTCATCTCCATCGCGGCATGCAATAATGCTTTGGAATAATCTTCTTTTACATTTCGTAGTTCCGCCATGTTTTGAACTTCTTCAATCACAACACCGTCTTTAAAGAACAAAACACGATCGCATATATAGGTAATAGCTGTCAGGTCATGGGTAATGAAGATATACGCAATGTTTAATTGTTTTTTTAAGTCCATGAGCAGGTCCATCACCTGCACTTGTATGGATACGTCTAAAGAGCTAATGGCTTCGTCCAGTACAATGAATGCCGGGTTGGCAGCTATTGCTCTGGCTATACATACTCGTTGAAGTTGTCCACCACTGAGTTCGTGAGGATACCGATATAAGTATATTTCTGATAATCCTACTTTTTTTAACAACGCTACGGCTTTCTCAAGCTTATCTTTTTTTCTTAATTTCTTTAGGGAATTCATGGGTTCAAAAAGAACATCCACCACTTTAAACCTTGGGTTGACAGAAGTGCTATAATCCTGAAAAACAACACTTGATTTCTGTTTTACAGGGTTGTTTTTTATCGAGCTCACGTCGGATCTCTTTACTTGTATCGCCCCGCTGTCTGGTTTCTCCAGTCCAATTAGAATGCGCCCTAAAGTGCTCTTGCCACTGCCGCTTTCACCAATTATTCCAAGGCACTCCCCTTCTAAAAGGGTAAAGGACACTCCCTTCAAAATTCTCACTTCTTCCTTTCTGACGATACCGGCTGGCTTTTTGTAGCTTTTATACAATTCTTTTGCTTCTAATAGCATGAGCACCTCCATACCCTAGGGCTTGATGAAATTTATCTACAAGGGATAATCTTGTATCGATTAGGTATCTCGTATGCTGATTTTTTGAATATCTTAAAAGATGCTTTGTTTCCCCATGTTCAATGACTCTTCCATCTTTCATCACCAGAACCTCGTCGGCTATTTTTGCCACAGCTCCCAAGTCATGAGAGATAAAAATCATGGATGTATCATGGTTTTCTCTAATCTTCTTGAATTCCTCCATCAGCTTTACTACATTAATAGCATCCACCGCCGTGGTTGGCTCATCCGCAATAATGATGCTGGGCTTTAAAAACAGGGCCATCCCAATCATAATTCTTTGAATCATGCCACCACTCAACTGATGCGGATACTTCTTTAACACATCTTTGGGCAGAATCATGTTCATATCTTCCAGTACTTTCAAGGACATTTCCAGTGCTTCCTTTTTACTTACCTTTAGATTTTCTATAAAGGTCTCCGCCATTTGATAGTGCATGGTATAAAGTGGGTCAAAGGCAGTCATTGGATTCTGAAGAATCATGGATATTTCTTTGCCTCTTATTTTCCTGATCATTCTCTTGTCGGCTTTAAGCAGATGAATGTCATTAAACATAACCTCTCCCTTTACGTCAAAACTCTTATCCAGCAACCCTAGTATCGCTTTGCAGGTGATGCTTTTTCCGCTTCCACTTTCTCCAACAATGCCTAAGCATCCATTCTTCTTTAAACGAAATGAAACATCTGAAATAATGTTTTCAATATGGGAGTCTTCCTTGTGCCACACTTCCAGATCTTTAACCGTTAAAAGTTCCGTAGACATCTTATACCTCCTTGGGATCCAATATATCTCTCAGACTATCGCCCAGCATGTTGAAAGAAGATACAAGCACTAAAATCGCCACCCCTGGGGCGATCATTTGTCCAGGGTGAGATTGAATAACGTTTTTCGCCTCACTAAGCATTGCTCCCCATTCTGCCGCCGGCGCCTGAACGCCCAGGCCCAGAAATGAAAGCGTGGAGATGCTTATGATAACCCATCCCATATCCAGTGTTGCCAATACGATGATTTCCGACAAAATGTTTGGCAGCATATGCCTGGTAATAATAAAAGACTTCTTTGTGTCGATGGTTTTTGCATATAAAATATAGTTTTTGCTATTATATTTTATCACCGTAGATCTGATCATCCTGGCATACCATGCCCATTTTATTGCTATGCTTGCGATAACCACATTCCTAATGCCAACTCCCATCATCCCCACCACTGCCAATATCATGACTTGACTGGGGAAAGATAACATCACATCAACAATCCTCATGATGAGTTCATCTACAATACCTCTGGCATACCCGGATACCATTCCAATCGTTGTTCCAAGCAGGATGGTGCATCCCATTGTAAGTAAGGACAGAAAGATAGTGGGTCTGATCCCATAAATAAGTCTCGAAAAAACGCAACGCCCTAAATGGTCCGTCCCCATCGGATACTCCTGGCTTCTTTCAGCATATTTATTGACAATACTTGTTTCATTAGGGTCATTGGGAGCTACTTGTCCTGCAAGTACGCCCAGAAGCATCGTCACTAAAATAATCGTTAAGGCTATGATTGCGACTTTATCTCCTTTTAGTTTTCTTAGCATTTTATATCCCCTCGCGTAACCTTGGATCCAATTTATGGTGCACAATATCTACCATTAGGTTGCAAAAAATGAACAGAATGCCCATCATAAGAATGTACGCCTGAATAACCGGGTAGTCTCTGTTGAAGATCGCCGTAATGCATAGTCTCCCAATCCCCGGCCAAGAAAAGATGTTTTCTATGACTACCGTTCCAGAAATAAGCTGCACAATACTCATCCCTAATGCCGTAA
Source organism: Tindallia californiensis (assembly GCF_900107405.1). Taxonomy (NCBI): domain Bacteria; kingdom Bacillati; phylum Bacillota; class Clostridia; order Peptostreptococcales; family Tindalliaceae; genus Tindallia; species Tindallia californiensis. The sequence continues at coordinate 5,757 of NZ_FNPV01000010.1, read as the reverse complement.
CGGATGATTGCAGGGAGTTTTTAAGGACATGCTTTACTACGATGCTTCTGTCTTTAAGCCCCCTGATCTTTGCATAAAATACATAATTCTCCGTCATGTTTTCCAACATATTATTTCTTATCAGTCGAACATAGGTAGAAATATAGGTCAGGCTTAAGGTAACGGCCGGCAGAATAATAGCCCCAGTTTCCCGGTTCCCACCAGTTGGCAGAATCCCTAGTTTTACGCCAAAGAACCATATCAGCAGAATCCCAATCCAATAATTGGGCATCGCCGAACCAACAAAAATAAACATTCTAACTATTTTATCGAAAACACTATTTTTATATAGTGCGCACAAGACACCAACAGGAATGCTGATACATAACACGATGAGCAAAGAAGCCGTTGCAAGTTCAATGGTAGCCGGCAAACTGCGTGTGATTTCATCTAAAACGGTCCTGTTTCTATTCACATAAGAGTTCCCGAAATCCAGTCTAAGTGCATCGCCCATCCAAGCAATATACCTCTGAAGGTAGGATTTATTGAGCCCAAGCTCTTCTTTCATTCCTTCCAGCGCTTCTTCCGTCGGTATAATATCATTCACTCTCAAAGCAACTTCTGCCGGATCCACGGGAATAAGGTTAATTAAAATAAAGGCCACCAAGGATACGGCAACGATCATCGGTATCGTCATTACTATTCTTTTTACCATATAGTTTTTCATAGCAATCTCCCTTACGTTGCAGAAAGCCAGATGGGTCATAGAAGAGCTTTCCCATGACCCTATCTGTTTCTAACACTAATCCAGATACATTCTGTCCAAAGGCACTTCAAATTGCGAAGGATTAAAGGTTACATTGTTGACTTTTTCATTGTATACAGCTCTGTTTCTTTCAAAAGTGAGAGGTGCGTAAACAGCTTCCTCGTGTAAATAGGTAAGTATTTCGTCATAGTATGTTTGTCTTTGGATTTCATCGATGCTTGTAAATGCCTTTAAGATCGTATCATGAAGCTCGTCCACTTTTTCAAGGCCCTGCTGAGCTGCATAGTCGCCATAAACCGCCGGCATCCTCATGCCTCCCAGAAAAGAATGAGGATCATATGGCGTCCCCCATGATATATTGAAGGTAATACCAAAATTTCCACTCTTCATTCTATCTCTGTATGCTTGTTCCTCTTCTCCGGTAATCTTTAGATCCATACCAATTTTTCTCATTTCGTCTTGTAAGTATTCTGATATGGTTCTTTCCGTCACGCTATCCGCATTGTAATGCAGCTGTATTTCCAGCGGTTCTCCGTCTTTTTCTCGAACATTCTCTGCTTCATTCATCTGCCAACCGGCCTCTTCTAAAAGGCTATTGGCTTTCTCCAGAGAGTAAATGTATCCATCCAATCCGACATCACAGTATGGAACGGTACTGGCTAACAGCCTATCGGCAGGAGCTTCCAGACCATAAAATATTCCTTCCGATATTTCCTCTCGATTCACCGCAGCGTTAAATGCCTGCCGTACCTTTACATCCGATAAAATTGGATCCGTAGAGTTCATAATAAGCATTCTGGTTGCCAACGGATCAGATAAGCTTGCACCAAACCCATCCATCTCCGAATACTTGATGTAGGTATCCGCATCCACCATGTTTGTTCCATAGATAATATCAATTTCACCACTTTCCAAGGCAAGTGTTCTTGATTGGTTATCCGGCATAACCTTCGCAACGATCCTGCTAATCTCTGGTTTTTCTGCCCAATAATTTGGATTGACCTCAAATACGGCATATTCATCAATATGGTTTTCCGCAAGTACGTACTTCCCCGTTCCAATTAGTTCACTGACTCCATTTTTTGTAGTGCCGTCAATAAATGCCTCCGGCGAGATGAAGCGAAAGGGTCTTGTTACGGCAAGCTCAATTAGTAGAGGATAATAGGGTTCTTTTAGTTCCATTTCAAAGGTATACTTGTCCGTGGCGCTATAGCTTTCTAGCAATCGGATACTTTCAAGCCATCCATGCCGATCGTAGTTGTCATAAATCGCTCGAAAATTGTCTTCTACCACACTGGCATCAAATGGATGCCCATCCGAAAATGTAATTCCTTGACGAATATGAAAGGTATACTTGCGTCCATCTTCAGAGATGTCCCAATCTTTCGCCAGCCAAGGCTGAATTCCATCCTCTGTAACCATGACCAAACCTTCAAATAATAAATTTTGTGCAAAAAGTTCTCCACTATAGAGATGAGGGTTTAGGTCTCTTATATCTCTAAAGTTAACAAAGACCAGCTCCTCCGAAACCTCCTCCGAGGTCGGATTGTTTTCTTCTAGATTTGAAGGAGATTCTTCTCCCCTCGTGCAACTTGCCATCAACATCACAATCAACATGCTCATGATAAACCAACTAACTTTTTTTCGTGTTAACATCATCGGCTGTTACCCTCCTAATGTGCTCTATTTCGGCTAGAAAATTTTCCTCTCGCATTTCTGATCAAGCGATAATAATAATCGATTGCAATATGATTATACTGCAACCGTTACTGATAATCTATGCATAATTGCGATCGTTTTTGTACTTTTAGCCATAAAAAGCCCCCGTCCTCCCTTTTGTGTTTTTTACTAAGGAGAAACGAGGGCTTATTGATCTTACAGGCTCCACATCAAGCTTTCCTGCTGAATGTTTCACATATGCTAGTAAACAAATCAATTGATCCAGACAGGATTAAGTTTGCACCCACCTCTAAAAAAGTTTATAGTGGTTCTGTACAGGTCTTACTTTAACCTTAAAGGGCAGGAGTGAATAAAATGATCCCTCTAAATCATCAAAGAGCACCTCTTTTTGAGGCACTGTTAACCTATGTTAACAACGAAACCATTCCTTTTCACGTACCTGGACATAAAAAAGGAGTCGGCATGGACCAAGCCTTTCGGGAATTTATCGGTACCAACGCCATGGCCATTGATGTCACGGTTTTTGAGCAGGTAGACAGCCTCCATCATCCTTCCGGTTGCATCGCCGAAGCTCAGAAATTAGCGGCAGATGCATTTCAGGCAACGCATACTTTCTTTTGCGTCCATGGAACTTCTGGAGCCCTTCATGCCATGGTGCTCAGCGTGCTCAGGGAAGGCGATAAGATCATCCTTCCAAGAAACGTTCATAAGTCTGTCACCACAGGCCTTGCTCTTGTGGGCGCTCTACCGATTTATATCCATCCTGAGATCGACTCTTTGACTGGTACAGCACTGAATGTAACCCCAGCAACCGTTGAAAAAGCACTACAAGACCATCCAGATGCTCGGGGAGTGCTCGTCATTAATCCCACCTACTTCGGTGTTGCAGCAGATCTAAAAGCCATTGCAAAACTGGTTCACCAACATAACATCCCCCTTATGGTGGACGAAGCCCACGGCCCTCACCTATCCTTTCACAAGGATCTTCCCATGTCAGCCATGGAGGCAGGGGCGGATATCTGTGCCCAGAGTACCCATAAAATCATTGGTTCCCTGACCCAAAGCTCCATGCTTCATGTACAGGGAGAGAGGGTGGATCATCGAAAGGTTCAAGCAGCCTTAAACCTACTGCACACCACCAGTCCTTCTTATATTTTACTGGCTTCTTTAGACGTAGCCCGCCGCCAAATGATGACAGAAGGATTTCAATTGCTGGAAAGGATACAGTTCCTGTCCCACCAAGCCCGAGAACGTATTAATGCCATCGACGGCTTTCACTGTTTTGGTGCCGAAAACCTTGGAAGTCCAGGGTTCTATGGTTTGGATCCAGCCAAGTTAACCATTACCTGCCGGAATCTTGGAATCTCTGGTCATCAGTTAGAGGAAATTCTTTCCAAAGAATACCATATTCAGCCAGAATTATCGGATCTTTACAATGTTTTATGTACGCTTTCCATTGGTAATACGCAGGAGCAGGTGGATTCACTGATTAGCGCCCTTCAATCTATCCGTAAAGGCTATGGTCAAAGCCCGATTCTCTCCTGTTCTGAAACAGATAATGTCATCCTGCCACCGCTCCCTTTGCAAAAGCTCTCACCAAGAGAAGCCATGCACGGCGATACGCATTTGCTTCCCTTATGGGAAAGTATCCATCACATCAGTGCAGAGTTCTTAATGGTATACCCTCCCGGTATTCCTCTCCTCTGCCCAGGAGAGCTTATTTCTGAAGAGCTGGTACGCTACATTGAAACCCAGCGAGAAGCTGGTCTATGGATTCAGGGAACGGAAGATCCAAGGGTCCGACATATTCGAATCGTCCAAGCCTCACATCAATAAGATTCTTATCAACAGGATTCTTATCCAGAGACGTAGCACCGCTTATCTCCCTCTTGTAGAATCCCTATCGACCAGCACTACTGGAATTGATCCTATCATCATCCTAGCGCCTGTTTTAGCATTTTTTGTACCTAGGAATCCGTCCTGCTTATGCATTCAGATACCAGGTTGCTATATTCAAATAAGTGGCAAATGTGACCCATAACAGGTAGGGCACCATTAGCCATCCAGCCAAAGCGTCTATTCGGAAAAAAAGCCAGGTACACAAACCGATGGCCAGCCACAATACCAGAATTTCTATTGCTGCCACGCCTCGAAGCCCTAAGGTAAAATACAGGTAGGGCCACAGGAAATTCAATGCAAGCTGAAGAACAAATGCCAAGGCTGCTCTCTGGACTTCAGGCCTACCCAAACCCTTGGACAGCACCCTAAAACAGGCAATTCCCATCATCGCATATAATACGGTCCAAACGGGTCCAAAGATCCAACCCGGTGGAGATAAAGGTGGTTTGGCCAGTTCCTGGTAAATGTTATATGAATTATTCAACACAGCTCCCCCTAACCATCCGTTTCAACAACCCTTTTTTCATCCTTTCATCCGCTTCTTACCTTCATGAAAATATGCTCTCACTGAATACGCGGTAGATCCTTATACCTTGCATAAACTAGTATCCCCAATCATCTACTGTCCAATCACTCGTGTTACTCTCTCTATTTAATATCCACATCCAGTCTGTATAGGTTGAATTTGGTTCAAGACTTCCATCACTACTGGACTCATCCACCGTAAAGTTTGATAGTAATACCATTACATTGTCAGGACTTACACCATTAATTGATCCACGCCCATAGTTCATATAAGTCTCGATAAATGAATTAGATCTTTCTTCATCGTACCAAATATCCGTAAGTTCGCATCCATTGAAATCTTTAAATTTTTCCTTCACACATTCAATTGCCTGATTAATTTCTTTGTCACTGAATTGTTCTGACTCTCCAACCAAAACAACATCTTTATCCGCTTGGCTACAAGACATTAAGATGAGACTTAATAAGATTATATAGCTGCACCATATCACTCTTTTCATTTAAAGGTTTCCTCCAATATTCTTCTTTATTTTGAAAGCTTAAGGAGGACGTGTTGAGAGGGCGAGTTGCCCCCGGCCCCACTGAGCCCACACTGAGCCCAGCCCCTCCCACTGATCCTCTGTCCTTGGTTATTTTATGCCAATGGAGATATATTTAATCTCCAGAAAGCTTTCAATCCCGAAATGTCCTCCTTCTCTTCCAAGGCCACTTTCCTTAAAGCCTCCAAAAGGCGCCTGCACCGTTGCCGGACCGCCATCATTAAGGCCTACAATACCATACTCCAATTTTTCAGAAACCCGAATACCTCTGCTGAGTGATTCGGTGAAAACGTAGGAAGCAAGGCCAAAACGTGATTTATTTGCCAGTTCCAGAGCCTCCTCTTCCGTTGAAAAGCGTTGAATTGGCAG